>JAXDQC010000211.1:0-15770 GCA_034668045.1 Betaproteobacteria bacterium | reverse complement strand
CGCGCTCGCCGGCATGCAGGTGCTGCGTGGCGATGATCTCGGACGTGAGCGTCATCGCCGGCCGCAGGTCGAGCGATTCGGCAGTGCGCTCCGCAAACGGCGAGCAACCGTAGAGCATGATTCCCGGGCGCACCCAGTCGCCGCGCGCTTCCGGGAAGCGGATCAGCGCTGCCGAGTTCGCGAGCGAGCGCGGCACGGCGTAATCTTTTGTCAATTCCTGGAACCAGGCGAGCTGATCCTTCACGCCGCCCGCACCATCGGCATCGGCGAAATGCGTCATGAGGGTCACGCTCTTCACATGAGGATGCATGCGAATCGCGTTGTACGCGGGGCGCACGCCGTCGGTCGCGAAGCCGAGACGGTTCATGCCGCTGTTCACCTTCAGATAGACCTCGAGTTCGCCGGGGTGCGGCGCCGCCTTGAACAACTCCACCTGCTCCGGATTGTGGATCACGGGCGTGAGGCCGTACTTGTGCAGCAGCGGAATGTCGCCCGCCTTGAAGAAACCTTCCAGCATCAGGATCGGCTTGGTGACGCCGGCGAGCCGCAGGCGCGCCGCTTCCTGGAAATCGAGCACCGCGAAACCGTCGGCCGCGGCGAACGCGCGCGCCGCGCGCTCGAGGCCGTGGCCGTAGGCGTTGGCCTTGACGACCGCCCACACCTTGGCGCCTTTCGCGTGCGTCTTGGCGATGTGCAGATTGCGTTCCAGCGCGCCGGCGGAAATGGTGGCGCGGATCGGGCGAGGCATGCGTCTTATTGTGCTATAAACGTCCGCCCTAGAAGAAGAAAACCCCCTCTGAAAGGCTGATGAGCTCCGGGTTTTACATCATCATGGCGGCGCAGTTCTTCTCCTCGCTCGCCGACAACGCGCTGCTCGTCGCCGCCATCGCTCTCCTGATGCAGGCGGACGCGCCGTCGTGGCTCACGCCGTACCTGAAGTTCTTCTTCGTCATCTCCTACGTCCTGCTTGCCCCGTATGTCGGCGCCTTCGCCGACCGCCTGCCGAAGGGCCAGGTGATGTTTCTGGCGAACACGGTGAAGATCGTCGGCTGCCTGGCGATGCTGTGGGGCCTCGAACCGCTTGCTGCCTACGCCATCGTCGGCCTCGGCGCCGCAGCCTACTCGCCCGCAAAGTACGGCATCCTCACCGAGTACCTGCCGCACAGCAAACTGGTGGTCGCCAACGGCTGGATCGAGGGCCTGACAGTGACCTCGATCATCCTCGGTACGGTGCTCGGCGGCGTGCTGATCCACGCGCGCGTCGCCGGAGTGCTGCTCAACCTGGACCTGCCCCTGGTCGAGACGCCGATCGACACGCCAGCCGAGGCGGCGATAGCGCTGATTGCCCTCATCTACGCGATCGCGGCGCTGTTCAACCTGCGCGTGCCGCTGACCGGTGTGGCGATGAAGCCCCTGCCGGCGCACCCGATCGACACCCTGCGCGATTTCACGCGCTGCGTCGGCCACCTGTGGCGCGACCGCCTGGGCCAGATCTCGCTTGCCGTGACTACGCTCTTCTGGGGCGCCGGCGCAACACTACAGTTCATCGTCATCGAATGGGCGCGCGCGGCGCTCGGCTACGACCTGTCGAAGGCGGCGATGCTGCAAGGGGTGACGGCGATCGGCATGGCGCTCGGCGCGGTGTTCGCCTCGCTCTGGGTCTCGCTCGACAAGTCGGTGCGCGTCATCCCGCTCGGCATCGCCATGGGCCTGATTGTCATCGTCATGAATTTCGTCGGCCAGCTGTGGCTGGCGATCATCCTGCTCGTGATCATCGGCGCGCTCGCCGGATTCTTCGTCGTGCCGATGAACGCGCTGCTGCAGCACCGCGGCCACCACCTGGTGGGCGCCGGCCGCTCGATCGCGGTGCAGAACTTCAACGAGAACAGCTCGATCCTCGTCATGATCGCGGTCTATTCGCTGCTGCTGAACATCGGTCATTCGATCTACCTCGTGATCCTGTTCTTCGGCATGTTCGTCGCCGGCACGATGGCGCTGGTGCAGTGGTGGTACGTGCGCAACCACCGCGTGCACCGCGAGGAGGTCGACCGCCTGCTCGCTTTCGCGCGCGCCGAGGATCCCCACCCGCACCCCGCGGCCCGTCCTGGGGAATAATGCCGGGCTGGGGCTGTTCTGCCCCAAAGAGGAGGAGTCCATGAAACGTCTTTCGCTAGCAGCAATGCTGACCATGCTCGCCCTGCCCGTGCTGGCGCAGGCGCCGCGGCCGGCGTACCAGACCACCAAGGTCGAAGGCACCGACAACGTCTACATCTTCCGCGCCGGCGGCCACCAGTCGATGTTCATCGTCACCAAGGATGGCGTGATCGCCACCGACCCGATCGGCTACGGCCGGCCGGAGATGGTCAAGACCTACATCGAGGAGATCAAGAAGGTCACCGACAAGCCGATCAAGTACCTCGTCTACAGCCACCACCACAACGACCACATCTCGGGCGGCAAGCCGTTCAAGGACGCCGGCGCGACGATCGTGGCGCACAAGAAGACCAAGGACCGCATCCAGGCGCAGAACGATCCGCAGATGGTGCCGCCCGACGAGACCTTCTCGAAGCAGCGCACGCTGAGGCTGGGAGGCACCGCGCTCGAGCTCACCTACGTCGGCCTCAACCACTCCGACAGCACGATCGTCATGCGCCTGCCGAAGGAGAAGATCCTGTTCGCCGTCGACTTCCTGCCCGTCGGGCAGGTGCCCGGGCGCGGCATGATCGACTTCTACCCGCTCGAGGTCGAGGACTCGATCAAGCAGGTGCTCGCCATGGACTGGGAGCGACTGATTCCCGGTCATCCCGGGCCGGGCGATCGCCTCGGCACCAAGCAGGACGCGCAGGATCAGCTCGACTTCCTGCGTTACGCGTCGGAGACGGTGAAAGCCGCCGCGCGCGAAGGCAAGTGCTGGGACCAGGCCGAGAAGGAAGTGAAGCTGCCGAAGTACGAGAAGTGGCCCGGCTACGAGAACGGCTTGCCGCTCGTCGTCCGCCGCTACTGCGGCATCTGGGGTCGCGGTACCTGAGTCAGAGCGACTGCATCGTCTTCCGGGCAAAGACGAGGTCTTCCCAAGCCTTGGACTTGTCCGGAAGGTTTCGCAGCAGGTAGGCCGGATGGTAGGTCACGATCAGCGGCAATCCCGAGTATTGATGTAGCCGCCCGCGCAGGCTGGCGATGCTGGCATCGCTGTTGAGCAGCGTCTGCGCGGCGAACCGTCCCATCGCGATGATGAGCTTCGGCTGGATGAGCGCAATCTGCCTGGTCAGATGCGGCGTGCACTTCGCCACCTCGTCGGGCTCGGGGTTGCGGTTGCCCGGCGGCCGGCACTTCAGCACGTTGCAGATGTAGACGTTCTTCGCGCGGTTGAGGCCGATCGCTGCCAGCATGTTGTCGAGCAGCTTGCCCGCCTGGCCGACAAAGGGCTCGCCGAGCCGATCCTCTTCCGCGCCGGGTGCCTCGCCGATGAACAGCCAGTCCGCCTGCTCGTCGCCGACACCCAGGACCGTTTGCGCGCGGGTCTTGTGCAACCCGCACGCCGTGCAGGCAGGAACGGCTTTTTTGATTTCTATCCAGCCATTGTCTTCGACGACTGGCGCCGGTTCTTGCCGCAACCTCCAGACGGGCGTCAAACCCATCTCGCGCAGAATCTCGTGACGGCGCGTCACGTGAGCGGCAGCGTCAAGACAAGAGCATCCTCGCGGCCGGCGTGCGCCGGGTAGTAGCCCCGTCGCGTAGCGATCTTGCGGAAGCCAAAGCGCGTGTAGAGCGCCTGGGCGCCGCGGTTGCTCGGCCGCACCTCGAGGAATACGTTGCGCGCGCCCAGACGCTGCGCGAGATCGGCCGCTTCCTGCAGGAGGCCGCTGCCCAGGCCGCGCCGCTGGTGGGGCGCGGCGATGGAGAGGTTGAGAAGGTGCGCCTCCTGTGCCGCGACCATGAGGACGAAATAGCCGAGCAGCTCGGCGCCCAGCCGCAGGCAGCGGCACTCGTAGCCGGCGCTGAGCGAGTCGACGAAATTTCCGCGCGTCCACGGATGGCTGTAGATCGCATTCTCGATCGCCATCACTTCCTCGAGATCCGCCTCCCGCATCGGCGAGAGGCGCGGCGCGTCCTTGAGCACCGCGCTCATCGCCGCTGCTCCTCAAGGGTCAGCGCGACCTTGTCGCGCAGGTACACGGGAACGGCGAGCGCGGCATCCGTCCCCTCGCCCGCCGCGAGCCGCGGCGCCGCGAGCCGCGCCACGGCGCTCGCCGTCGGATGCACTTCCGGCAGGACCTTCTGCAAGCCGAGGTTTCCATAGGCGGCGAAACCGCTGCCCGCGCCAATCCAGCCTTCTCCGGAGGGCCTCGGCGCCGCATCCGGCGGCACGCATTGCGCGGCGATCACTTCCATCCAGCGATAGCCCTTTTTTTCGAGCGCCGCATAGTACACCTCGCGCATGCGGGCATCGAGGCAGGCGACGACGCGCGATCCGCCCGCCTCTTCCGCGACCGCCTCGAGCGTGGAGACGCCGAGCACGGGCAGCCCGTGCGCAAAGGCGAGGCCTTGCGCGAGGCCGCAGGCGATCCTAAGGCCGGTAAACGACCCCGGACCCGCGCCAAAGGCGATGGCATCCAGGCGGCCGACGTCCTTCATCAGCGATTCCAGCATGGGCAGCGCGAACTCCGAATGCCGGTTGGGCGCCCGCCGCTCGAGCGCACGGATCTCGCCGTCCATCCAGAGGGCGACCGAGCACCAATCGGTCGACATTTCCAGGGCGGCGAAGCGCATGGCGGATTGTAGGGTTAAAATTTTTCGATGAACCAACATTCCATCGCAGTCATCCCCGGCGACGGCATCGGTCGCGAGGTCATTCCCGAAGGCGTGCGCGTGCTGGAAGCCGTCGGCGCGAAGCACGGCATCCGTTTCCGCTGGCAGGAATTCCCGTGGAGCTGCGACTGGTACAAGGCGCACGGCCGCATGTGTCCCGAGGACGCGCCCGACATCCTGCGCAAGCACGATGCGGTGTTCTTCGGCGCGGTCGGCAATCCGTCGATCGTCCCCGATCACATCTCGGCATGGGGCCTGCTGATCAACTTCCGGCGCTGGTTCGACCTGTACGTCAACCTGCGCCCGGTGCGCCTGTTCGAAGGCATGCCCTGCCCGCTCGCCGGCCGCAAGCCCGGCGACATCGACTACGTCGTCGTGCGCGAGAACACCGAGGGCGAATACGGCAACGTCGGCGGTCGCTACAAGGAAGGCACGCCCGACGAGGTGGTGATGCAGCAGTCCGTGTTCAGCCGCAAGGGCGTCGATCGCATCATGAAGTATTCGTTCGAGCTCGCGCGCAAGCGCGACAAGCACCTCACTTCGTGCACCAAGTCGAACGGCATCACCATCACCATGCCGTATTGGGACGAGCGCTTCGCGGAAATGAAGAAGAACTATGCCGACGTGAAGACCGACCAGTACCACGTCGACGGCCTGAGCATCCAGCTGGTGCTGAACCCCGACCGTTTCGACGTCATCGTCGCGTCCAACCTCTTCGGCGACATCCTTTCCGACCTCGGCCCGGCGACCGCGGGCACGATCGGCATCGCCGCCTCGGGAAACATCAATCCCGAGAAGCTCTACCCGTCGATCTTCGAGCCGGTGCACGGCTCGGCGCCCGACATCGCCGGCAAGAAAATCGCCAACCCGCTCGCGACCATCTGGTCGGGAGCGCTGATGCTCGAGCACCTCGGCCACTCCGAGGCGGCGGCCGACGTCCTGCGCGCCATCGAGCGCGTCATCATCGACGGTCCGCACACGCCCGACATGAAGGGCAAGGCGAGCACCTCGCAGGTCGGCGCCGCGGTCGCCGAAGCGATCCGCGCGCAGAGCAAGGTCGCGGCCTAGCGGGCTACTTCTTCTCCGCCGGAATCGCCGTCGCGGGGCCCATGCCCCAGACCTGGATCACCGTTTCCTCGTCCTTCGCGCCGTCGAAGTGGATCTTCTTGCCGTAGTGCACGACGTAGCTGCCCGCGGGCACCGGCACCGTGCTCTCGGGATCGAACTTGTCGCCCGTCCCCACCCACCAGGTGCCCGAGATGACGACGAAGAAGCGGTCGTGCTCGTGGTAGTGCGGCCGGCTCATGTTGCCTTTCAGCCAGCGCAGGCGCACCACGTACGGCCCGGGCTTGGCCGGATCGCCGAACAGCACCGCCTGCTCGTTGGTCCCCGCCGCGTTGCGCACCCACTTGATCTGCTCCGGCGTCTTGAAGTCCGCGATCGTCCGGTCGATGTCGCCGGCGAGCGCCGGAAGCGAAACCGCCGCGAGAAAGCAAAGCATCGTTCTCATCCCGCCTCCCATTTAGAATCGAGCGGTGAAATCCTATCGGATCGCCTCCATCCCGGGTGACGGGATCGGCAATGAAGTCATTCCCGCCGGCATCGAGGTCCTGCAGAAGCTGCAGGACGGCTTTCGCCTGGAATTCGAGCATTTCGACTGGAGCTCGGCCCGCTACCAGAAGGAAGGCGCCTACATCCCCGAGGGCGGCCTCGAGCGGCTGAAGAAGTTCGATGCCATCTTCTTCGGCGCGGTCGGCGCGCCCGACGTGCCCGACCACATCTCTCTCTGGGGCCTGCGCCTGCCGATCTGCCAGGGCTTCGACCAGTACGCGAACGTACGGCCTTCGCGGGTCCTGCCCGGCATCACTTCGCCTCTGGACAAAGGCAAGGCGATCGACTGGGTGATCGTGCGCGAGAACACCGAAGGCGAGTATTCCGGCTCCGGCGGCCGCGTGCACAAGGGACTGCCGGAAGAGCTGGCGACGGAAACGTCGGTGTTCACGCGCAAAGGCATCGAGCGCGTGCACCGCTTCGCCTTCGAGATGGCGAGGAAGCGGAAGAAGCACCTCACGCTCGTCACCAAGTCGAACGCCCAGCGCCACGGCATGGTGCTCTGGGACGAAGTCTGCGACGACGTGCAGGAGGGCTACCCCGACATCCAGACCGAGCGGGTGCTGGTCGACGCGATGACCACGCGCATGGTGCTGAAGCCGGAATCGATCGATACCGTTGTCGCGAGCAACCTGCACGCCGACATCCTCTCCGACCTCGCCGCGGCGCTCTCGGGCTCGCTCGGCATCGCGCCCACCGCGAACCTGAACCCGGAGCGGACGTTTCCGTCGATGTTCGAGCCGATCCACGGCTCGGCGTTCGACATCACCGGCAAGGGCATCGCCAACCCGATCGCCACCTTCTGGACCGCGTCGATGATGCTCGAGCACCTGGGCGAGGCGAAGGCGGCGGCGCGGCTGATGAAGGCCATCGAGGCGGCGACGGCGAAGAAGGTCTTCACGCCCGATCTCGGCGGCACGGCGCGCACTTTGGATGTGACGCGCGCGGTGATCGCGGCGCTCTGATGGCGACGCTGCTTTCGATCAATATCTCGAAGGGCGGCGTGCCGAAGCATTCCACGCCAGCCTGCGCCATTACCGCCAACGGACTGGAGGGAGATCGCCAGCGCGACCTCGAAAATCACGGCGGCCCGACGCGCGCGGTCTGCCTCTATTCGCAGGATCTGATCGAAGCGTTGCAGGCGGAAGGCCACCCGATCGGCGCCGGCACCATCGGCGAGAACCTGACCTTGGGCGGCGTCGCCTGGAGCGAGATGATTCCCGGCGCCCGGTACGCCGTCGGTGAAGTGCGTCTCGAGCTGACCGGCTACGCCGCACCCTGCAACATCATCGCCGCTTCGTTTCGCGACCGCCGCACCGGGCGTGTCTCGCAGAAGGCGCATCCGGGTTGGAGCCGGCTCTATGCGCGCGTACTGAAGGAAGGCACCGTCCGCGTTGGCGATCGCGTCGAGCGCTGCTGAACATGGAACTCTGGGACAAGGTCGACCAGTACATCGCCGACACGCTGGTGCAGCCCGACGATGCGCTCACCTCCGCGCTCGAAGCGAGCGACAAGGCCGGCCTGCCCGCCATCAGCGTCTCGCCGTCGCATGGCAAGCTGCTCTGGATCCTCGCGCGTCTCGTCAATGCGAAGCGGATCCTCGAAATCGGCACACTCGGCGGCTATAGCGCCATCTGGATGGCGCGAGCCCTTCCGGAAGGCGGCAAGCTCATCAGTCTGGAGGCGGTGGCAAAACACGCGGAGGTCGCCCGCAAGAACCTCGAGCGCGCGGGACTGGGCGCGAAAGTCGAAGTGCGCGTCGGTCAGGCGCTCGCCACGCTGCCGTCGCTCCAGGGTCCATTCGACTTCACCTTCATCGACGCGGACAAGCAGAACAACGCCGAGTACTTCACCTGGGCGCTCAAGCTCTCGCGCCCCGGCAGCGTGATCGTGGTCGACAACGTGGTGCGCGACGGCAAGGTGATCGACGCACGCTCGCGCGATACCAGCGTGCAGGGTGTGCGGCGCCTGAACGACCTGATCGCGGCGGAGAAACGCGTCAGCGCCACCGCGCTGCAGACCGTGGGGATCAAGGGCTACGACGGGTTCGCCGTCGCGCTGGTGACCGGATGAGCGGCCAGGCGAGCATGCTCGCGCGCTACAACGCGTGGGCGAACCGGCTGATGTTCGACGCGGTCGCCGCGCTGCCCGCCGACGAAGCGACCAAGTCGCGCCAGACGCTGTTCAAGAACATGGTGCATACGCTCAACCACAACTACGTCATCGACCGGATCTTCCAGGCGCACCTCGAAGGCCGGCCGCACGGCTACGGCGCTCGCAACACGCAGGATCACCCGCCGCTCGAAGAGCTCTGGCGCGCGCAGCAGGAGGTCGACGCCTGGTACGTCGCCTGGAGCGAGCGCGTGACGGCGGCGCAGCTCGACGAGGAAGTCGGCTTCACCTTCGTCGGCGGCGGCGACGGGAAGATGACGCGGCTGCAGATCCTCATGCACCTCGTCAACCACACCACTTATCACCGCGGCTTCGTCGCCGACCTCTTCTACCAGGTGCCGGCGCGACCGCCGACGACCGATCTCACCGTCTATCTGCGCGACGCGCATGCCGACGATCCTCATCACCGGCGCGGGTAGAGGCCTCGGCGAGGAGCTGGCGCGGCAGTACGCCGCCGACGGCTGGCGCGTCATCGGCACCGAGCGCGGCGCCAGGGCCGAGTACCCACTCGACGTGACCGACCGCGGCCAGGTCAGCCGCCTCGCGGCCAGGCTGAAGGACGTGCCGATCGATGTCCTCTTCTGCAACGCCGGCATCGCGGGCAAGCGCGGCGCCGCGCTCGGCAGCTTCGACTACGAAACGTGGCAGGACGTGTTGCGCGTCAACCTGCTCGGCGTGGCGTCGGTGATCGAGGCGCTGGTCGACAACGTCGCCGCCAGCGAGCGCAAGGTGATCGCGGTCATGTCCAGCCGCCTTGGCTCGATTGCGGAATCGAGCGGCATGACGCTGCCCTACTCCACCAGCAAGGCCGCCCTGAACATGCTCGCCAAGGGGCTTGCCGTCACGCTCGCCTCGCGCGGCATCAAAATCGTTGCGCTCAGCCCGGGCTGGGTGCGCACCGACATGGGCGGCGCCGGCGCGCCGCTTTCGCCGCAAACCTCGGTCGTCGGCCTGCGCAAAGTGATCGCCGGCCTGAAGGCCTCGGACTCCGGAAAATTCCTCTCGCACGACGGTTCGACCGTTCCGTGGTAATGAATCTCCGTGCTCCAGGCCGACAGCGCCCGTAACCGCCTCACCGGCATCGGTATCGTCTCGCTGACGTACCTGCTCTTCTCGCTGCTCGACGGCAGCGCGAAATGGCTGGTCGGCAGCATGCCGGTGATCATGGTGGTCTGGCTGCGTTTCGCGATCCACGCCGTGGTGGCCGGCGCCGTGCTCTTCCCGTTGAGGGGCCTTGCGCTGGTCAGAACCAACCACCTGCGCTGGCATGTCTTGCGCGCGCTCATGTTCATCGCGATGACCGGCATCAACTTCTGGGCGCTGCAGTACCTGCAGCTCACCGTCACGTCGTCGATCTTCTTTACCGTGCCGCTGATCATCGCCCTGCTCGGCGCACCGCTGCTGGGCGAGAAGCTCGACGCCGGCCGCTGGATCGCGATCATCGCCGGCTTTGCCGGCGTGCTGGTGATCGTTCACCCGTGGAGCGCGGACTTCCATCCGGCGATGCTCGCCTCGCTCGTCAACGCCGTGCTCTACGCGATGTTCATGATGATGACGCGGCGTCTTGCCGCGTACGACTCGCCGGAGACCATCCAGTACCTGCCCGCGGTGGGCGCCGCGATCGGTCTCGCGCCTTTCGCCCTCGCCGCCTGGGAAATGCCCGACACCGCGATCGAGTGGACGCTTGCATGCCTGATGGGAGTGTTCGGCGCGACCGGCCACTATCTGCTCGCGCTCGCGCACCGCTACGCCCCTTCGACCGTGATTGCGCCCTTCCTCTACCAACAAGTGTTCTACATGGCGCTGATCGGCTACCTCGTCTTCGGCGATGTGCCCGGCCCCGCGGTGTGGGTCGGCGCGGCGATCGTCATTGCCAGCGGCCTCTATCTGTTCTATCGGGAAAGGCGCCGGTGAGCCACATCGAGCTGCCGTTCTGGGCCGCGGCGGTGCTTCTCGCTCTCGCCGCCTGGGCGCTGATCGAGCATGTTCTCGTGCCGGCGCTGCGCTGGATGGCGACGCAGCCCGGTAATAGGGTCATCGATCAGCTTTCACAGCGACTACGCATCGGCATCCGGCCGTTCCAGCGTACCCGCCGCCAGGCGCTCATCCATCGCCTGCTGACCGATCCGAAAGTCCAGCAGGCAACGGAACGCTTTGCCCTCGAGAAAAAGATTCCGCTTGCAACCGCGATGAAGCGGGTCGAGGCCTACGCCAGCGAGATCGTGCCGAGGTTCAACGCCTACCTTTACTTCCGGGTCGGCTACTGGATCGGCCGCGCCGTCTCGCGGCTCTTCTACCGCGTGCGCATCGGCTACATCGACTCGGCCGGCATCGCCGCCATCGATCCCGACGCGACCGTGGTGCTGGTGATGAACCACCGCTCGAACATGGACTACATCCTCGCCGGCTACCTGGCCGCCGACCAGGCGGCGCTCTCTTACGCGGTCGGCGAGTGGGCGCGGCTCTGGCCGCTCTCGGCGCTGATCCGCGCCATGGGCGCCTATTTCGTCCGGCGCAATTCCGGCGACGATCTCTACCGCCGCGTACTCGAGCGCTACATCGCGATGGCGACCGAGGCCGGGGTGCCGCAGGCGGTGTTCCCGGAGGGCGGCCTGTCGCGCGACGGCAAGCTGCGCGAGCCGCGGCTCGGCGTCCTCGACTACATGATGCGGGGCTTTCGCCTCGACGGCGAGCGCGACCTGGTGTTCGTGCCCCTCGGCCTGAACTACGACCGCGTGCTCGAGGACCGCACCCTGCTCGCCTCGCTCGACGGCAAGAAGGCCGGGCGGATACGCACGGTTTCCGGCACCTTCGGCTTCGTGCTGCACAACCTGCTGCTGATGGTGCGCAGCGAATGGCACCGCTTCGGCTACGCCTGCGTCAACTTCGGCTCGCCGATCTCGATGCGCGACTACTGCGGAAAGCGTGGCATCGATTTTCAGAAGCTCAGCGGCGATACCCGAAGGCAGGCGATGGCGAGCCTCGGCAAGGATCTGATGCAGGCGGTGGGCCGCGTCGTGCCGGTGGTGCCGGTGGCGCTGATGGCGAGCGTGTTCCGCGACAACCCGGGACGCGCTTTCTCCGAGCTCGAGCTCAAGGCCGAGGTGGAGCGGCTCCTCGGGCGCCTGCAGGCCGCGGGGGCCCGGGTCTACGTGCCGCGCGGCGACCTCGACTACGCGCTGACGGTCGGCCTGCGCATGCTGCGCCTGCGCCACGTGGTCGAGGAAAAGGGCGGCCTGTTCTCCACCAACGCCGCCGAGCAAGCGCTGCTCGGCTACTACGCCAACTCCATCGCCCACCTGCTTTGAGGTAAATTCGCGGCGGGGGTAAGGGAAAAGGATGGCGAAGTCACGCAAGCGCACGCCGTCGGTCAGGCGTGCCGCCGCGCCTAACGTTTTGCAGGGCCTGCCTGCCGAGTGGTATTGGGAGCAGGACAGCGAGCTGCGCTTCACGCGCGTCGAGGCGCGCAGCGGCACGGCCGCCGAGCAGGCGCGCGCGAAAGCAAGCCTGGGAAAGAAGCGCTGGGAAACCGGCATCGCGATCGAGGGCGGCTGGGACGAGCATCGCGCCCTGCTCGAGGCACGCCAGCCCTTCGGCGACGTTCTCATGTGGCGCACCTTCGAGGACGGCAGCCGGCGCTATCTCAGCGTCACCGGCGAGCCGGTGTTCGATTCGCGCGGCCGCTTCACCGGCTACCGCGGCGTCGGCCGCGACGTCACTGCGCAGAAGCGCGTCGAGCGGCTGCTGCGCCTGGAGCACCGCGTGACCCGCTGCCTCGCCGAAGGGCAGGACGCGCGCGAAGCCCTGCAAGCCTCGCTGCGGGCGATCTGCGAGACCGAGGGCTGGGACTGCGGCCAGTTCTGGAAGGCCGACGGAGAATCGCTGCGGCGCTTTGCTGCCTGGACTCCCGGAGACGACGAAGGCGCGAAAGCTTTTGCCGAAGGCTCGAGTTCGCTCGCCTTCCGCGAGGGCGTCGGCCTGGTCGGCGCCGCATGGCAATCCGGCGCACCGCTGTGGGTCGGCGACTCGCTGGCAGACCCGCGTGCCTTCCGCAGGGAGCTCTCGCTCGCCACCGGCCTGCGCGCCGCGGTGCTCTTCCCGGTGCGCGCCGGCGGACGCGTCATGGGCGTGCTCGACTTCACCTGCCGCCGCATCCGCCCGCCGCACAAGCGCCTGCAGCAGGCGCTGCACGTCATCGCCACCCTGATCGGCCAGTATCTCGAGCGTGCCGACGCCGAGCAGGCGGTGCGCGAGAGCGAGGCGCGCTTTCGCAGCCTGACCCACCTCTCCTCCGACTGGTACTGGGAGCTCGACGCCGAATACCGCTTCACGCGGCTCGAAGGCCGGCACGTGGCCGGCGGCGACGAGTCGCTGCGCCGCAGCCTGATCGGCAAGCGCCGCTGGGAGAGCCGGCTGGACGTCGACGGCGGCTGGGACGCGCACCGCGCGTTGCTCGATGCGCGCCAGCCTTTCGCCGACGCGCTGATGTGGCGCACCATGCCCGACGGCAGCTGGCGCTATCTGAGCGTGAGCGGCGAGCCGGTGTTCGCCGCCGACGGTGGATTCCGCGGCTACCGGGGAGTCGGACGCGACATCTCGGCGCAGAAGCGCGCCGAGCTGCTGCTCACCCTGGAGCACCATGTGGCGCGCTCGCTCGCCGAGGCCGAGGACGCCTCCAGCGGGCTGCGCGCCGTGATCCGCGCCGTGTGCGGCGCCGAAGGCTGGGCGTGCGGCCGCTACTTCCGCGTCGACCACGGCATCCTGCGCTTCCAGGATGCCTGGTCGATCGACGATCCGCTGATCCGCCAGTTCATCGTCCGCTCGCGGGACATGACCTTCCGTCCGGGCGAAGGCATCACGGGCACGGTCCTGAAAACCGCCGAGCCGGTCTGGACGCACGACGCGCCGACCGACGGGCGGGCGAAGTACGGCCCGCTGTGGGAGGGCACCGGCCTGCGCGGCGGCGTCTCCTTCCCGGTGCTATCGGAGAATCGCATCATCGGCGTGCTGAGCTTCTCGAGCCAGGCGGTACGCGAGCCCGACCAGCGCCTGCTCGACGCCTCGCGCGTGATCGGCAGCCAGATCGGCCAGCTCCTGCGCCGCAAGCAGGCGGAGGAGTCGCTGCGCGAAAGCGAGGCGCGCTTCCGCCGGCTGACCGAGATGTCTTCAGACTTCTATTGGGAGACCGATGCCGAGCATCGCGTCTCGCAGCTCGTGCACGGACCGAGCTACCCGGACGGCGTGCTGCGCGGCGCGCTCGGCAAGGCTTCGTGGGAGCTGCCCTCGGTCAGCCCCGACGAAGCGGGTTGGGCCGCGCAGCGCTCGCGCATGGACCAGCACCTGCCCTTTCGCGATTTCGAGTTCTCCCGCCTGCTCGGCGGCGTCACCCGCTATTTCACCGTCAGCGGCGAGCCGCGCTTCGCGCGCGACGGCGTCTTCCTCGGTTATCAGGGCGTAGGCCGCGACATCACCGAGATCGCGCTCGCGCGCGAGCGGATCTCGTCGCTCGCCTATTCCGATCCGCTGACCGGCCTCGCCAACCGCACCAGCTTCGGCCCGTCGCTCGACCAGGCAGTGCAGCGCGCGCGCCGCAGGAGCTCCAAGCTGGCGCTCGTGTTCGTCGACCTCGACGGCTTCAAGCAGATCAACGACGTGCACGGCCATGACGCCGGCGATGCACTGCTCATCCAGCTCGCCGGCCGTCTGCGCGCCAACCTGCGTGCAAGCGACCTGGTCGCCCGCCTCGGCGGCGACGAGTTCGTGGTCGTGGTCGAGGAAGTGCAGGAATCCGGGCCGATCGAGACGGTGGCGAAGAAGCTGCTGGCCGAAGTGGTGCGGCCCTACTCGCTCGCCCTCGGCGACGTCACGGTCACCGCCAGCATCGGCATCAGCATCTTTCCCGACGACGCCGCCGACGCGCCGGCCCTGCTGAAGCACGCCGATACGGCCATGTACGCGGCCAAGCAGGCCGGCAAGAACACCTATCGCTTTTATGCCTCCGGACCGGCGGCAAACGATCCCCCGAAGCGGGACAGTTCCGAAAGCTCCGGCTAGCGCTTCAGCTGCTTGTTGGCGTCGCGCACGTCCTGGCGGAGCTTCTCGCGCTCCTGCGGCGACATGGGACGCGCCGAGCGCTCGGGCCGCGCCCCGCGGTCGCGCTCGCGTTGGACCTGGTTCATGTCTTCGCGCATGCGCTGGCGCTCTTCCTGGCGCATCTGCTGCTTGCCCTCCGGGCGCTTGCCCTGGGCGGCGGCGACGCCGGACAGCGTCAGAGCGAGAATGAAGACGAGCGCTTTCATCCAGCAAGCATGGTACGGAAATGGCGGAAGGCGGGTGTAACAATTGGTATCTTGCGCCCATGGCTGAGCTGAAGACCCGCATTCTTGTCGTCGATGACGACCAGCGGCTGCGCGACCTGCTGGTGCGCTACCTCGGCGGCGAAGGCTACGAGGTGAAGGCGGTCGCCGACGCCGCCGGCATGGACAAGCAGCTGTCGCGCGAGCGCTACGACCTCGTCGTCCTCGATCTCATGCTGCCGGGCGAGGACGGCCTCGCCATCTGCCGCCGCCTGCGCGCGCAGAACGTCGCGCCGGCGATCGTCATGCTGACGGCCAAGGGCGACGAAGTCGACCGCATCGTCGGCCTGGAAATGGGCGCCGACGACTACCTGCCCAAGCCGTTCAACCCGCGCGAGCTGCTGGCGCGGATCAACGCCGTCCTGCGGCGCAAGGCTCCCGCCGGGCCGCCCGGCGCGCCGGCGGGCAGCGTGGAAACGCACGCCTTCGGGAAGTTCGCGTTGAACCTGGCGACGAGAACGCTGACGCGAGGAGGCAAGGCGGTGTCCCTCACCACCGGCGAATTCTCGATCCTCAAGGTGCTGGTGCAGCACCCGCGCCAGCCGCTGTCGCGCGACAAGCTGATGGAGCTCGCGCGCGGCCGCGAGTACGAGGTGTTCGTCCGCTCGATCGACGTTCAGATCTCTCGCCTGCGCAAGATCGTCGAGGACGATCCGTCGCATCCGAAGCACATCCAGACCGTCTGGGGCTTTGGCTACGTGTTCGTGCCCGAAGCCGACGCCGGCAAGTGACGGTCTTCTGGCGGTCGTTCCTGCTGATCGCGCTGCTGATCGTCACCGCCGTCCTCGCCTCCTTCCAGATCTACCGCGTCTACGAGCGCGA
>JAXDQC010000210.1:0-2600 GCA_034668045.1 Betaproteobacteria bacterium | reverse complement strand
CGGAATCAGGTGCAGCACCGTCTTCTTGCCGGCGATCACCAGCGTGTGACCGGCGTTGTGGCCGCCCTGGAAGCGCACCACTCCCTGCGCGCGGTCGGTCAGCCAATCGACGATCTTGCCCTTGCCTTCGTCGCCCCACTGCGTGCCGATGACGACGACGTTGCGTGCGCTCATGACTTTGCAATGCTTCTGAGATCGATGGAAAAGCCGGTCGCCGGCCGTGCGCGCCCGAAAGCCTTGCCGACTTCGTCGTAGCGCCCGCCCCGGGCCACGGCGCCGCTGACTCCGTCGCAATAGGCATCGAACACCACGCCGGAGTGATAGTGATAGCCGCGCAGCTCGGCGAGATCGAGGCTCGCCGGGAAGCGGCAGGCCTTGGCGAGCCTGCGCAGCGTGCCCAGCGCGCGCGTGAGCTCGGCGAGCCGGGGCAGCTTCTTCTCCGCGGTATCGAGCACTTCGGTGCCGCCATAGAGCTCCGGCAGCAACAGCAGCGCATTCCTGGTTTTCGCATCCAGCTTCGCCGTGAGCTCCTTCAGCGCCGGCACATCCTTCTTCTGCAGCGCCTCGAACAGCTCCGCTTCCAGCTGCGCCGGCAGCTCGGCGGCGATGGCACGGAACACCGCGACGTGGCCGATGTCGACGCGCGCGTTGCGCACTTCGGCGAGCTCGAGCGCCCGGCACAGGAGCTGCAGGATCTCGAGGTCCGCATCGACGCCGGCCTCGCCGTAGAGCTCGGCCCCGATCTGGATGGGCTCGCGCGTCGCCGCGGGCCCGGCCGGGCGCGTATGCAGCACGCTGCCGCAATAGCACAGGCGCGTCACGCCTTCGCGGTTGAGAAGGTGGGCATCGATGCGCGCCACCTGCGGGGTGATGTCGGCGCGCAGGCCCATCATGCGGCCCGAGAGCTGATCGACCACCTTGAACGTGCGCAGCTCCAGGTCGTGTCCGGTCCCGGTCAGCAGCGAGTCGGTGTACTCGAGCAGCGGCGGCATCACCAGCTCGTAGTTCTGGTCGAAGAACAAATCCAGAATCTTTCGCCTCAGCCGCTCGATGCGCATGGCCTCGGCGGGGAGGATGTCCTCGATGAACTCCGGCAGCAGCCACTTCATGTGCGGATCCACAGGAGAAGCAGCAGGCCCACGATCATCGACGACAGGCCGACGAAGCGGATCTGGCCGTCGGACATCTGGGTGATGCGGCGAAACGTGTCGCGCCAGAGATTAGGCGCGAGGAAGGGAAGCACCCCCTCGAGAATCAGCATGAGGGCGAGCGCCATGATGAAGGTCGTGCCCATGCATCATCTTCTCGGGGTCGATGGTTTTCCCAGCGAGTCGCGGAAGTAGCGCAGGAAATCGGAGTTGGGCTCGATCACCATCAGGTCGTTGCGGCCGCGGAAGGTGTTCCGGTAGGCCTCCATGCTGCGATAGAAGGAGAAGAACTCCGGGTTCTGGTTGAACGCGGCGGCGTAGGTGGAGGCGGCCTTGGCGTCGCCTTCGCCGCGCACCCGCTGCGCGTCGCGGTAGGCCTCGGCGAGCAGCACCTCGCGCTGGCGATCGGCGTCGGCGCGGATCTTCTCGGCCTCCGCCGCCCCGGTGGAGCGCAGCTCGTTGGCGATGCGCTTGCGCTCAGCCTCCATGCGGCGATACACCGATTCGCTCACGTCCTGCGGCAGGTCGACGCGCTTCAGTCGCACGTCGATGATCTCGACCCCGATGCGCTTGAGATCCTGGTCCACCTTCTCGCGCACCCGGCTCATGATCTGCTCGCGCTCCCCCGAGACCACGTCGTGCAGGATGCGGGCGCCGAACTCGTCGCGCAGCACGCCGGCGACAGTCTGCTTGATGCGCGTCATGGCGCGGAACTCGTCGCCCTGCACGCTGACGTAATATTGCGTGACGTTGGTGATGCGCCATTTCACGAACGAGTCGACCAGCACCGGCCGGTTCCCCTGAGTCAGGAAGCGCAACGGCTCGGCGTCGTCGAAGGTGAGGATGCGCATGTCGAACAGTCGCACGTTCTGCAGGAGCGGCCACTTGAAGTGCAGGCCGGGCTTCTGCACCACCTCTTTCACCTCGCCCAGCTGGAACACGATGGCGTGCTGGCGCTGGTCGACCGTGAAAAGCGCGCTCGATGCGAGCAGCACTCCCACCACCAGCAGCGCGAGCAGCGGTCCCAGAGCCCTCATGGGCGATTCCCTTCGGCCCTCATCGGTCGGCGCGCTCCCGGTTTCTCAGCGTCTCGCGCGAGCGCGGGCCCGCCTCGGTCGTGGGCTCCGGCGGCGCGGCGCGCGGTGCCGCACCGGCCTCGGCGCCGGCCTGAGCGCCGCCCATCAGCTTGTCGAGCGGCAGGTAGAGCAGGTTTCCGCTGCCGCGGTAGTCCATCATGATCTTGCTGGTGGACTGCAGCACCTGCCGCATGGTCTCGATGTAGATGCGCTCGCGCGTCACGGCGGGCGCCTTGGCGTATTCGGTGAGCACCTGGCGAAAGCGCGAGGCGTCGCCCTCGGCGCTCGCGATGACGCGCTGGCGGTAGCCGTCGGCTTCCTGCTGCAGGCGCGAAGCGGTGCCTTTCGCGCGCGGAAGCACGTCGTTGGCGTAAGC
>JAXDQC010000209.1:0-5323 GCA_034668045.1 Betaproteobacteria bacterium | reverse complement strand
CGGATCGAGCGCCGCGTGGCGGGTGAAAACCACGCCGCCGTGATAGGCGTCGCTGCCGATCTCGCGCGCCTGCTCGCGCCGCGGCACGAATTCCGCGGCGACGTCGATCCCCGGCGGCGGGATTCTCACCAGCCTGGCCAGCTTCTCGAATAGACGCGGGCTGTGCGCCGCATGGAAGCGACCGCTGACGCGGAAATCGCAGTCGATCGCTTCGTCGCGGATGAATTCGCCGAGCCAGGCGAGCGATCGGTGCCCCTCCTCCAGGATCCGCCGGGCGCGCTCCTCGCCATAAGATTTCGCCAGCGCCGCGTAAGCCGGCTTGATGCTGGGGCTGACCTGGCCGCCGTTCCGCGTGCTGCAGCCCCATCCCGCCGCTTCGGCGTCGACGACGAGGGTCGACCGCCCGCCGCGGGCAAGCTGCAGTGCCGCATGCAGCCCGGTATATCCGGACCCGACGACGAGCGCATCGACCCGCTTCGGCAGCGGCTTCTCCGAAAAGTCCGGCGGCGGCGTCTTCTCCCACCAATAAGGCAGTGGCTTGAAGCCCGGCGCGAAGAGGGCGGTATCGGCCATTTCTGCTCGTCGAATCGAGGCGGGACGGCGATCATGCGCCACCGGCCCGGTGGACACCACCGGTGTCGAACGCGGCCGAGGCGGCGATTTGCCCTTCCAACATATGCGCCTTGGCGGATAATGATCGGAGGCGGCCGGGGAAGCCGCTGGTCACCATCGGAACAGCTTTGGCACTATCCGCCACCTCCGCAGCGCCGCTCATCGAATTTCGCGGCGTCGGCAAGCGGTTCGGCGACGTGGTGGCGGCCGAAGACCTCGACCTGGAAGTCCGCGCCGGCGAATTCTTGACCTTCCTCGGCCCGTCCGGCTGCGGCAAGACGACGTCGCTCCGCATGATCGCCGGCTTCGAGCAGCCGAGCGCGGGCGAGGTGCGCATCGCCGGCGCGACGATGAACGGCGTGCCGGCCTACCGGCGGCCGGTCAACATGGTGTTCCAGCACTACGCGCTGTTCCCGCACCTCGATGTGGCCGGCAACATCTCCTACGGGCTTCGCCAGCAAAAGCCGCGCCCTTCGCGCCGCGAGATCGCCAGCCAGGTCGCCGCGGCGCTCGAAATGGTCCGCCTCGCCGGATACGAGAAGCGCCGCAGCTTCGAGCTTTCCGGCGGCCAGCAACAGCGCGTGGCATTGGCGCGCGCGCTGGTCAACCGCCCGAAGGTGCTGCTTCTCGACGAGCCGCTCGCGGCGCTCGACAAAAAACTCCGCCGCGAGATGCAGATCGAGCTGCAGAACCTGCAGCGCTCGCTCGGCATCACCTTCGTGCTCGTCACCCACGACCAGGAGGAGGCGCTGTCGATGAGCGACCGGGTGGCGATCATGCGCGACGGCCGCATCGTGCAGACGGGCACGCCGAGCGAGCTCTACGACGAGCCGACGAACCGCTATGTCGCCGATTTTGTCGGCCGCTCCAATTTCTTCGACGGCGTCGTGCGCGAGGTCGGCGCCGGCATTGCTCGGATCGCTCTCGACGCGGGCATCGTCACGAGCGCGCGGCTGTCGCGCTCCGCCCTGCCGATCGGCCCCGGCGAGCGGATCAGCATGAGCGTGCGCCCGGAGCAGATGGCTCTGGCGCGCACCGCCCCAGAACTCCCACGCGACAGCATTTTTCAGGCCGAGGCGGAGATCCTCAACCGCATCTTCCTCGGCGAGCACACCGAATATCTCATCGAGGAGCACCGGCTCGGCGCCTTCCTGGTGCATGCGCCGCGCCAGACGGAGCTTGGCGAAAGGACCTTCGAAGTGGGAGACTTGATCCATGTCGGTTGGCGGCAGCAGGCGGCGATCGCCCTGCCGATCGACCGGTAGCAGCGAAGCGGGCAGGCCCGCGCACGGGAGGGGAACATGTCAGGGAAGAACGACAAGCCGATCACCGCGAAGGAATTCATGGACGAGCTCTGGCGCTACCGCCGCGGCTCGGTGAGCCGCCGGCATTTCCTCGGGGTCACCGGCCTCAGCCTCGCTAGTGCCGTGCTCGCCGGGGCGCTCCCCGCGCTCAGGCCGCGGTCCGCCTTCGCCGCCGGCGAGCTCGGCGACACGCTCAACTTCACGACGTGGCCGAACTATTTCGCCCAGGAGAATCTTGACAAGTTCACCGCCGACACCGGGGTGGCCATCAACGTCTCGGTGTTCGGCTCCAACGAGGAGATGCTGGCCAAGCTGCAGGCCGGCGGCACCGGCTGGGACGTCTTCGTGCCGACCAACTACACGATCTCCACTTACCAGGGGCTTGGCATCATCGAGCCGCTCGATTTGTCGCGGCTGCCCAATTTCGACGAGAGCACGCACGACGCCCGCTTCATCGGTGAGGCCAAGATCGACGGAAAAATCTGGGCGGTGCCGAAGGACTGGGGCACCACCGGCTACGTCGTCAACACCGCCAAGGTGAAGGGCGACATGACGACCTGGAAAGAGTTCTGGGACCGCACGCGCGACGACCTCACCGGCCGCGTGATGGTGCACGATTACCAGCTGACGACGATCGGCAACGCGCTGAAATATTTTGGCTATTCCTTCAACTCGATCGACCCGAAAGAGCTGGGCGACGCCGAAAAGCTGCTGATCGATGCGAAGCCGCACCTCTTCGGCATCAACAGCGATTACCAGCCGTCGATCCGCAATGGCGACGCGTGGGCGTCGGTCGCCTGGACGGGCGACGCTACGCAGCTTCGCCGCGACATGCCGGAGATCGTCTACGTGCTCGGCAAGGAGGGCGGCGAGATCTGGACGGATTTCTATGCCATACCGAAGGACGCGCCGCACAAGGACGCCGCCTATGCCTTCGTCAACTACATGCTCGACCCCGCGGTGAACGCCCGCGAGGTGCAGGCGCACGGCTATCCCAGCACGGATGCCAGGACCAACGCGCTGGTCCCGCCGGAGATGCTCTCCAACCCGATCCTCTATCCGGCGGCGGAGCTCCTATCCAACCTGGAATTCGGCGCGGCGGCGACGCTGACCGACCCGCTCCGTGCCGAGATCATGGCGCGCTTCAAGTCGGCCTGACCTTCGGAGCAGGCTTTGGCCGAGACGAGCGGGGGGCGCTCGCGCCTCCTGACGGCGGCGCTGGTCGGGCCGGCGGCAGCGTTCTTCGCGCTGCTGCTGGTCCTGCCGCTCGTCGTCGTGCTCATCTATTCCTTCGGCGAGCGGGCACCGGCGGGCGGCTACGCCCCGGGCTTCACGCTCGCCAATTACCAGAACCTGCCGGCGCGCAGCACCGCGTTCCTCAACACGCTGACCCTCGCGCCGATCGGCACGCTCCTCTGCGCGCTTATCGCCTATCCCCTCGCCTATTTCCTCGCCGTAAAGGTGACGGCGGGCTGGCGCGTCCTCCTCCTCGTGCTTGTCGTCGTGCCGTTCTGGACGAGCCAGCTGCTCAGGATCTATGCGTGGCTCCTCATCCTCGGCAACAAGGGCCTGCCGCGCTTCTTCGCCGTCCTAGGCCTGGAGGATCTCCGCATCGTCAACACGCCCGCTGCCGTGCTGATCGGCATGGTCTACGGCTACCTGCCGCTGATGGTGCTGCCCATCTATGTCAGCCTGGAAAAGCTCGACCTCCGGCTGCTGGAGGCCTCCGCCGACCTCGGCGCCAATTCCTGGCGCACTTTCATGCAGGTGACCCTGCCGCTGTCGCTGCCTGGCGTCGCCACCGGCTCGATGCTCGTCTTCATCCTGCTGATGGGCGAGTTCATCATCCCGGCGCTGCTCGGCGGCGGAAAAGTCTTCTTCATCGGCAATGCGCTTGTCGATCTTTTCCTGCAATCGCGGAACTGGCCGTTCGGCGCGGCGGTCTCGGTCGCCATGGTGGCGATGATGCTGGCGACCGTAATCGTCTACATGCGCTTCGTGTTGGGCAAAGCCGGCGGGCGCCGCGTCGCGCTGGTCTGAGCCGATGCGCTGGTACGCCGCCGCGATCTACGGCTTCCTCTACCTGCCGATCGCGCTGATCGTCCTCTACAGCTTCAATGCCGGCCGCTACGCGATGGACTGGCAGGGCTTTTCGGTCGAGTGGTACGCCAAGGCCTACGCGAACCCGTTCGCCATGAAGTCGCTGTGGACCAGCGTGACGGTCGCGCTGTGGACCGCGGTGCTTTCCACCATCATCGGCACGCTGGCGGCGCTCGGCCTGGAGCGCATGCGCGGCACCTTGCGCCAGGTCTTCGACGGCCTGATCTACATCGCCATCATGGTCCCCGGCGTGGTTATCGGCATCGCCACCCTGATCGCCTTCGTCACCGTCTTCGACATCGTCAACCCAGTGCTCGCCGGAATCCTCGGCGAAGCGGCGCCGCGCCTGCAGATGGGCGTCCATACGATCGTCGCCGCGCATGTGCTGTTCAATCTTGCGGTGGTAATCCTGCTCGTCCGCTCGCGGCTCGCCGGCATGGATCGCAGCCTCATCGAGGCGTCCGAAGACCTCTACGCGACGCCGCTCGCGACCTTCCGCCAGGTGACGCTGCCCTTGCTCGCGCCCGCCATCGTCGCGGGGTTCCTGCTCTCCTTCACCTTCAGTTTCGAGGACTTTATTATCGCGTTCTTCGTCGCCGGCCCGAACAACACGCTGCCGATCTACGTCTTCGCCTCGATCCGCCGCGGCATCACCCCGGAGATCAACGCCATCGGCACATTCGTGCTTGCCGTCTCCCTCACCCTGCTCATCCTCACCCACCTGGTCCTGCGCCGCGGTGACCCAGCCCGGCGCGGTGGGAGCGCGGGATGAAGGATGGACTTATGACTGCGTGGCGCGCTCGCGCTCCCGCAGAAAGGCCGTGATGGCTTGCAGGTCGAGGCAGTTGAGGACGCGCTCCTTCGGCACGCCGCCCTTGCGGGCCATGAGCACGCCCCAGCGCACCAGGTCCAGCTCGGCGATGGAATGCGCGTCCGGATTGATGCTGAGCATGCAGCCGAGCTCCAGCGCGCGCCGGTGCCATCGCCAGTCGAGGTCGAGGCGGTGCGGGTTGCCGTTGATCTCGACCGCGACGTTGTGCTCCGCGCAAGCGGCCAGAATGCGCTCGAAGTCGACATCGTAGCCCTCGCGGCGGAGCAGCATCCGCCCGGTCATATGGCCGAGGATCGTGGTGAACGGGTTGGCGACGGCCCGCAGGATCCGCTCCGTCTGCGAATTCTCGTCGAGCTGGAAGCGGCTGTGCACGCTGGCGACGATGAAGTCGAAGCGTGCCAGCACCTCGTCGGGATAATCGAGCGAGCCGTCGACAAGAATGTCGGATTCGATCCCCTTCAGGATGCGGAAGCGG
>JAXDQC010000208.1:0-30275 GCA_034668045.1 Betaproteobacteria bacterium | reverse complement strand
TCGACCAGCGAGTCGACCACCGCCGAGACGCCGAAGAAGGCCGAGTAACCTCGCTTTCTCAGGCAGCACGAAAGGGCGGGCTCAATCCCGCCCTTTTTTATTGCCTTTCGTCGCCGGGACGCAGCTGGCGCAGGAGCATCGCCGCGGGCCCGTAGCCGCCGTCCGCGGCCTTGGTGAGCCAGGCGATCGCCTCGCGCTCGTCCTTGACGACCACGCCACGGCCCTGGCCATACATGAGGCCGAGGTTGTACTGGGCGTAGGCGTCGCCCTGGCCGGCGGCGCGGCGGATCCACTTGACCGCTTCGGTGTCGTCCTGCGGCACGCCGCTGCCCTTCAGGTACATGACGCCGAGGTTCGATTGCGCGCCGGCGAGGCCCTGGTCGGCCGCCAGGCGGTACCACTTCACCGCCTCGCCCGGATTGGCGGCCGCGCCGCGGCCGCTCGCGTACATGAAGCCGACGTTGTTCTGCGCCACCGCGTCGCCGGCGTCGGCCGCCTTGCGATAGAGCTGCAGAGCCATGTGGGCATCGGCCGGCACACCGCGCCCGTCCTTGTAGAGATGCCCTAGGGCGACCAGCGCGCGCGGATGGCCCTGGTCGGCCGCGCGCCGCAGCCAGCTCGCGGCCAGCGCATCGTTGAACCGCACGCCGAGCCCGTCGGCGTGCAGCATGCCGTACCGGTATTGCGCCTCGGCGTTGCCCCGGTCGGCGAGCGGGCGCAGCTCGGCGACAGCGGCGTTGTAGTCGCCGCGCGCGACCGCGTCCCAGTAGCCGCGCAGCTCGGCCTGCGCCGCCGCGGCGAGCGGCGCGAGGAGGAGAAGTACCGGTAGGAGCCGGAAGGCGATGCTACTGGTCCCGGCGAGCCTTGCCTTCACCGGCACCGGAGATCGCCTCGACGAGCTGCCACATCGTCTGGTCGGCCCAGAACTCCGGGTCGGCCTCGATGCGGCGGTCGCCTTCGGCGCGCACGTCGGGCTTGATGCGCTGACGGTCGCAGAAGCCGTGCCAGAACTGCTTGATCTCGTCGGCGCTCATGGGAATCATGGGCAGATTTTACAAGCAGGCGGCCCCTAAAAAAAAGACGGGCCCGAAGGCCCGTCTCTGGGGAGCACTCGCGGGGGTAGGACTACTTCTGCTTCGTGCCGCCGCTGGCGGACTTGCCGTCGGTGCCCTTGCTGACCTTGTCGGCCGTGTTATGGGTGTCGATCTTGGCCATCACCTTGAGGTATTCCATGCGGCTGAGCTTGCCGTCGTTGTTGGTGTCGGCCTCTTTGAAGCGCTTGGCGAGGTCGGGGTTGCCGGCGGCCTCGGCCTTCGAGAGGTAGCCGTCGTTGTTCTTGTCCAGGACGCGGAACGACGTGTCGTTGTTCAGCGCGCCGCCTTTTTGCTGCTCTTTCTCGATGACGTTGTCGGCAGCGTAGGCAGTGCCTACGGCCAGGGCGAACGCCGCGCCCAGTAGCGTGAGCTTCTTCATTTGCAGTCTCCGTATAAAAGTACCCATGGGGCTTTATACGCAGCAAACTGCATGCCCGGACTCGCCTGCCCTGCGCTACTTGGCGGGCTCCATGCCGTGCTTGCGTAACACGGGGGCCGCCTGCGGCGAAGTCAGGAAGGCCATCCACGCCCGGGCGCCCTCGGCGTCCTTCGCCGCCACGTGCACCCCGCCGGAGAAGGTGGTGATGATCTGGATCTCGGCCGGCAGGGGGCCGACGATGTCGATGCCGGGGGTGGGGAGAAGCTCACTCATCTGCTGGAAGCCGATCTCCGCCTCGCCACGGGCCACCAGCGGTCCGACCGCGGTGCCGGGAGGAGTCTGGGTGCTCTTCGGCTTCAGCTCATCGGCGATGCCCCACTTCTGGAACAGCTCCACGAGGTACACGCCGCTCGGGCCGCTGGAATAGGCGATCGATTTCGCGGCACGCAGCGCCCGCTTCACCGCCTCGGCCGAGCCGAGATCAGGACGCCGGGCGCCCTTCTTCACCGCCACGGCGACGCCCGACCTGGCGAGGTCGATCACCGCCTCGACCTTGCCGAGCGACTTGAGCTCGCCGAGCGCCTTCTGCGAAGCGATGACCACGTCGGCCGCTTCGCCCGCCTTGACGCGCTTCATGATGTCGACCATGCCGAGCCACTCGGTGTCGACCTCGCGCTTCGCTTTCGCCGTGAAGGCGGGAAGCAGCTCGAGATAGGCTTCCTTGATCGCTAGAGAGGAGAGGACGCGCATGCGTCCGCAATTCTAAGCGACGCTTCGTCCTCCACCGTTTCCATCGCTTCGTCCGGCCCTTCCTCGTCGGGGTCGGCCTGCATCATCTGCCTTTGCGCCGTGGCGAAGAGGCCCAGGCGCATCTGGTCGTCCTTGGTCGTCGGGTAAATGGGCGAAAGCCAGTGGAGGAACTCCACCAGGAGCGCGACGCGCTCCGGGTGGACGCAGCTCGTGGCGCTGACGCCGGCGAAGGCGGTGCCGCTCTGCACTTTCGTCACGCGATCGGGAATCAGGTCCATCACCCGGGTAACCATCGCTGCGTCCATGCCAACCTCCTTGTGTGAGCTGACGGAGGCGAGCGTAGCCAGCGCGCGGCGCGATTCCTAGCGCGGTTTCCCGCTTCGTGGTGGCGGCGAAACGCTACAGCGCTGTCGCCGGATAACGGCTTACTTTTTCTCGACCGCCTCGGGCGCCGCGGATTTGTTGCGCTTGGTGTCGCGCTTCGCCTCGCGCTTCTCCCGCTTGGCCTCGCGCTTCGCCTTGCGCTCCTCGCGGCGTTGCTCGCGCTTCGCCTTGCGCTCCTCGGCCGACGGCTTGTCCTTGTTGTCCTGGGCATGCGTCAGGGCGGTCAGGCCGCCGAAAGCGAGGATTGCCGAGAGCAGCATGACGATCAGTTTTTTCATGGTCTTCCTTTCAGGGGTGGGTCAATCGATGCGGGCGCCGGCCGCCTTGACGACGCGCTCCATGCGCGCGAAGTCACTTTCCAGCAGCCGGGTGAAGGCCTCGGGCGAAAGCGCGCGGGGCTCGACGCCCTGCTTCGCCAGGCGGTCGAGGATCGCCGGGTCTTTGAGGAGGTCGGCGATGGCGGCGTTCATCTGCTGGACCGTTGCAGTTGGCATGCCCGCCGGGCCGAGCAGGCCGATCCAGGAATCGAATTCGTAGCCGCGCAGGCCGGCCTCGGCGATGGTCGGCAGCTCCGGCGCGAAGCGCGAGCGCTTGGCGCCGCTCACGCCCAGCATTTTCACGCGCGCGTCCTTGGCGAAAGGCAGCGCGCCGATCGTCGAGGCCATCACTGCCTGCGCCCGGCCGACCAGCACCTCCTGGATCGCCTCGTTGGTCGCCTTGAAGGGGATGTGCACCAGGTCGACGCCGGCGAGGTTGGAGAAATAGGCCATCGACAGGTGGGTGGCGCTGCCGGTGCCGGCGGAAGCGAAATTGAATTTGCCGGGATTCTGTTTCAGAAAGGAAATCAATTCCCGCACGGATTTGACGGGCAGCTCGCCGTTGATCATCAGCACGTAGTCGACGTTGCCGATGTGCGCCACCGGGGTGAAGTCGCGCAGCGGGTGGTAGGGAAGCTTGGCGTAGACGTGCCCGGTGATGGTGTGGCTCGCCGCGGCGAGGAGGAGCGTGTTGCCGTCGGGCGCGCTCTTCGCCACCGAGGCGTTGCCGATCGTGCCGCCGGCGCCGGTGCGGTTCTCGACGATCACCGTGCGGCCGATCTTCGCCCCGAACTCGCTGCCGATCGAGCGGGCGATGATGTCCTGCACGCCGCCCGCGGCGAAGGGCACGACGATGCGAACGGTTTGCGCGGCCGCCGAAAAAGAAATCAGGAGGGCTAGTAGACTTGCCGCCTTCCAGAAGGAGAACCTCATGGCGAAAGCATACTGGATTACCTGCTACCGCTCGATCAAGGACCCCGACGCGCTTGCCGCCTATGCGAAACTCGCCGGCCCCGCGATCCAGGCGGCCGGCGGCAAGTTCCTGGTGCGCGGCGCGCCGGCGAAAACCTACGAAGCCGGGCTGAACCAGCGCACCGTGGTCACCGAGTGGGAAAGCGTCGCCGCGGCCGTCGCCGGCCACGACAGCCCGGGCTACAAGGAAGCGCTGCGGGCGCTCGGCAACGCCGCCGAGCGCGACATCAGGATTGTTGAAGGCGCGCCATAACCGCGGCGACGATGCGATCGCAGCGCTCGCCGGCGAAGCCGAAGGCGTCCTCGCAGGCGAGGTCGATCTCGGCGGCGAGCGATTCCCGAAGCAAACTGCGGGCACGAAAGAAGCGCGTGCGCACGGTCGCCGCGGGGATGTTCAGCACCTCGGCCGTTTCCTCGACCGAGAGCTCCTCCACCGCGCGCAGCATGAACACCGGGCGGTAGGCGTCGGGGAGCGCGTCGATGCGCTTTTCCAGCAGCTGTCTCATCTCGGCGCGGCCCGCCGCCTGCTCGGGTCCCTTGCTCATGTTTCCTTCCGGTATCTCGTTGATTTCCTCGTGGCTGCCGCTCGAGCGCAGCGGCACGATCGCGTCGCGGCGCTTGCTCTTGCGCAGCCGCTGCAACGCCTCGTTGGCGACGATGCGCGCAAGCCAGGTCGAAACCTTGGCATCGCCGCGGAAACTGCCCATCGCGCCGTACGCCTTGACGTAGGCATCCTGCAGCGCGTCCTCGGCCTCGGCGTCGTCGTGCAGAATCGCCCGCGCGGTGCGGAACAGCATCCGGTTGTGAAGCCGCATCAGCGCCTCGAATTCGGCGCTGTCGTCACGGCGGGCAGACATTTTTCTCATAGGGTCTTTCGTTTCTTGCTACGCTGCATTGGATGACGCCACTCGCCGCCCCGTTCCCGCGGCAAACCGACCTCGCCGACGCGCGGTTTTCGAACCGCTTCGTCGCCGAGCTGCCTGCCGGCGCCTGCTACACGATCGTGCAACCGACCCCCGTAGCGGCGCCGAAGCTCCTTGCCTGGTCGAGCGATCTCGCCGCCGAGCTGGGTCTGGCGAGACCTTCTTCCCGGTCGCTCGAAATGCTGGCCGGCAACCTGATAACGCCTGGAATGCAGCCGTATTCCGCCCGCTACGGCGGCCACCAGTTCGGCAACTGGGCGGGACAGCTCGGCGACGGCCGGGCGATCACGCTGGGCGAGATCGCCGGCCAGGAGGTGCAGCTCAAGGGCGCGGGGTTGACGCCCTACTCGCGCACCGCCGACGGCCGCGCGGTGCTGCGCTCCTCGCTGCGCGAATTCCTCTGCAGCGAGGCGATGCACTGGCTCGGCGTGCCGACCACGCGCGCGCTCTCGCTCGTCGCCACCGGCGAGCCGGTGATCCGCGACATGTTCTACGACGGCCATCCCGCCCCCGAGCCGGGCGCGATCGTCTGCCGCGTCGCGCCGTCGTTCGTGCGCTTCGGAAATTTCCAGATCCTGGAAGACGAGCCGAAGAAACAGCTCGTCGACTACGTGATCCGTCACCAATATCCTGGTTTGAGTCATTCTGAATTTTTCCAGGAAGTTTGCCGCCGCACCGCTCTGCTGATGACCGACTGGATGCGCCTGGGCTTCGTGCACGGCGTCATGAATACCGACAACCTCTCGATCCTCGGGCTGACGATCGACTACGGCCCGTACGGCTGGCTCGAGGGCTACGACCCGCAGTGGACGCCGAACACCACCGACCTGCCCGGCCGGCGCTACTGCTACGGCAACCAGCCGCAGATCGCGCTGTGGAATCTGACTCGTCTTGCGGAAAGTCTTTTGGGGGTTTTATCAAAAGACTCTCTTGAAAAGGGCCTGGAGCTCTACGCCACCACCTACCAGGACGCCATGTCGAGCGCGCTGACGGAAAAGCTCGGCGTCGAGTCGCTCGATGAAGAGTTGATGAACGGGTTGTTCCAGACCCTGGGTGAAGTGGAGACCGACTTCACGCTTTTCTTCCGCGACCTGGGGCGAGCCGAGAAACCGGCCGACCTGCATGCGGCCTTCTACACGCAGCCGGGCCCCTCATTGGAGGGCTGGTTGAAGCTCTATCTTTCCCGCGTGAAACCCAACCGCGCGGAGCGCATGAATGCCGTCAATCCGAAGTACATCTTCCGCAACTATCTCGCCGTGCTCGCGATCGAGGCGCTGGAGAAGGGTGACGCATCGGTGCTCGAGCGGCTGATGCGCGTTCTCGCGCGGCCTTACGACGAGCAGCCGCAGGAAGAAGACCTGGCGGCGCGGCGGCCCGACTGGGCCCGGGAGCGGGCGGGATGTTCCGCTCTTAGCTGCAGTTCCTAGCGGATCCAGTCGTCGATCAGCGCTTCGTAGATCGCGACGGCCTCGCCGATGCGCTGCATGCTGCAGTACTCGTCGGTCTGGTGCGCCATCTGCGCCTCGCCCGGCCCGAGCACCACCGTCGGCGCGCCCGAGTAGACCTTGAGCAGGTTCGCCGCGTCGGTCATGTAGGTCGCGGTACGCGCCTTGGGCTTCTTGCCCAGCACCGGCTTGCAGATCTCGAACACGCGCTGCATCCATTCGTCGTCGGGCGCCGTCCAGACCGGCGGCAGATCCGAGAAGACGTCGACCTCCGCCTTTCCCATCATGGTCTTCAGGCGTGAAATGAGTTTCCTGTGATCCACCCCCGGCACGGTGCGGATATCGACGCCGATCTTCGCCAGGTCGGGCACCAGGTTGACGCCGCTGCCGCCCTCGAAGGTGCCGACGTTGAGCGTCGGCTCGCCCATGATCGGGTGCTTCTTCGCCTTGAAGTCGAACCCCTCGAGCTTCGCCACCGCGCGCGCCGCCTTGTAGACCGCGTTCTCGCCCAAGTGCGGCATCGAGCCGTGGGCCGAGACGCCGCGGAAGGAGGCGTTGAACTTGATCGAGCCCTTGTGGCCGACGAAGGGATAGTTCGAGGTCGGCTCGCCGACGACGATCGCGCCCGCCTTGCCGAGGAGCTGGGTCTCGGCGAGCATCTTCGAGCCGATGCAGCCGCCTTCCTCGGCGGCGGTGAGGACCAGCACCACGCCGGGCGTGCCGGAGAGCTTCTTCGCCATCGAGCGCGCCGCGATCAGGATCGCCGCGACGCCCGCCTTCATGTCCGAGCTGCCGCGGCCGTAGAGCTTGTCGCCGGCGGTCTCGCCCGAGAACGGATCGTGCGACCACCGCCGAGTGCCAAGCGAGACGACGTCGAGGTGTCCGGTGAGGCAGAGCGGCGCCTTCCTGTCGGAGCCGCCGGCGCGGGCGATGACGCTGGTCCGCTGGTCGGCGTACTCGTGGTACTCGACCTTGTAGCCCCATTCTTCGAGCATCGCGCCGGCGTGGCGCGCGCAATCGCGCTCGCGGCCGGGCGGGTTGATGGTGTCGAACTGCAGCAGGGTCTTGGTAAGCGCGACGGCGTCCATGGGCTCGATTATTGCAAGTCCCCGGCCATGAAAGCCATGGCTTTGACCCTGTTGCTGTGCTCGGCCGCCGCGTTTGCGCAGAACGCGGCGGAGGGCGAGAAGCCGGCCGACGGCGCCATCATCCGCAAGGGCGACCCGGTGCTGCCCGGCGAGACGTCCGGCACACCCGACGGCCGCGCGGATCCTTCTCCTTCAGCCCGGGGCGTGGAGCGCTGCAAGGATTTTTCCGGAACCCTGCTCGAGCAATGCCTCGAGCAGGAGCGCAAGGCCGGCACCGGAGCGACGCGCGCGCCCGGAATTCCTCCTCCTCAAAACCCACGTCAGGAGAAGCCATGAAGCGCACCATTGCCATGACTGCGGCCGTGATCGCCTTCAGCAGCCTCGCCGGCTGCGCCTGGTGGTATGCGCCCCAGACCGACATCACCGGACAGCAGCTCTCCTATCGCACCGGCAGCGGCGTGGTCGAGGCGGTGAATCCCGCGCCCAGGCCGTTCATGGCCGGCGCCGGCGGCTCGGCACCCGAAACCCCGCTCTACCGCCTGACGATCCGCATGGACGACGGCAAGCGGCAATACATCGACACCGACAGCACCGAGTTCACGCGCGGCACGCGCGTGCGGCTCACGGATGAACGGCTGATCGAAAAGCAGTAGCGTCCATCGGCCGGTCGTCCATCGTCCACTGCAGGACGAAGGCGACGGTGCCGATGGCGATCAGCGCCGCCCAGGCGAGCGAGTAGGCGCCGGTGGCGGCGAACACCACGCCGCCCATCCACGCACCGGCGAACGAACCGACCTGGTGCGAGAGGAAGACGCTGCCGTAGAGCGCGTTGAAATGCCCGAGGCCGAAGACGCGGGCGATCACGCCGGTGATGAGCGGCGCCACGCCCAGCCAGAGGAAGCCCATCGCCGCGGCGAAGACGAGCGTCGTCGTCACGGTGACCGGCACCGCCAGGAAAATGCAGATGAAGACCGTGCGCGTGCCGTAGATCATCGCCAGCAGCTTCTTCTGGCTGTAGCGCGCGCCGAGGTGGCCGAAGATGTACGTGCCGATGGTGTTGAAGAGACCGATGAGGCCGAGCGCCTGCGCGCCCACCGACGGCGACACGCCGCAGAGTTGCAGGTACTGCGGCAGGTGCGTGGTGATGAAGATGAGCTGGAAGCCGCAGGCGAAGTAGGCCACCGTCATCTGCACGAACCCACGGTGGCGCGATGCGTCGCGCAGCGCCGCCCTCAGCGGCTGCGACGTCGGCCGCGCATCCGCTACCGGTTTTTCCTTGACGAACAGGGAAAGGATCGCCGCGAGGACGGCGATGGCCGCAAATCCCGCCAGCGCCGCCTGCCAGCCGAACTCGCCGATGACCGCCTGCCCGGTCGGCGCCAGCACCACCGTGCCCAGCGATCCCACCGCCGCGACCAGGCCGACGCGCTGGATGCGCTTTTCCGGCGGCGTCGCGCGCGCCACCACGCCGATCAGGACGCCGAAGCCGGTGCCGGCGATGCCGATGCCGCAGAGGAAGCCGGCGATGTCGAGCCCCACCGCGCCTTTCGAGACGATCATCAGGCCGAGGCCGGCGGCGTAGACGAGCGCCGTGCCGAACACCACCGGCCGCGCGCCGTAGCGGTCGGCGAGCGCGCCGATTACCGGCTGCGAGAAGCCCCAGACGATGTTCTGCAGCGCGAGCGAGAAGCTGAAGGTCGCCGCCGAGATGCCGAGGTCGGTGGTGAGCGGCCCCATGAAGAGGCCCATGCTCTGGCGCATGCCCATCGAGAGCGAAACGATCGTGCCGCTCACCAGGAGCAGGATCAGCATCGAGGGGTTCACCGCGGGATTTTAACTGTGCGACCATTGAGGCCGGGAGGAGGACGATGGCCGTTTTGCGAATTGCCCGCATGGGCAACCCGGCGCTGCTGCAGCCCTCGGAGCCGGTCGCCGATCCGACCGCGCCCGAGATCCGCAAGCTCGCGCAGGACATGCAGGACACCATCGAGGACATCGGCGCGAGCGGCCTCGCCGCGCCGCAGGTATTCGTGCCCAGACGCGTCGTCGTCTACCGCATGATCGCCTCGCGCATTCCGCCGGGCTCGGGATTGCAGCCACGCCCCTGGACCGTGATGGTGAACCCCGTCATCAAACCAAAGACCGAACTTAAGCGCGATGTCTGGGAGCGCTGCCTTTCCGTCCCCGGTCTGCACGGGAAAGTGCCTCGGTACACCGACATCCAGATTTCGTATTTCGATCTGGACGGAAAACAACATACGCATGACGCGACAAGCTCCTGGGCAGCGCTCCTCCAGCACGAGTGCGACCATCTGGATGGCGTGCTATTCCCGATGCGCATGACCGACCTTTCGCTCCTCGCCTACAACGAGGAGCCCGGGCCGCTCGCCCTCGAGCTGAAAAAGGGAGAGAAGAACATCGACCCATTGTTCGTCGATCTGGTCACGCGCTGGCCTGGAAAGGACAAGCTATGAGCAATCTCACCGGCGGCTGCCTTTGCGGAGCGATCCGCTACCGCCTCGATACCACCCTCACCGAGCTTCGCGCCTGCCACTGCCGCGACTGCCAGAAGGCTTCCGGCGCGCACGGCGCCGTGGTGGCCATCGTGCCGCGCAACAAGCTCACGCTCGAGAAGGGCGCTCCCAAGATCTTCACCGGCAAGGCGGCGAGCGGGCGCATTCTGCACCGCTACTTCTGCGGCGACTGCGGCTCGCCGCTCTGGAGCCACCGCGACAACACGCCCGACATCCTCGCGCTGCGCGCCGGCACGCTCGACGACAGCGACAGCATGAAGATCACCGCGCACATCTGGACCAGGAGCGCGCGCCCCTGGTCGTACATCGACCCGAAGGCGACGCAGCACGCCGGGCAGCCCGAAGGGCCGCCGGTGCCGACAAAGTAAAAAGGGGGAAAGCCATGGCCGCACCGGTACAGCAGATGGTCGATCCGCACGACGTCGTCATGACCGGCGAGAACTCGTTCATCCGCCTGTCGAAGGACGGCGGCAAGAGCCTCGTCACGCGCGCCAGCCACTGGCGGGTGCTCTGGTCGCCCGCCGGACAAGGGCATGTATTGTTCTTGGAAACGAAATCCATCCAGGTCTATTCCGACAACGTCGGCATGACCCGCTACCTGCAAAAACATATCGAGAAGCTGCTGCACGAGCCGTTCGGCGATGAATCGCTGCCCGTGGTCGACGCCGAGTTCGAGCGCACGGGACACTCGCTCGCCACGGTCGAGGAGAGAATCTATTCGGCGGACACGGAAATCGTCATGGCCTGGTGGGACTTCCTCAATCCCTTCATCCTCACCATGCCGCCGGGCGCGATGAAGCGCCCGCTCGGCGTCTACAGCACCTTCATCCCCGCCCGCGCCGCGCAGCTCACGATCAACGGCGAAGCCGGTGCCGGCGAGGTATTCGAGCAGGAACGCTTTGGCAAACCGTCGTCGAGCTGCTGCCTGGCATGGTCGGAATCCTGGACGAGGCCCCGCAAATGAAACTCATCCTGCCCTTCATGGCGCCGTTCTACCGCATGGTGGCGCCCTACGCCTACACGCTGATCCGCGTCGCGACCGGCGCGGTCTTCATCCCGCACGGCGCGCAGAAGCTCATGAGCGGCAACTACCTCCTCGGCGTGCCGGAGCTCATCGGCGGCGTGCTGCTCGTGGTCGGCTTCCTGCCGCGCATCGTCGCGGTGCTCCTCGCGCTCGATGTCCTGTGGATCATCACGCTCAACATCGGCAAGGGCTGGCTGTGGACGCGCGGCGGCGTGCAGTACCACGTCTTCCTTCTCGGCCTGCTCATCTCGGTGATGATCGCCGGCGGCGGCGTGCACGCGATCACGAAAGAGGCGCGCGAGAACATGGTGCAGCTCGGCTACGCACTTGCCCGCGTCTGGATGGCTCTGCTCATCCTCCCCAGCGGCTGGGAGAAGGTGTTCGACAACGGCGCGGCGCGCATCGCCGCCGGCAACGTGCTGAAGACCGGCTTTTATCCGCCGATGTTCTGGGCATGGGTGGTCGCGTATCTGGAGCTGGTCGGCATGATCATGCTCGCCGCCGGCCTGCTGACACGGCCGATCGCGTTCATGTTCTTCGTCGAGATGGCGGTGATCGCGGTGACGATCCAGATGCCCAACGGCTACTTCTGGACCTCGCGCGGCTGCGAGTTCGCCTTGCTCCTCACGGTCGTCAGCTACGCGTTCGTGATGGCGGGCGGCGGGAAATATTCCCTCGATCGGCGCATCGGCCGCGAATTCTGAGCCGTTCGGGCTGTATCGCGCGCGCAACAACTGACGTTTCAAACGCGGCGCCGACGGTAGACTTCGAGCCGTGAAGCTGATCGCGCTGCTCTTGCCGCTGCTCCTCTCCGCCTGCGTTGCCACGACGGAAGGCGTCGCCTACTCGACCGACAAAGGCGCGGCCGATCGCGCGGCGGCGAGCGCGGCGAAGATGGTCGGCAAGCCCTACAAGTACGGCGGCGTCTCGCCGTCCGGCTTCGATTGCAGCGGCCTCATCTCCTACAGCTACCGCCAGGCGGGCGTCTCGATTCCGCACAACACTTCCGAGCAGCGCCGCGCGACGCAGCGCGTGAAGCTTGCCGAGCTGCAGCGCGGCGACCTCGTCTTCTTCGACCAGCGCGGCCGGAAGAACTCGCACGTCGGCATCTACCTCGGCGAGCGCCGCTTCGTGCACGCGCCCTCCTCGGGCAAGTCCGTGCGCAACGACAGCCTCGACAACCCGTACTGGAAGAAGCACCTCTCTGAAGTAAGGCGGCCTTCTGCCTAGTTGAGGTTCGCCGGGCCGGCTAGCTGTCCAGGCTCTCGATCAGGGCCATGATGTTGCCGTCGGGATCCTTGAACCACGCCGACTTCGCGCCGCCGGCGACCGCAATACCCTCCTTCGTTTTCATTCCCGGCATGTCGTAGTCCTCGAAGGTCACGCCGCGCTTTTTCAGCTCGGCGACTTCGCGCTCGACGTCGTCGACCTGCCAGAACGCCTGGCTGGCGCGCGAAGTGCCGGCGTTGGGCGTCGGGTACATGAAGCAGGCGGTGTTCGCGGCGAACTCGTAGACCACGCCGCCGGCGACCTCCTCTTTCGGCTTCAAGCCGACCTTCTGCTCATAGAACTGGCGGGCGCGGCCGACGTCCTTGACCGGGATGTACGCGTACATCGGCGATTTCTGCAGCATGACGACCTCCTTCTTCAGGACCGGGGCGGCCAGCGCAGGACGCCGTCCGGCGTGATCTCGACGCGCTGGCCGGGCTTCAGCCCGATGGCGCGGGTGCCGTAGTAGTGGAGCGTGTTGTCCGCCATGCGGACGGAAATAAGCTTGGTCGGGCTGCCCGCCGCGCCGCCCGGGGCCGGATGCTCGGGGTCGAGGGTGACGGATTCGACCACGCCGATTCCGGAAGTCACCGGCGCCACGACGATGGTGTCCTCCGTAGCGCACGCCGCGAGGAAGCCGAGAAGCAAGCAGCCAGCGAGTCTTTTCATGAACGGTGTTTAGCAAACAACGTTCCCAAGTATCATCGCCGCGAGGAGGAACTACCGATGACGCGCTTGCTCGCGGTCGCCCTGATTTCCCTTTTCGCCGGGACGGCGAGCGCGGCCTGGCCGGCCGACAAGCCGATCACCATGCTCATTGCCTACCCGCCGGGCGGCGGCACGGACCTGGTGGCCCGCGGCCTCGTGCCGTTCCTCGAGAAGTATCTCGGCGCCGGCGCGAAGATCGTCATCGTCAACCGCTCCGGCGCGGGCGGCGAGGTCGGCATGGCGGCGCTCGCAGCCGCCGCTCCCGACGGCTACACCATCGGCTTCGTCAATACGCCGCCGCTGATGACGATCCCGATCGAGCGCAAGGCGCAGTTCACGCCGCAGAGCTTCGACCTCATCGGCAACATCGTCGACGACCCGTGCAACTTCGCCGTCCACGCCGACACGCCGGTCAAGAACCTGCAGGAGCTCGCCGCGTATGCGCGCGCAAATCCCGGCGCGGTCACGGTGGGCACCACCGGCATCGGCTCCGATGACCACCTGCTGATGCTGATGTTCGAGCGCGCGGCGAAGGTGAAGATGACCCACATCCCCTTCAAGGGCTCGGCGGAAGTGCGCGCGGCAATCGCCGGCAAGCAGATCCTGGTCGCGGCGATGAACGTCGGCGAGGCACTGCAGAGCATCCGCGGCGGCGTGCCGATGCGCAACCTCGGCCAGTTCGGGCCGGCGCGCGCCGACCTCGCGCCCGACCTGCCGACCGGACGCGAGCAGGGATTCGACTTCGAGATGACGGCGCTGCGCGGCCTGGCGGCGCCGAAGGGACTGCCCGCCGACATCCGCGAGCGCCTGGTGAAAGCGGCCGAGCGCGCCGCCGCCGACCCGGAGTTCCACGTGCAGGCCGCCAAGTTCTACGCGCCGCTGCGCTACCTCGCGCCGGCGGAATTCGCGCGCGTCAACCAGGAATCCGAGAAGGACCTGCGCCAGCTCTGGAAGGAGCTGCCGTGGGGAGAAAGGTAGTCAGGAAACGCCGAGCGCGCGGCGCGCCTGGCGCCCGGTGGCCAGGCAGAGCACCAGCCACCCGGTGCTCGAGCACGCGGCGGCCACCACGTCGCTGAGATAGTGCGCGCCGAGGTAGATGCGCGAGAAGGCGACCAGCGCCACGGCGGCGATCGCGCCGGCGACGCACCAGGCGCGCCGCCGCGGCTCGCGCAAGCGCGAGACGAGAAACGCGGCGAGCACCCCGTAGAACGCCACGGCGGCCGCCGTGTGGCCACTCGGGAAACTGTAGGTCGCGAGGGTCAGCAGGGGATCGTCGAAGCGCGGGCGCAGGCGCTCGTAGGCAACTTTCAGCAGCACGTTGAGCAGCGCCGCCCCGCCGACCGCGGCGGCGAGCGTAAGGAACCAGAGCTTCTCGCCAAGGCGCGCCAGCACGAAGCCGAAAATACCGCTCCACGCGCAGATGGCGGCGATGGAGTGCAGGTGCGTCACGGCGAGCAGAAAGAGGACGAGCCCCGGGGATGTGTGCGCGTGCAGCCATGCCGCCACCTGCACATCGAGGGTGACGAGCGCGCTGCGCGTGGTCACGCTCCATGCGATCGCGAGGAAGAGCAGGCCGGCGAGGAGAAAAGCGCTCCAGCCGGCGGCGGCGAGCGCCCGCGGCGAGAGGCTATGCGGCCTTTTGTCGACGTGCATCGGGCTTCCACGCCCCATCTTCGCGCACGAAAGTCTCGCTTGCCGCGCGCACGAAGCGCGCGCCGCGCAGCTCGTAGTGCTCTACCTCGATCCGGCGCGGCGCGACGCGCAGCACATTGAAGGCGTTGGCTTCGGCCCGTGTACGCCACGACGTCGCCGTTCCGGCCTGAACCAGCAGCGCTGAACGACCTCCGCTTCGTGCCGTCGCGTGAAGATGCCCGGTAAGAAGCACATCGACATGCCCCAGGGTCTCCATCCCCGGAACGGGATGGTGCATGACCAGGATCTTCGTCAGCGGCTCGTCGAGATTGCCGAGCCGCTCCTCGATGCGCGCGAGCTGGGCATCGCTCACATGCCCGCCCTTGAAGGCGAGCGCCCGCGCCGTATTGACGCCCAGGACAGCGATCTCCGCATCGACGAAGCAGGGCTCGACTTCGGCGCCGATATGGCGCCGGTAGCCCGCGAAGGGGCGCGCGAAGCGCGCCAGCACGTTGTAGAGCGGAATATCGTGGTTGCCCGGCACGACCACCTGCGGTCGGGGCAGCGTATCGAGAAAGGCGCGCGCTTCGCGGAACTGGCGAGCGCGGGCGCGCTGGGTGAGGTCGCCGGAGATCGCCACAACGTCGGGCGCGAGGGCGGCGAGGCACCGGCGCAGCGGCTCGAGCACCGCCTCGTCGACGCGACCGAAATGCAGGTCCGAGAGATGAACGACGACCCTCACGGCACGATGACGTTCAGCGCGCGCGGCCGGATGCGGAATTCGAGCGGCATATCCATCTCGTTCACCTCGCCGTCGGTGGCGACCAGCAGCCGCGCATGCCGGCTCTCGACGCGCAACGAGCGGGCGCTTTCCTGCATGAAATCGTCGGCCTGGCGCAGCCGACCGAAGATCGCGCGCAGGAGAAGGCCGATGAGCCCCAGCGCAGTCGAGCGCCTGGTCGTGTACACATTGAGCAGGCCCGCGTCGAGCCGCTCGCGAACGCCGATGTTGAATCCCTCCAGCACGTAATCGTTGTTGCCGATGAAGACGAAAGGCGAGCGGCAGTCCTGGATGCGCTCGCCGAGATCGAGGCGAAGCTGCAGCAGCGCCGAGCGATGCAGCACCTCGAGGGTGGCCCACAGCATCGCCGAGCGCTTGCTGCGCCCGAGACGCCGCTGCTGCCGCTTGCGCCGGTGCACCATGTCCGCGTAGAGGCCGAGGCTCGCGTTGTTGATGAATACCCTGCCGTTCACCTCCCCGACGTCGACCGCGGCGCGCCGGCCCGCGGCGATGACGCGCGCCGCTCCAGCAGGCTCGAGCGGCAGGCCGAGATCGCGCGCGAAGTGGTTGAGCGTGCCCATCGGCATCACGCCCAAGGTTGTGCCGGTGCCCCGGACGACGCCGGCGAGCGCGCTCACGGTCCCGTCACCGCCCGCGGCCACGAGCACGTCCGGCCGTGCCGCCAGCGCCCGTCGCGCGGCGACGCACACGTCGCCATCGCAAGGGATTATCTCCGCGTCGATTCCGGCATCGTCGAAGGCCGCCGCCAGCTTCTCTTTCGCCTCCCGGGCAGCCCCCGCCTTCCCGTTGATGACCACCGGAACCTTGGTCGCGATCGGCAGGGGGGCAAGGAGTTGCAAAGCAACGGTAGTCTGCAAGCCGCATGCCCGACGCGCGGTTCAGGAGCGAAGGACCTCGCCTTTTGCCGCGCCCGTCAACGCGCCCTTTTCCCACGTCACCGCGCCGTTGACGAGCGTGTACTCGATGCCGCGCGAGCGCATCACCATGCGCTTCGCGCCGCCGGGCAGGTCGTAGAGGCGCTCGGGGCGAGCGCCGGAAGAAACCTCTTCGGGCGAAAAAATGACGAGGTCGGCGGCGAGGCCGGGCTTCAGACGTCCGCGATCCTTGATGCCGAAGAAGTCCGCGGGGTCGGAGGTCATGCGCCGCACCGCCTCCTCCAGCGACAGGACCTTGCGCTCCCTCACCCAGGTGCCGAGCACGTAGGTCGGGTAGCCCGAGTCGCACAGCATGTCGAGGTGCGCGCCGCCGTCGCCCAGGCCCAGGAGAATGCTCTTGTCGTTCAGCATCTCCGCCATCCGGTCGACGCGGTTGTTGAACGACTTCATGGTGAATTCGTTCTCCAGATCATCGGCAAGCGTGAGATCGAGAAATGCATCCACGCCGTCCTTGCCCTGCTCCTGGGCGAGCTCGGCCACGGTCTTGCCTTCGTGCATCTTCAGCGCCGGGTTTTTCACCTCGTGCACGGCGATGCGCGACCAGTTGCCGAAGCCAACCGGGTTTTTCAGTTCCTCTCGAAAACGATCACGGAAGTTCCGATCGCCATACACTCTGGCTTGCGCTTCCTTCGACTTGTCCTCGAATACCCGCTTCCACGACGGGAAGCCGGCGAAGGAGAAGGGGTTGCGCATGTTCACTTCGCGCGTCAGGGGCAGCGGCGAGGTCTGCGGCCGGGCGCCGCGCGCGATCAGCGGCGCCGCCTTGCGCAACGACGTGCGCACCGCCTCGGAGATGTCGTCGCGGTCGAAGAAGGCGATGACGGTGATCGGCCGGCCGCTCTCGGCGAGCATGAAGTCGAGCAGCTCGAGCTCGGGCTCGTCGAGCACGCCGATCTGCTTCGTCATGGCGATCTCGATCGCGCCCTTGCCGCGCTCGCGCAGCGCATTGCAGTACGCCTTCAGCTCCTCGCGGCTGGCGTTGCGGCAGGCGAGCGGACGGCCGCCGTAGCCCATGTGCTGGTTGAGGAGCGTGCTCGAGAAGCCGAAGGCCCCGGCGTCCACGGCCTCGCCCAACAGGGTTTTTATCTCGTGTATTTCTTCGACAGAAGCAGCTCGTTCCATCGAAGCCTCGCCCATCACATAGTGGCGCAGCGGCGTGAGCGGCGCGAGGAACGCGAGGTTGAGCGCCGGCTCTCGCTTCGCCGCCGCGTCCAGGTACTGCGGAAACGTTTCCCAGTCCCAGGTGATGCCCGCGTTCAACACTTCGAACGGAATCGCCTCGACGTTCACCAGGTCGCGCATGGCGATCTCGCGCGCCGCCGGCCGGCAGGGCGCGATGCCGACGCCGCAATTGCCCATCACCACCGTCGTCACGCCGTGCCAGCTCGACGGCGTGGTCGCCCCGTCCCAGCAGATCTGCGCGTCGTAGTGGGTGTGCGGGTCGATGAACCCGGGCGCCACGACCAGGCCTTCGGCATCGATGGTTCTCTTTGCCGGCCCCGGTGCGACGATTTTCCCGTTCAAGATGCCGACGTCCGCCTTTTTCCCAGGCGCTCCGGTCCCGTCGATGACGGTGCCGTTCCGGATTAGGATGTCGCAACTCACCGGGGAATCATACGCAAACCATGGACGAACTCCTGCACGAAATGCGCGACGGCGTCGCGTACGTCACCCTCAACCGCCCGCAGGCCCGCAACGCGCTCACCTTCGCGATGTACGAGCGGCTGGCGGAGATCTGCACCAACGCGAACAACGATAAATCGGTAAAGGCGATCCTGATCACCGGCGCCGGCGACAAGGCGTTCGCCGCCGGCACCGACATCTCGCAGTTCCGTGCCTTCGACAAGGAGCAGGACGCGCTCGACTACGAGGCGCGCATCGACCGCGTCATGAACGCGCTCGAGCGCTGCCGCGTGCCGACCATCGCCGCCATCCACGGCGCCTGCACCGGCGGTGGCGCGAGCATTGCAGCCTGCTGCGACCTGCGCATCGGCTCGAAGGCGATGAAGTACGGCTTCCCGGTGGCGCGCACGCTCGGCAACTGCCTCTCGCTTTCGAGCTACACGCGCCTCGTCTACCTCGTCGGCCCGGCGCTGGTGAAGGACATCGTTTTCCGCGCCCGCCTGATCGAAGGCGAGGAAGCGCTGGCGAAGGGATTGATCAGCGAATTGACCGAGGACCAGGAAAGCCTGATGAAGCGCGCCGAAGAGATCACGCGGCTGGTGGCGAGCCATGCACCGCTCACGCTGCAGGCGACGAAGGAAGCGATCCTGCGCCTGCGCCACAGCGTGCCGCACGGCGAGGGCAACGACCTGGTCCTCATGTGCTACATGAGCCAGGACTTCAAGGAAGGCATGGAAGCCTTCCTCGGCAAGCGGAAGCCGGTCTGGCAGGGCAAGTAAATTGCTTCGCAGGCCGGCATGAAGGAACTCGTCATCACCGACCTGCTGCAAGCCGGCTCCCTGCCTGAGGGCAAGGGGGCTTTCCTCGACGTCGAAACGCACGAAGGGCCGCGCCAGCTCCGCTTCACCTTCGACGATGCGGAGCGCCTGATCGCGGCGCTGCAGGAGGCGCGTCGCGCCGTCCAGGCCGAGCGCGGCAAGTCGGGAAAGCCGCCGCTTTCCGAGCCCTCGCGCGTGCCGACGAAGTGGGAAACCGCCGTCGACCCGGTCAACCAGGTCGCCGTCTTGAGGGCCTGCTTCGCCGACGAGACGACGCAGGAAGCGCGCGTGCCGCGCTACCAGATCGCCGCCCTCGCCGCCTTCCTCGAAGGGGCGCTCGAGCGCCTCGAGATCAGCGGCGACTTGCGCCAGTAGTCACCGCCAACGAGCTAGCGCCAGCGCCGCCAGCCCGGGCCGTAGCCGTGATAGCCGTAGTACGGCGCCGGGCGCACGACCACCACCGGGGGCGGATACGGCGCGACGTAGGCCGGCCGCGGCCCGACCGGAACCGGGACCGCGACGCAGCCCGTCAGAGCGACAACCGCGATCAGGAGCGAAAGTAGGGTTTTCATGCCCCTATTAACGCCCGGGGGCGCGCAGCCGTCTTCGCAATATTGTTACGATGTATTTCCGCACAGGAGGAGGTCCCATGGGCAAGGGCTACATCGTCGTCACCTACCGCAAGATTTCCGACCAGGACAAATGGGCCGCGTACGCGAAGCTGGCGGCGCCGGCGATCCAGAAGGCCGGCGGCCGCTTCATCGTCCGCGGCCTGCCGGCGAAGACGCATGAAGCCGGCATGAAGGAACGCGTCGTCATCGTCGAGTTCGACAATGTGCACAAGGCGATCGCCGCGCACGAGACGCCGGACTACCAGGTGGCGCTGAAAGCGCTGGGCGACGGCGCCGAGCGCGACTTCCGCATCGTCGAAGGCGTCAGCTGAGGCTTCTCGCGGCCTGCCTGGTCGCGGCGGCGCTTCCCGCCGCCGCGGCGAGCGCGGTGCCCGGCGGGATTGCGAAGATCCGCGTCGAAAACGGCGCGCGGGCGACGCTCAACGGCAATCGCGTGCTGGTGACGCGCGAGGCCGGCCGGTGGATCGCGATGGTCGGCATTCCGCTCAGCGCCGACCCCGGCGCGAAGCTGCCGCTCGAGGTGCGCTACGCCGACAAGCCGAGCCGCCAGATCGAGATCGCCGTTACCCGCAAGAAGTATGCGTCGCAGCGCCTCAACGTCCCGCCCGACCAGGCCGAGCTTCCCGCCGAGCAGCTCGCGCGCTACGAGCAGGAGCGCAAGCACCTGCAGGAGGTGCTGCGCACCTTCAGCGAAGCGGCGCCCGCCTCGCTCGCCATGCGCGAGCCGGTGGTTGGACGCCGCTCCGGCAGCTTCGGCCTGCGCCGCATCATCAACGGCGCGCCGCGCAGCCCGCATTCCGGCATGGATATCGCCGCCGCGAACGGCGATCCGGTCGCGGCGGCGAACGCGGGACGCGTGATCGACGTCGGCGAGTACCTGTTCCTCGGCCGCACCGTGATCCTCGACCACGGCCAGGGATTGCTCTCGCTCTATGCGCACCTCAGCGAAGTCAACGCCGCCGCCGCGCAAACGGTGGCGGCCGGCGCGATCATCGGCAAGGTCGGCACGACCGGCCGGGCGACCGGGCCGCACCTGCACTTTTCGGTTTATCTCAACACGGCCGCCGTAGACCCGGCCATTTTTCTAAGGGACACGCCATGAACCAAAAAATCTCCGCCGCCATTGCGGCGTTTTTCTTCGCCGGCACGCTGCACGCGGCGACCTTCGTCTACGTCTCCAACGCGGACGACGGCGACATCGGCCTCTACACGCTGCAGGCCGACGGCTCGCTGAAGCCCGGCGAGCGCGTCAAGGCGGCGAACCTCGTCATGCCGATGAGCGTCAGCCCGGACAAGAAGACGCTCGTCGCCGCGGTGCGCTCGAAGCCGTTCTCGGCCTACACGTACAGCATCGACCGCAGCAGCGGCGCGCTCAAGCTCCTCGGCACCGCGCCGCTCGCCGAGAGCTACCCGTACATCGCGCACGACCGCAGCGGCCGCTGGCTGCTCGGCGCCTCCTACGGCGGCCACCAGGTGGGCGTCAACCCCATCGGCGGCGACGGCAAGGTCGGCCAGCCGCAGCAGGTGATCCCGACGGCGCGCAACGCGCACTCGATCCGCGTCGACAACTCGAACCGCTACGTCTACGTGCCGCACCTGGGCACCGACCAGGTGTTCCAGTTCGTGCTCGACCCGAAGAGCGGCAAGCTCACCGCCAACACGCCGCCGGTGCTGCAGCTGCCGCAGGGCACCGGGCCGCGCCACATCATCATCTCGGCCGACAACAAGTTCGCCTATCTCCTGAACGAGCTCACCGCCGGCGTGACGACGCTCTCGATCGACGCCGCGACCGGCCAGCTCGCCGCGGTCAGCACCGCGGTCGCGCTGCCGCCCGACAGCAAGCTGCAGCCCGGCATGCCGCGCGGCGCGGTCGGCGGGCCCGGCGCGAACCAGGCGCCGCGCGACACGGCGAACGACATCTGGGCTTCCGACCTGCACCTGACGCCGGACGGCAAGTTCCTCTACGCCGCCGAGCGCACCTCGAGCACGATCGGCGCCTTCAGCGTCGACTCGGCAAGCGGCAAGCTCACGTATCTGTCGAGCACGCCGACCGAGAAGCAGCCGCGCGGCTTCCGCATCGATCCCGCCGGGCGCTTCATGGTGGTCTCGGGCGAGAAGTCCGAGACGCTCTCGACCTACGCCATCGGCGTCGACGGCAGCCTCAAGCCGATCGGCAAATATCCGACCGGCAAGGGCGCGAACTGGGTGGAGATCGTCAGCTTCGACTAGCGATCAGCGCTGGGCGGCGGCGCGGCAGAACTCTTCCACGCTGCGCGCGCTCTCGCCCACCGCCTCGAGGCGCGCCGCTTCGTAGGACCAGACGAAATCGCGCGTCACGACGCGCTCGCCATCCAGGCGGTGCACGCGCAGCAGCCGGCTCGCCTCGCTGAACTCGAGCGGCTCCGCCTTCTTGCAGGGGAAGCCGCTGTGCAGCGGCTGCAGCGCCGCGTCGTCGGTCCAGACGATGCGGCCGCTGGCGATGTCGACCAGCGCCCAGTTTTCGCAAGCCTCGCCGCACGGCCAGCGCGCCACCGCGATGCGGCCGGCATAGAACGGCCCGCGCAGGATCGCGCGCTCGATGCGCGCGCGATCCGCACCCGCCGGGACGGCATCGAAATCCGGCGCCCGCGCCTCCGCCGGCGGATTCAGGTCGGCGGGATAGCGGGCGAAGAGGTCCTGCAGCACGAGCGTGGTCGCGAGCGCCTCCGGCATATACCAGTCGTCGAGGTCGACGTCCTCGCGCCCACGCGCCTGCGTGACGCTCACTTCCTCGAGCGGTCCGGTGGCGCAGCGCCCGGCCCGCAGCCGCGCCTTGTCGCGCGCGCAGAGCGAGTACGACGTATGCGCGCCGCGCGGCTCCTTGCCCGGCGGCTCGCCGATGCCCTGCGCAATGGCGAAGACAACGTAGCGGCCTTCCGGCACCTCCAGCCGGTAACGCGCCTGCTTCGGGCCCGTCTCGACCGAGAACGTCTCGCCCGCGGCATTGCGCGCCACCACCGTCATCCCGGGCAGCTCCTCGCCGGGGTAGGTCAGCCGCCCGGCGATGGTCGCCGCCGGAATCGGAGCCGCGGCGAGGAGGAGTGCCGCCGCCAGGACGAAGCGCATGCTCGATAATAGGGCATGAAGATCACCCTGGGCCTCATCGGCATCGTCGCCATCGTCTGGCTCGGCCTGTGGCTGAGCAATACCGGCCTGCTCGTCCACTCCGGCGATACCCGGATCCCCAAGACCCGCGAGTGCAGCTATGTCATCGGCGTGACGGTCGTCCGCAAGATCGAGCCCCTGGCCGACCGCTGCCCGCTGATGCGGACCGTCGGCCCGTAGCTCTGAAGCCCGGCGACTAGGCCGGGTTGCGCATCGTCCCGTCCTTCGTGATCTCGATGCGCGAGCCGATCGCCAGGTCGGCGGCCGTCGTGTCGAAGTACTGCACCGAGCCGTCATCCATGCGCATGACGACTCGCCGGGTCGTCGCCGACGTGCCGCCGGCAGCGGCGTTCGGCACGGCCAGGATCGATTCGATGCGACCGAAGCCGGAGCGCAGCGCGACGGCTGCGGGGGCGACGACAACCGTCGCGGGACCGGCCTGCGGCACCACGACGGTACCTGCCGGGGCGATCACATAAGGCGCCGGCGCCGGAGCTGAGACGACCACGGGCGCGGGTGCCGAGGTGATGGGGTGTTCGGTGGCGCATCCTGCAAGCACGGCGAGCGCCATCGAGGAAAAAATGAAGGGAACTCTGTTCATGGGGAATCTCCTGTAGGGGGCCTGCAGGTTCTCACGCAACCGTGCCCGGCACTGTCCGCTAGCGCGCATAGCGAGCGGCTGGAGTACTGAAAGACTTCGCCCACGCTAAGCGCCCCAGCGCACGGTGCGGGCCGCCGTGGCGTGAGAGGGTATGGCCATCATGGCCCGAGCCCTGCCGAAACCCGGCCCAAAACGTTGCCGGCTGCTCTATATCGAAGACCGCGCCGAAAGCGTCGCGCTGGTCGAGAAGCTGCTCGCGAACCGCAAGGATCTGCTGCTGATGCAGGCGGCGGACGTGAATCTCGGCATCGAGTCGGCGCGCCTCCAGGTGCCCGAAGTCATCCTCGTCAACATCGACCTGCCCGGGCCCGCCGGTCCCGCCCCGCTCCTGAAGCTCCTGCGCACCGAGCCGGCGCTGGCAACGACGCCCATCCTGGCGCTGAGCGCCGACGCCAGGCCCGAGGCCGTCGTCAACGGCCTGCAGGCCGGCTTCTTCCAGTACCTCGCCCAGCCCCTGCAGGCCGGCCCGTTCATGGAAGCCCTCGAGTTCGCGCTGGAATTCGCCGCCGTCGAGCGGTCCGAAGATAACCCGGTGCCTTTGCGCCGCCGCAAGGAAAAGGAGTCTCGATGAAAATCCGTCCGTTGCACGACCGCGTAATCGTCAAGCGTCTCGACGAGGAAAAGAAAACCGCTTCCGGCATCGTCATCCCCGACACCGCGGCGGAGAAGCCCGACCAGGGCGAGGTGACGGCAGTCGGCAAGGGAAAGAGGGCCGAGGACGGCAAGCTCGTGCCCCTCGACGTCAAGGTCGGCGACCGGGTGCTGTTCGGCAAATACTCCGGCCAGACCTTCCGGGTCAAGGGCGATGAGCTCCTCGTGATGCGCGAGGAAGACATCATGGGCGTAGTGGAAGGTCAACAATGAGCGCCAAGGACGTACGCTTCCACGAAGACGCAAGATCGAGGATGGTCCGCGGGCTGAACATCCTCGCCGACGCGGTCAAGATCACGCTCGGCCCGAGGGGCCGCAACGTCGTGCTCGATCGCTCCTGGGGATCGCCGACCATCACCAAGGACGGCGTCTCGGTGGCGAAGGAGATCGTGCTCAAGGACAAGTTCGAGAACATGGGCGCGCAGATGGTGAAGGAAGTCGCCTCCAAGACCTCGGATGTCGCCGGCGACGGCACCACCACCGCGACCGTGCTCGCCCAGGCGATCGTGCGCGAGGGGATGAAGTCCGTCGCCTCGGGCATGAACCCGATGGATCTCAAGCGCGGCATCGACAAGGCGGTCACCACGGTGGTCGCCGAGCTGAAGAAGATCTCGCGGCCCTGCGCGACCTCCAGGGAAGTGGCGCAGATCGGCTCGATCTCCGCCAACATGGACACCGAGGTCGGCAAGATCATCGCCGAGGCGATGGAGAAGGTCGGCAAGGAAGGCGTGATCACGGTCGAGGACGGCAAGTCGCTGCAGAACGAGCTCGAGCTGGTCGAGGGCATGCAGTTCGACCGCGGCTACCTGTCGCCGTACTTCATCAACAACGCCGCAAAGCAAAGCGCGCTGCTCGAGGGCGCCTACGTCCTCCTGTGCGACAAGAAGATCAGCTCGATCCGCGACATGCTGCCGCTGCTCGAGCTCGTCGCCAAGGCGGGCAAGCCGCTCTTGATCGTCGCCGAGGAAGTCGAAGGCGAGGCGCTCGCCACGCTGGTGGTCAACAACCTGCGCGGCATCCTCAAGACCCTCGCGGTCAAGGCGCCGGGCTTCGGCGACCGCCGCAAGGCGATGCTGGACGACATCGCGGTGCTCACCGGCGCGACGGTGATCTCCGAGGAGCTCGGCCTGCAGCTCGAAAAGACCACCCTCAAGGAGCTCGGCCGCGTCAAGAAGGTCGAGAGCACCAAGGAAAACACCACCCTCATCGACGGCGCCGGCGACAAGAAGCAGATCGAGAGCCGCATCAAGCAGATCCGCCTGCAGATCGAAGAGGCGACCAGCGACTACGACAAGGAAAAGCTGCAGGAGCGGCTGGCGAAGCTCGCCGGCGGCGTGGCGCTCGTCAAGGTGGGCGCGGCGACCGAGGTCGAGATGAAGGAGAAGAAGGCCCGCGTCGAGGACGCGCTGCATGCGACCCGCGCGGCCGTCGAGGAAGGCATCGTCCCGGGCGGCGGCATCGCCTACCTGCGCGCGCGCCAGGCGCTCGGCAAGATCAAGGCCGCCAACGACGACCAGGATGCCGGCGTCAAGATCGTCATGCGCGCCCTGGAAGAGCCGCTGCGGCAGATCGTCGCCAACGCCGGCGAGGAGCCGTCGGTGATCCTCAACAAGGTGCTCGAGGGCAAGGGCAACTACGGCTACGACGCGCAGGCCGCCGAATTCGGCGACATGGTGCAGATGGGCGTGATCGATCCGACCAAGGTGGTGCGCTTCGCCCTGCAGAACGCGGCTTCGGTCGCGAGCCTGGTGCTGACCACCGCCGCGATGGTCGCGACGCACGTCGAGGAAGACAAGGGCGCCGAGCCCGAAGGCGGCATGGGCGGCATGGGCGGGATGGGGATGTAATGGCCAAAGGACAGCAACGAAGCAACCGCGAGAAGAAGAAGCCCAAGCAGCAGCCCAAGCCCGTCGCGCCGCGCGTGCCGGGCTTGCCGCCGCCGCCCTGGAAGGCATAAGCGGTTTCGTCGCGGCATAATCGGGCCCTTTCCCTATCGGAGCCCCGGAAATGCTTGCATCGATCTGTCGTTTCGCCTTCGCCCTCTTCTTCGCCGCCGCGACCCCTCTCGCGCTGGCGCAGGCGCCTGCCGCTTCGACCTTCGAGCCGACCGTCGGCCAGGAAGGCAAGGACGTCGTCTGGGTGCCGACCCCGCAGACGCTGGTGAACAAGATGCTCGACATGGCGAAGCTCACGCCGAACGACTTCCACATGGACCTCGGCTCGGGCGACGGGCGCACGGTGATCACCGCCGCCAAGCGCGGCGCGCGCTCGATGGGCGTCGAATACAACCCGGACATGGTCGAGCTCGCGAAGCGCAACGCCCAGAAGGAAGGCGTCACGGGCAAGGCCACGTTCGTCAAGGCCGATCTGTTCGAGACCGACTTCTCGAAGGCGACGGTGATCACGCTCTTCCTGCTGCCGGACATCAACCTGCGCCTGCGGCCGAAGATCCTCGACATGAAGCCCGGCACGCGCATCGTCTCCAACACCTTCACGATGGGCGACTGGAAAGCCGACGAGACCGCGCACGCCGACAACGGCTGCGAGAGCTCCTGGTGCACGGCGCTGCTCTGGATCGTGCCGGCGAAGGTCGCCGGCACCTACAAGACGCCCGACGGCGAGGTGACGCTGAAGCAGGAGTTCCAGATGCTCTCCGGCACCCTGCGCGCCGAAGGCAAGACCGTTCCGCTCGAGGGCAAGGTGCGCGGCGAGGAAATCTCCTTCAGCGCCGGCACCAAGAGCTACACCGGCAAGCTGAAGGGCAAGCAGCTCGAGCTGCAGCCGCTCGCGCCGCGCGGCCTGCGCGGCTAGCCGATCGACAGCGTCAGATCTCGAGGCCCAGGGCGACCCGCGCGCTGAGCGCCTTCTGCAGGCCTTCCTGCAGCGGGTGAAAGCGGACGCCCTGCGCGTCGCGGAACAGGCGCTCCAGGCCGTTGGCGCGGAAGAATCCCGCGCCGCCGGCGACTTCCATCGCCGCGTCCACCGTGCCCAGCACGCCGCGCGCGACCAGCGTGCGGTTGATCATGGCCTTGCTGGTCGTCGCCGGGCCCGGCTGGGCGCCGCTGCTGAAGGCGACCCAGTCGGCGTGCGCGATGCGCGCCGACTCCAGCCGGTTCTCCAGCTCGCCGACCGCCTGCAGGAGGTGCTCGTCCGGCCGGCGCTTGCGCACCAGGGCGAGCGCGCGCTCGCGCGCCGCCTCCGCCACGCCGAGGTAAACCGCGTAGACGATCGGCTGCGCGAGCATGCTGACGAGGTGGAAGAGCAGGTGCCACTTTCCCTGCGGGCGCCGCACGCCCACCGCCGCGTCCGGCACGAAGACGTCCTCGAGCACGAGGTCGTGCGAGGCGGTGCTGCGCATGCCCATGGTCTTCCACGTCGGCGCGATCGACACACCCTTGGCGGCCATCGGGATCAAGAAATGGATCACCTCCGCGGGTGAGCTTGCACCGCGGACGACCGCCGAGGTCGAGGCGACGCTGCCCGCCGGCGAGCCGCTCGCAAACGCCTTGCGCGCGCTGACGCGGAAGCCGTCCTTCACCGGCACCGCTTCGCCGGAGCTTTCGAGCCAGTCGCCGCCGCCGGTCGAGACGATGACCATGCCTTCGCGCGCGACCTTCTCCAGCATCGGCGCGACCGGCGCCTTCTGGTGCCGCCAGCGCCAAGCGTTGATCGCCACCTGGTGCGTGTGCATCGCGAACGCGAGCGCGGTGCTCGGGCACGAGCGCCCGAGCGTACGCAGCATCTCGCACAGCTCGCCGAGCTCCAGGCCCGAGCCGCCGAGCTCCTGCGGCACGCCCGCGGCGAACAGCCCGCTCGCCTTCAGCTCGGCGTAGTTCTCGGCGACGAACTCGTCGTCCTCGTCCAGCTGCGCCGCGCGCGCGGCGAAAGCGGAAGCCAGCGTCGCGACGGTGGCGCGCCAATCGGCTCGTGCATTCATGCCCCTCTCCTTTGTCTCATGGCTTCGCGGCTGAAAGCCCCGCCGGCGGCCGCGGCACGGCGGCGAAGTGGCTGAGCAGCAGCCACGCCGGGAACTCGCGCACCAGCGCCGGCGCGCCGGCGAGGCGGATCTTCTTCTCGCGCAGCGCCTCGGCGAATGAAAGGTCGCCGAGCCATACCCTCGACATGCTCGCGAGGTCGGCGTCGACCCAGACGTCGACCTCATAGCCGGGATCACTGAGGCACACGTCGCATCCCGATCGCTCGAGGATCAGCCAGCATTTCTTCAGCATGCTGCGGCCGGCGGGAACGCCGCGGTATTCGAAGTTCACGACCACGCGGCGCTCCGGCAAGCGCTCGAGCGCGACGCGCCGGCGGATGTTCCACATGAGCAGCCCGGAATCCAGGTTGTCGCGCTGCACCCGCACCGTCCAGCGCTGCCCCCAGTTGCCGAGCGCCTCGATCGCGGCACGGAATTCGCGCCCCGAGTCGGTGAGGTGGTACTCCCGCGTCTTGCCTTTCTGCGCCGGGGTGCTGCGCACCACGCCCGCCGCCTCCAGGTCGCGCAGGCGCTTCGCGAGCAGCGGCCGCGAGATGAGCGGAATGCAGCGGTGCATCTCGTTGAAGCGGTGGCTGCCGCTCAGGAGCTCGCGCAGGATGATCGGCGTCCAGCGCTCGGCGAAGACCTCGCTCGCGACCGCCACCGGGCAGAACTGGCCAAAGCTTGCCATGGCGGCCACCTTAAACCGCCGCCGCCGGGGCGACAAGTTCATTTTCTATACTAGTTGCGGCGCGCGGCAACGCGCATCGTCCGCCTCGCCCGTAACCCAAGGAGGCAAACGATGAAAACATTCCGCAAGTGGATCGCCGTAATGGCGCTTCTCCTGCCCTCGATCGCGCTCGCCGACGCGGTCCTCGACTGGAACGACACCGGCGTCGCCGCGGTGCTCGCGGCACGCCAGTCCCCGCCCGAGAGCGCCCGCGCCATGGCGATGATGCACCTCGCGATGGTCAACGCGGTGAACGCGATCGAGCCCCGCTACACGGCCTACGGATTCGAGGGCCGGGCCGCGGCCGGCGCCTCGGCGAGCGCTGCCGCGATCGCCGCTGCACGGACCGTGCTCGCTGGCCTGTTCCCCGACCAGCGCGCGTCGCTTGAAAAAGCCTACGCGGCGTCGCTCGCGAAACTCTCGGGCGAGCGGGGCGTCGAGGCCGGCATCGCGCTCGGCGAGCAGGCGGGCAACGACTGCCTGGCGATGCGCGGCAAGGATGGCGTTGGGTCGCCCAACGTCTACAAGCCGGTGACCACCGCGGGCGTGTATGTGCCGACCGCGCTCACCGCGAGCCACGACTGGCGCGAGGTGAAGCCCTGGGTGATGAAGAGCCCGTCGCAGTTCCGGCCCGAGCCGCCCCCGGCGCTGACGAGCGCGACCTGGACGCGCGACTACAACGAGATCAAGGAAATCGGCGCCCGCAACAGCGCCAAGCGCACGCCCGAGCAGACCGAGGTCGCGCGCTTCTGGACCGCGGTCGGCGTGGTGACCTGGAACCCGATCGTGCGCTCGCTCGCGACCTCGAAGCCGCGCAGTCTCGCTGCCAACGCCCGGCTGTTCGCGCTCGTCAACATGGCCGCCGCCGACGCCTTCGTCGCCGTGTTCGACGGCAAGTATGCGTTCAACTACTGGCGCCCGGTCACGGCGATCCGCAACGGCGACATCGACGGCAACGACGCCACTGCGCCGGATCCGTCATGGCTGCCGTTCGTCGAGACGCCGATGCACCCCGAGTACCCGTGCGCGCACTGCATCAGCGCCGCCGCCGTGGGCGCGGTGCTCGAGGCCGAGTTCGGCACCGGACGCGTGCCGGCGATCAGCATCACCAGCCCGACCGCGCCCGGCGTCACGCGCCGTTTCGAGCGCATCGCCGACTATGTGAAGGAAGTGGACAACGCCCGCATCTGGGGCGGCATCCACTACCGCAACTCGACCGAGGTCGGCGAGCGCATGGGGCGGGAGATCGGCCGGCTCGTCGTCTCGAACGTCCTCGTGCCGGTGCAGTAGGCGGCGCGCTACTTCGCGGCGAGGAATGTCCTCGCCTGCTGGAGCTCGGGGCGGGCATCGCCCTTGGCGCCGAGCTGCGCCAGCTTCTCGAAGTACGCCCGCGCCTTCTTGGCGTCGCCGGAGCGCTGCGCGGCGAGCGCGGCGCCGTAGAAGCCGCGGAAGCGGTTCGGGTCGCGCGCCGCCGACGTTTCGAATTCCTTCAGCGCTTCGCTCGGGCGCCCGAGCACGAGCAGCATCTCGCCCAGCAGCTCGTGCGCCGGGATCAGCCGGCCCGGCGAGACCGGCGACTTCTCGCTCGTGTCCTCGAGCTTCGCCGCCGCGACCATCGCGTCGAGGCCGGCCTGGCGCTCGCCGGCGGCGAGCTTGCCCCAGGCGACGACCGCGAGGCGCTGCACTTCCACTTCCGTCGCCCAGTACTTGTCCTTCTGCTCGTCGAGCGTCGCCTTCAGGCGGGCGAGCGCCTCCGCCTCGCGCGACGCGGCCGCCGCGTCGCC
>JAXDQC010000207.1:0-21370 GCA_034668045.1 Betaproteobacteria bacterium | reverse complement strand
TTCCCGCGCCCGGCGGGGAAGGACGTGGTGCTCGTCGGCCTCGACGAGCCCTTCCTCGAGTCGATGCGCGAGCCGCTCGCGCTGCTGCACCCGCATCTCGCGCGCTTCCTCGCCGCCATGACGCTCGCCAAGCCTTCGGTGGTCGGCCTCGACATCGTCCTGCCCTCGCGCAGCTACCGCTTCCTCGCGCCGATCGACCATCCCGAGACCAACTACGACGCGATCCTTCTGCGCGCCCTGCTGCAGGCCAAGCGCGAAGTGCCGGTGCTGTTCGCGAAAACCTGGGATGTCGAGAGCCGCAGCTTCCGGCCGATCCTGGTCGACTACGTGGTCGCCGCGCGGCCGGGCGGCAAGTCGCCGGTGCCGGGCGAGGCCGACGCGCGCGCCTCCGTGCTGGTGTGCGCCGACGAAGACGGTGTCGTGCGCCGCTTCCCCGACGCGAACTGCCAGCCCGACGGCGGCAGCTACGGCATGGCGGCGAAGCTCGCGGCCTACGCCGGCAATGCGCAGCTGTGGTCGGGATACATCGACTACACGATCGGTGCGCCGCTGCGCTACATCCCGCTCGCCGAGGTGCTCGGCTGGCTGGACAAGGGCGACGAGGCGAAGCTCGCTTCGACTTTCAAGGGCCGCGTCGTGCTGCTCGGGCCGATCCTGCCCTTCGAGGACCGGCATACCGTGCCGGTGGAGCTCGCCGGCTGGGAACCCGGCAGCCGCCACGTCCCGGGCGTGCTCATCCACGCGCAATCGGTGCGCTCGATCATGGGCACCGGCCTGCTGCAGCCGGTTCCGCCCCTCATCGAAGCGGCGATCGCCGCTCTCTTCACGCTGGTGTGGTGGATCCGCCGTCCCTGGCTCGGCGGCACGCTCTACGTGCTCGCCGCCGTGGCGCTGGTGTTCGCCAGCACCCGCCTGATGCTGCACGGCCTCGTCCTGTCCGTGGTCGCCGCGCTGATCGCCGGGGTCGCCGCCGCGGCGATGCGCTTCGGCGTGCAGGCGATGCGCGACGCGCGCGAGAAAAAATTCCTGACGAGCTCATTCTCGGGCTCGGTCAGCCCGGACGTGCTGCGCGACATCCTCTCGGGCCGCATCGTGCCCGGCCGGGCGGACCGCAAGCTCGCCTGCGTGCTGTTCTCCGACATCCGCGGCTTCACCCGGCGCGGCGAGTCGATGCCGCCGGAGAAGCTGGTCTCGATCCTCAATCGCTATTTCTCGGTCATGACCGATGTCGTGCACAAGCACCACGGCACGGTCGACAAGTTCATCGGCGACGGCATGATGGCGATCTTCGGCGCGCCGCAGCGGCTCGAGCATCCCGAGCAGAACGCGATCGAGGCGGCGCAGGAGATGATCGAGCGGCTCGCCGAGGTGAACGCCGAGCTGGCGGCGCAGGGCGAGGAGGCGCTGAAGATCGGCATCGGCCTGCACAGCGGCGAGATCATCGTCGGCCATATCGGCTCGCGCACCCGCCACGAGTACACCGCGATCGGCGACGTGGTGAACGTCGCTGCGCGCCTGGAGGGGCTCTCCAAGACCGCCGGCCACGTCATCATCTGCTCGAAAGCCGTCGCCCAGGCGCTCGGCTTTCCGCCCATGCTTTCCAGCCTCGGCGAGAAGCCCGTCGCCGGGCATTCGCCGCAGGAAATTTACGGATGGAACCCCGCCGTGCTCGCCACGGCATGAAAGGAGACTGATATGAAAAAGGTCCTTGCTGTACTGATGTTGATGGCTTCGACGCTGGCGCTCGCCGCGGACCCGCTGGGAATGGTCATCGACGTGCAGGGGAATGCGACGCTTGGTAAGAACCCGCTGGAGATGCTGTCTTACCTGAATGCAGGCAACGAGATCCAGCTCTCACCCGGCGCCTCGATGACCGTCACTTGGTATGCGGGTTCGAAGGAATTCAAGTTCGCCGGGCCGGCGCGCCTGAAGGTGGAGCCGGCCGGTATCAAGGTCGTGCAGGGCGGCGCCGCCCAGGAGCGCGCCGTCGCCGACGAGAAGGTGGCGGCGACCAGGAAGCTGCCGTCGCGCCTCGGCCAGGCGGCGATCAACATGCGCAGCCTCAAGCCGATGACGCCCGAGCAGGAGGCGGCGCGCGAGAAGCTGCGCCCGGCCGACAACGCGCCGTTCGCCGACTGGGTCGTCTACGCCATGGGCCTGGAGCAGATCGGCCTGACGGGCGAGGCCAAGGGCATCTGGAAGAAGCTCTCGGAGCAGCGGCCGAACGATCCGAAACTGCGCCAGCTGGCGCAGTAGGCCGGGTAGGATCACAAGGTGGCGGCGGCGGTCGCTTACGCGGGAGTGAAGGGCTACGGCGGGCTGCTGTGGGACGTGCTCGGCCGCCTGTCGGTCCTCAAGCGCGATCCGGTGCGCGACGTGCTCGTGCGGCAGATGCGCACCGCCGGCATGGCGACCCTGAGCGCGATGGTGGTGCGCGCCGCCGGCATCGGCACCCTGATCATCGCCTACACCACCTACGTCCTCGCCGCGGACTCCGCCTTCGCGGTGCGCATCCTGATCTGGGCGGTCCTGCGCGAGATCGGGCCGCTGTTCGCGGTGATCATGCTGGTGATGCGCAGCGGCACTGCGATGGCGGCGGAATTCGCCCTGATGCGCGAGCGCGGCGAGTTGCAGGCGCTGCGCCTCTCGGGCATCAGCCTGCTCGACTACATCATCGTGCCGACCATCGTCGCCATGACCGTCTCGAACCTGGCGATCACGGTCTACTTCCAGTTCCTCGCGGTCGGCGGCGGCATCCTGGTGAGCGCGCTGCTGATGGAAGTGTCGATCGCCGAGCTGGTCGAGCATTTCTTCGCGCTGGCGAGCGTCTGGGACCTCGTCTACACCGTCATCAAGAGCCTCGCCTTCGGCCTGCTGGTCGGCCTGGTGATCTGCATCCATGGCCTCGGCATTGGCGGGCGGCAGACGACCATGCCCGAGGCGGTATCGCGAGCGGTGATGCAGAGCATCGTCGCCGTGCTGCTCTTCAACGCGGTTTTTGCCTATCTCGTCTTCGGCGTGCTGTTCTTCGGCATCGTCAAGGCGCCGGCATGAAGGCGATGCGCCTGCGCCTCACGGTTCCGACGCGCCCGGCGCGCGATGCGGTGCTCGCGTTTCTCACCGGCCTCGAACCGAACTTCAGTGGACCCTTGGCCGACGCGTTGACCGAACTAAGGGATTCCTCAGGAAACAATGTTGCGATCGCCTTCGAAGACGGCGGGCTGCTGCAGTCGCTCGATACCTGGGCCAATACCATGCTGCCGGTCGCCTACCATGCCGCCGGGGAGAGGCACGCCGCCGAGCGGCGCGCGCGCGGCATCCTCGCCGCGCTCGGCCGCCGGCCCGAGGAATTCATCGGCCGGCCCGCCAGCGCCCTCTCGCTCTATGAGCGGCGCCTCGCCGGCTTCGTCCGCGCGATGCTGGTCGAACCCGGGCTGCTCGTGCTCGATCGCCTGTTCGAGGAGCTCGGCCGCGATGAGCGGCAGGGAATCGCCGCCTGCATCGAGCTCTTTGGCCGTAGGTATCCGCTGCGGCGCATGCTTTACCTCGGCTTTTCCGATGTGCGCCTTCCCGATTTCGCGCCGCTCGTCCCTGAAGAGGTGGTGTCATGAACAGTCCCGAAAAGAAATCCACGGCGCGAGGGCTGCGCAGCCTCGCCGCTTTCGTCGCGCCGGCGCTGATCGGCCTGGTGGTGGTCGGCGCCGTGATCGCCTGGAAACAGGAGCTGTTCGTCACGCGCACGCCGATCTACATCTTCACCGACAGCGCGCTCGGCATCACCAAAGGCATCCCGGTCAAGGTGTTCGGCCTGACCGTCGGCAGCGTCGACGACATCGAGATCGTCGCGAGCACGCCGGGCAACAGGGGGCAGGTGCGCGTGCGCCTCAGCATCGGCAGCGAATACCTGCATCACATCACCAAGGACTCGCGGGCGAAGCTGATGCGGGAGGGCGTGGTCGGCCAGGCGCTGATCGAGATCCTGCCCGGCGACCAGAGCGTGCGGCCGGTGGCCCGCAACGAGGTCATCGCCTTCGAGCGTGGCAAGACCCTCGGCGAGCTCTCCGAGGACCTGAACCGCGCCCTCTCGCCGGTGCTCGCCCAGGTGAAGGAGGCGATCGGCGACATGCAGAATCCGCAGGGCCGCCTGCAGAAGACGGTCGACCGGGTCACGACCCTGCTCGATGAGCTGCCGGACTCCAACCGCAGGCTCGCCTCGGTGCTCGTCACGGCCGAGCGGACGATCGCGCGCGCCGACAGCGTCCTCGTCAACGCCGACAAGGCGGTCGCCGGCATCGCGCTCAAGGCCGACAGCACGCTCGGCAACCTCGACAAGATCGTCGCGGAAGTCTCCGCGGCGGCGCCGTCGATCATGAAGAACCTCGACACCGCCGCGCAGGGCCTCGCGCGTGCCTCCGACCGGGTGCCGCTGCTGATCGACGGCGGTCAGACCCTGGTGCGGGATGCCAACCAGGCGGTGACCGGAGCGAAGGGCGCCTGGCCGCTGCGCAACTGGATCGAGGCGCCTGCCACGACCACGCTGGGCATCGACAGCGGCGAGGCGGGTTTTTAGGTGTTTCGTATTGCACTTTTCGCAGTGATTCTCATTGGGGGGTGCGCATCCCAGCCGCCACCGGCGCAACCCACCAAGAGGATCCAGGCGATCGACGCCAATAACCGCGGCACGGCGCTCTTCCAGCGTGGCGACTACGCGGCCGCCGCCGCCGAGTTCCGCCGCGCCGTCGACATCGAGCGCTCGATCGAGAACGAGGACGGCGTCGCCGCCAACCTCATCAACCTGTCGATCGCCTACCAGCGCGCGGGTGAGAAGGTCGCGGCGCGCGCGGCGGTCGCCGAGGTTCTCGACAGCCAGCTCATGCGCTTCCCGCCCTCGCGCATCGCCGAGGCGGCGCTGCGCAGCGCCAACCTCCACACCGAGGAGCGCGAGGTCGACGCGGCGGCGAAGGTGCTCGAGCGCTCGCGCTCGCTGTGCGCCGCGCGCTGCCCGCTGACCGGCCGGATCGACAACGTCGCGGCGCAGCTCGCCCTGCTTGGGGGACGGCACGAGGAAGCGCGCGCTGCCGCGCAGCGCGCGCTGTCGGCCAACCGCTCGCGCGGCGACCGGGAAGAGATCGCCAATTCCCTGCGCCTGCTCGGCGGCGCGGCGCTCGCCGCGGGCAGGGCGGCCGAGGTCGAGCCGCTCGCTCGCGACGCGCTGGAGATCGACAAGCAGCTCGCCGTGCCGGGAAAAATCTTCCGCGACCTCGTCCTCATGGGCCGCGCCGCCAAGGCGCTGGGCCATGGCGAAGATGCAGCATTGCTGCTCGGCCGCGCGCTGGTCGTCGCCCGCGCCGCGCAGGACGCCAGCGCCATCGCCGAGGTGCAGGGCCTGCTCGCCGAAGCTCCCGCCTCCTCGGGGCGCTAAAGAAGCTTCAGCAGTTCTTCCGGCCTGGCGATCACCGCGTCGCTGTCCCAGTCGCGCGGGCTGCCGTTGTCGGGGCTGTGATAGCCCCATTCCACGGCGACCGGACGCATTCCCGCCGCGCGCGCGGCCTGCACGTCGCGCAGGTCGTCGCCGATGTAGAAGCACTTGGGCGGGGCGATCTTGAGCTGATCGGCGGCGAGGAAGAGCGGGTCGGGATGCGGCTTGAGGTGCGGCGTCGAGTCGCCGCAGACCACGCAGGCCGGCGAGAGCTTGAGAGCCTCGACGATGCGCGGCGTGAAGCGCGACGACTTGTTGGTGACGATTCCCCAGGCGATCCGGCGGCGCACCAGCTCGCGCAGCAACTCGCTCATGCCGGGGAAAAGCGTCGTTTCGACGCAGACCTTCTCGTCGTAGCGATCGAGGAATGCATTGCGCAGCGGCAGGTAGCCCGGGTCCTCGGGGCTGAGGCCGAAGCCGACGCGCAGCAGCCCGCGCGCGCCCATCGAGGCATACGGGCGGACCTCGCTCACCGGCAGGTCGTTGAGGCCTCGTTGCCGCCGGAGGTGATTCAGCGCCGCGCCCAGGTCCGCCGCCGTATCGGCGAGGGTTCCGTCGAGATCGAACAGGACCGCGCGGCTAAGCGCCACGCCGGCAGCAGAGCAGGTAGTTCACGTCGCAGTCGCGCCCGAGGCTGTAGCGGCGCGAGAGCGGGTTGTACGTCATGCCGATGAGCTCTTCGACGCCGAGGCTGCTCGCGCGGACCCACGCGGCGAGCTCGGAGGGCTTCACGAAGCGCTGGTAGTCGTGCGTGCCCTTGGGCAGCAGGCCGAGGAGGTATTCGGCGCCGATCACGGCGAACAGGTAGGACTTGGGGTTGCGGTTGATGGTGGAGAAGAAGGCATGCCCGCCGGGGCGCACAAGCTGCGCGCAGGCCTTCACCATCGCCCCCGGGTCGGGCACGTGCTCGAGGAGTTCCATGCACGTGACGACGTCGAACGCGCCGCCGCAGTCTTCAACAGCAGATTTCTTGTAGCGAACGTCGAGCTTGCTCTCGAGGAGGTGAAGTTCGGCGACCTGCAGCGCCTTCTCCGAGAGGTCGATGCCGGTGACGCGCGCGCCGCTGCGCGCCATGCTCTCGGCGAGGATGCCGCCGCCGCAGCCGACGTCGAGCACCTCCTTGCCGGCGAGCGGCGCGTGGCCCTCGATCCACTCCAGCCGCAGCGGGTTGATGTCATGCAGCGGCCGGAACTCGCCCTGCGGGTCCCACCAGCGCGCGGCGAGGCGGCTGAATTTCTCGAGCTCGACGGGGTCCGCATTCACCATGAAGGCATTCTCGCAAACAAAAAACCCCGCCGCAGCGGGGTTTTTATTGTGGCGACGCGACAGCTACGGCGTGCGCGTGCCGATCACTTCGATCTCGACGCGCCGGTCGGGCGCCAGGCACTCGATCAGCTTCGGGCTGCGGTTGTTGCCCATCGCCTTGCATTTGTCGCCGCTCACCGGCTGCTTCTTGCCCTTGCCTTCGGTGTAGACGCGGTTCTGCTCGGTGCCCTTCGACACCAGGTAGGCCTTGACGGCGTCGGCACGGCGCATCGAAAGGCGCTGGTTGTAGGCGTCGCTGCCGAGGCGGTCGGCGTGGCCGATCGCGATCACGACTTCGACGCTCACGTCCTTCATGCGGCCCTGCAGCTCGTCGAGCTTCTTCTGCCCGTCGGGCTTGACGTCGGCGCGGTTGAAGTCGAACAGGACGTCGGTGGAGAACGTGACCTTTTCGGCGACCGGCTTGGGCGCGGGCTTCGGCGCCTCGATCGGCGCGGCGCGCGGCGTGGGCGCCGGGGCGGGGGCAGGAGCGGGCGGTGGCTTCGGCGCCTCGGGCTTCGGCGTATCGCTCGCGCAACCGGCGACGAAGGCCAGCGCGACGAGCAGGAGCCAGGTTTTACGCATCATTGTTCGACCCTCCCGTTCAGATTTTCTTGACTGCATTCTGCCATAGCTGCCAACGGCCTTCCAAGGACTGAAGCGCCGGGTTTTCCATCTCGCGCTCGCGCATCAGCAGCCGGCCGCCGACCCAGGCGTGGCTCACGTTCTCGCGCCCCGCGACGTACACCAAGTGCGAGAGTACGTCGTAGCAGGGCGCGAGCTCGGGCGCGCTGAAGTCGACCGCGATCAGGTCCGCGGCCTTGCCGGGCTCGATCGAGCCGGTGATCTTCTCCAGCCCGAGCGCCTTCGCGCCCGACAGGGTCGCGGCGCGCAGCGCCGCGTGCGCAGGCATCGCCTGCGCATCGTCGCCGACCGCCTTCGCGAGCAGCGCGGCGGTGCGCATTTCCTGGAACATGTCGAGGCGGTTGTTGCTCGCCGCGCCGTCGGTGCCGAGCGCCACGTTGACGCCCTTCTTCAGCATCGAGTGGACTGGCGCAAAACCGCTCGCCAGCTTCAGGTTGGAAGACGGGCAGTGCACCACCGACGCTCCCTGCTGCGCCAGGGCATCGATCTCCTGGCCGTCGAGATGCACGGCGTGAACGGCGACGAGGCTCGGACCGACGAGGCCGAGGCGCGCCAGGCGCTCGAGCGGCCGCACGCCATGCTCGGCGAGCGAGCGAGCGATTTCCCCTTGCGTCTCGTGCAGGTGAATGTGGACGGGGACGTCCAGCTCGGCGGCCAGGACGGAGATCTGCTTCAGGGAAGAATCCGAGACGGTGTAGGGCGCGTGCGGCGCGAGGCAGAAGGAGGCGAGCGGCTCGTCGCGGTGGCGGTCGCGCACCTCGAGGCCGCGGCGCAGATAGTCGGCGGCGTCGGCGGCGTAGGCGGACGGAAATTCGATCACGATCATCCCCTGCACCGAGCGCAGGCCGGCCGCGAGCGCCGCCTCGAGCGACGCATCGGGGAAGAAATACATGTCGTTGAAGCAGGTGATGCCGCCGCGGATCATCTCGGCGCAGGCGAGGAGCGTGCCGTCGCGCACGAATTCGCGCGAGACGTGCTTCACCTCCGCCGGCCAGATGTGCTCCTCGAGCCAGCGCATGAGGGGCAGGTCGTCGGCGAGGCCGCGCAGGAGCGACATCGCCGCATGCGTGTGGGCGTTGACCAGCCCCGGCATCAGGACGTGATTTTCCAGGCCGACTTTCTCGTAGCCGGGAAAGCGGGCAGCCGCTTCCTTCGCGGGCAGCACGGCCTCGATCTTGCCGTCGCGCACGGCGACGGCGTGGTGCTCGAGCACCGCCCCCGCCGGCTCGACCGGCACCACCCAGCGGGCGCTAAGGAGCGTGCCGGATTTCGCGTGCTCGGTAGAGGGCTTTTCTACTATCGGGGCGCGCCCTGCACCTCGACCACCACCCTGCGGTTGGGAGCGAGGCACTCGATCAGCGCGGCGCGCTTTTTCTCGTCGGGGCAGGACTTGACCGGCAGCGTCTTGCCGAAGCCGAAGACCTCGACCTTGGCGCTGTCGGCGCCCTTGGAGACCAGGTAGGCGCGCACGGCCTCGGCACGCTTCTCGGACAGCCGCTGGTTGTATCCCGGCGATCCCATGCGATCGGCGTGGCCGTTCACGTTCACGTAACGGATGTCGCCGAAGTCCTTCATCTTGGCGATCACCTCGGCGTCGAGCTTGGCGCGTGCGTCCGGCGTCAGCGTCGCCTTATTGAATTCGAACAGCTCGGTGGAAGCGAGGTTGATGATCGCCGGCTTCTTCGCCTCGGGGGCGGCCACCGGCGTCACCGGTTCGGCCGCTCTCGGCGCGACCACCGGCGCCGGAGCGGGTGCGGGAGCGGCCGCGGGTGCTTCCGGCTTCGGCGCGGGCTTTTGCTCTTCGGTGGCGCAACCCGCCACGAGCGCGGCGCTGCAAAGGGCGCTGAAAAATGCCTTTTTGGAGCTCATCGGTCCCCCTCCTTTTTTACTTGGCAACGGGGCCGATTTGTAGCACAGCAGCGAGCGGCCAGACAAGCGTTTTTTAGAGGGAAAACCGAGGCTTGCATGATAAAATTTGAGCCTCTCTCGTATGGAATCCATCGCCAAAGAAACCCTCCCGATTTCACTCGAGGAGGAGATGCGGCGTTCCTACCTCGATTACGCGATGAGCGTGATCGTGGGCAGGGCGCTTCCGGACGTCCGCGACGGCCTGAAACCGGTCCATCGACGGGTCCTGTTCGCCATGCACGAGGTGAACAACATCTGGAACCGGCCGTACGTGAAATGCGCGCGCATCGTCGGCGACGTGCTGGGCAAGTACCACCCGCACGGCGACTCGGCGACCTACGAGGCGCTGGTGCGCATGGCGCAGGACTTCTCGATGCGCTACATGCTGATCGACGGCCAGGGCAACTTCGGCTCGGTCGACGGCGACGCGGCGGCGGCCTATCGCTACACCGAGTGCCGGCTGGAGAAGATCGCCTCCGAGCTGCTGGCCGACATCGAATCGGAAACGGTCGACTTCGTGCCGAACTACGACGGCAAGGAGCGCGAGCCGGCGGTGTTGCCGGCGCGCGTGCCGAACCTGCTGGTCAATGGCTCTTCCGGCATCGCCGTCGGCATGGCGACCAACATCCCGCCGCACAACCTCTCCGAGGTGATCGACGCCTGCCTGCATCTCCTCGCCACGCCGCATTGCGCGATCGAGGAGCTGATCAAGCTCATGCCGGCGCCCGACTTCCCGACCGCGAGCATCATCTACGGCATCGCCGGCGTGCACGAGGGCTATCGCACCGGGCGCGGGCGCGTGGTGATGCGCGCGCGCACGCATTTCGAGGAGTTCGGCAAGGGCGACCGCACGGCGATCATCGTCGACGAGCTGCCCTACCAGGTGAACAAGAAGACGCTGCTCGAGAAGATCGCCGAGCTCGTCACCGACAAGCGGCTCGAGGGCATCTCCGACCTGCGCGACGAGTCCGACAAGTCCGGCATGCGCATGGTGATCGAGCTCAAGCGCGGCGAGCTGCCCGAGGTGGTGCTGAACAACCTCTACAAGATGACGCAGCTGCAGGACACCTTCCACATGAACATGGTGGCGCTGGTCGATGGCCAGCCCCGCGTGCTCAATCTGAAGGACCTGATCGAGGCGTTCATCTCGCACCGGCGCGAGGTGGTGACGCGGCGCACGGTGTTCGAGCTGCGCAAGGCGCGCGAGCGCGGCCATATTCTCGAAGGCCTTGCCGTTGCGCTGTCCAACGTCGACGAAGTGATCGCGCTGATCAAGAAGGCGCCCACGCCGGTGGACGCGAAGCGCGGCTTGATGACGCGCGCCTGGGGCTCGGAGCTTGTCCGCGCCCTGATCGGCAACGGCCCGGTCGCGCAGTTCCGTCCGGAAGGCCTCGCCGAGCAGTTCGGCCTCAAGGACGACGGCTATCACCTCTCCGACGCGCAGGCGCAGGCGATCCTCGAGCTGCGCCTGCAGCGCCTGACCGGCCTGGAGCAGGACAAGATCCGCGACGAGTACAAGGAAGTGATGACGCAGATCGCCGACCTGATCGACATCCTGGCGAAGCCGGCGCGCATCACGGCGATCATCGGCGAGGAGCTGCGCGCCCTGAAGACCGTCTACGGCGACGCCCGCAAGAGCGAGATCGTCACGGTCGCGGAGGACATCTCGATCGAGGACCTGATCGCGCCGCAGGACATGGTGGTGACGTTCTCGCACGGCGGCTACGTCAAGGGTCAGCCGCTCGCCGATTACCGGGCGCAGCGAAGGGGCGGCCGTGGCCGGATGGCGACGACGATGAAGGAGGACGACTTCATCGAGCGGCTGTTCGTCGCCCATTCGCACGATTACCTGCTGTGCTTCTCCAACCGCGGCCGGCTCTACTGGCTGAAGGTCTACGAGGTGCCGGCCGGCAGCCGCACCAGCCGCGGCAAGCCGATCGTCAACATGTTCCCGCTCGAAGAGGGCGAGAAGATCACCGCGGTCGTGCCGGTGAAGGAGTTCGACGAGAACCATTTCGTCTTCATGGCGACCGCGCAGGGCACGGTGAAAAAGACGCCGCTCGCCGAGTTCTCGCGGCCCCGGCCGAGCGGCATCATCGCCGTCGGCCTCGACGAGGGCGACTACCTGGTCGGCGCGGCGCTGACCGACGGCAAGTACGACGTGATGCTGTTCTCCTCGGAAGGCAAGGCGATCCGCTTCGAGGAGGCCGACGTGCGGCCGATGGGCCGGCAGGCGACCGGCGTGCGCGGCATGAAGCTCGGCGAGCAGCAGCGCGTCGTGTGCATGCTGGCGGCGCACGACGAGTCCAAGTCGGTCCTGACGGCGACCGAGAACGGATTCGGCAAGCGCACCGCGATCGGCGAGTACACGCGCCACGGCCGCGGCGGCCAGGGCATGATCGCCATCCAGGCCTCCGAGCGCAACGGCGCGCTGGTGGGCGCCGTGCTGGTGGACGACAACGACGAGGTCATGTTCATCTCCACCGGCGGCGTGCTGATCCGCACCGCCGTCGCCCAGATCCGCGAGATGGGCCGCTCTACCCAGGGCGTGACGCTGATCTCCCTCGACGCAGGCGAGAAGCTTGCTGGCATGGAGCGCATCGAGGAGCGCGACTTGGGCGGCAACGGCAATGGCGGCAATGGCGGAAATGGTGGCAACGGCGGCAATGGCGAAGGTCACGAGGAACTTCCCCCGCCGACGGATCCGCAGCCCACGGTTCACTAATGTCCCGCATCTTTAACTTCAGCGCGGGGCCGGCCATGCTCCCGGCCGAGGTATTGGCGCGCGCGGGCGACGAGATGCTCGACTGGCGCGGCAGCGGCATGGGCGTGATGGAGATGAGCCATCGCGGCAAGGAGTTCATCGGCATCCATGCCGAGGCCGAGAAGGACCTGCGCGAGCTGCTCGCCATCCCCGCGAACTACAAGGTGATCTTCGCCCAGGGCGGCGCGACCTTGCAGTTCGCCCAGGTGCCGATGAACCTCTTGCGCGGCAAGGGCAAGGCCGACTACGTCGCCACCGGCGAATGGTCGAAGAAGGCGATCAAGGAAGCCAGGGCCTTTTGCGACGTCCACATCGCCGCTTCATCCGAGGACAAGAACTTCACGTATGCGCCGAAGAATTGGAACGTGCGCAAAGACGCCGCTTACGTGCATTTCTGCTCCAACGAAACGATCGGTGGGGTCGAATACTTCGACGTGCCGAAGACCGACGTTCCGGTCGTCGCAGACGCTTCATCCCACTTCGTCTCCCGACCGATCGACGTGTCGAAATACGGCCTGATCTATGCGGGCGCGCAAAAGAACGTAGGCCCGGCCGGTATCACCATCGTCATCGTGCGCGACGACCTGATCGGGCAGCCGGCGAAAGGCACGCCTGGCGTGATGGACTACAAGGCGCAGGCCGACGCGGACTCGATGCTGAACACGCCCCCCAGCTACTCGATCTACATTGCTGGCCTCGTCTTCAAATGGCTCAAGCAGCAAGGTGGCTTGATTTCCATTGCAAAAACAAACGCTCAAAAGGCGAAGCTGCTTTACGACTACCTCGATGGCAGCGGATTCTTCCACAACCCGGTGGCGAAGGAAGATCGCTCGCGGATGAACGTGCCCTTCACGCTGAAGGACGCGAAGCTGGACGATGAGTTCCTGAAGGGCGCGACGAAGGAGGGCATGGTGCAGCTGAAGGGCCATCGCTCGGTGGGCGGCATGCGCGCCTCGATCTACAACGCCATGCCCATCGAGGGCGTGCAGCGTCTTGTGCAGTACATGAAAGACTTCGAGAAGAAGCATGGTTAAGACCAAGAAATGTGAAGTCCTGGTGATCAACAACATCGCCCCGGTCGGTCTGAAGCGCTTCCCGGCCGAGCGCTACGCCGTGGTCAAGGAGTCAAAGGACCCCTGGGCGATCCTCGTGCGCTCGCAGGACCTGCACAAGTTCGAGTTTGGCCCGTCGCTGCGGGCCGTCGGCCGCGCCGGCGCGGGGGTCAACAACATCCCGGTGGGCGCGCTATCGAAGCGCGGCATCCCGGTCTTCAACGCGCCGGGCGCCAACGCCAACGCGGTGAAGGAGCTGGTGCTCGCCGGCATGCTCATCGCCGCGCGCAACCTCGGACCTGCGCTTGAATTCGTTTCCAAGCAGAAGGCGTCTCCCGACCTGGAGAAGAGGATCGAGGAGGGCAAGAAAAACTTCGCCGGCTTCGAGTTGCCCGGGCACACGCTCGGCGTCATCGGCCTTGGCAAGATCGGCAGCCTGGTCGCCGACGCCGCCATCCGCCTGGGCATGAACGTGCTCGGCTACGACCCGCACATCACGGTGGAAGCCGCCTGGAGCCTGCCTTCGCAGGTGAAGCGCGCGGCGTCGGTCGACGAAATCCTCAAGGCGAGCCACTTCGTCAGCCTGCACATTCCGCTGGTCGAGAAGACCAAGCACACCATCAACGCGAAGAACCTCGAGCTGATGCGCAGCGGCGCGGTGCTGCTCAACTTCTCCCGCGAGGGCGTGGTCGCCGACGAGGCGGTATTGAAAGGGCTCTCCGCCGGCAAGCTCAAGTGGTACGTGACCGATTTTCCGAGCGAAGCGCTGCTTGGCCAGCAGGGCGTGATCGCGCTGCCGCACCTGGGCGCCTCGACCGGCGAAGCCGAGGACAACTCCGCCGTCATGGTGGTCGACGAGCTGCGCGACTACCTCGAGCACGGCAACCTGCAGAACGCGGTGAACTTCCCCGACGCGGCGATGGCGCGCGAGGCGCCTTATCGCCTCGCAATCGCCAACGCCAACGTGCCCGACATGCTGGGGCGCATGTCGCACACGCTCGGCAAGCGCAAAATCAATATCCACAACATGCTGAACAAGTCCAAGGGAGAGATGGCGTACACGCTCGTCGATACCGATACGGCCGTGCCGGCCGAGGTGATCGAGGAGCTCGAGGGCCTGCACGGGGTCCTCACCGTGCGCTATTTACCGGCCGATGCCTGATATCGAGAAGCTGCGGCGCGAAATCGACGCGTTGGACGACGAGCTGGCGAAGCTGCTGGACAGGCGCGCCGGCCTTGCGGTGGAGATCGGCAAGCTGAAGAAGGGCGGACCCGCCTACCGTCCCGAGCGCGAGAGCGAGATTCTGAACCGCGTTTCGTCCAGGGTCGGAATCCTTCCCAAGGAGCGCGTTCTCGCCGTGTTCCGCGAGATCATTTCCGCCTGCCGCGGCCTGGAGGAGGCGATCCGCGTTTCCTACCTGGGGCCGGAAGGCACCTTCAGCGAGCAGGCGGTGCGCAAGCATTTCGGCGCCGCGGTCGAAGGCGTGGCGTCGGCATCGGTCGACGAGGCGTTCCGGCGCTGCGAGTCCGGCGCTGCCCAATTCGCCGTCGTTCCGGTCGAGAACTCGACCGAGGGCGTGGTCGGGCGGACGCTTGACCTTCTGCTCGCCACGCCGCTCAAGATCTGCGCGGAAATCGAGTTGCGGGTTCAACAGAATTTGTTATCCAAAGAAAGTAATTTGAAGCAACTGCGACGTGTTTACTCCCATGCGCAATCGCTCGCCCAGTGTCAGGGCTGGCTGGCGCAGAACCTTCCCCAGGTGGAGAGAATTTCGGTGGTCTCCAACGCCGAAGCCGCGCGGCTGGCGGCGGGCGAGGAGGACGCCGCGGCGATCGCCGGCGAAGCGGCCGCCGAGCGCTACGGCCTGAAGGTGCTGGCGCGCTCGATCGAGGACGCCGCCGACAACACGACGCGCTTCCTCGTCCTCGGCAAGATCGAGCCGGCGCCGACCGGCCGCGACCGCACCTCGCTCGTCATGTCGGCGGAGAACAAGCCGGGCGCGGTGCACGCGCTGCTCTCGCCGCTCGCCGAACATCGCGTCAGCATGAGCCGCATCGAGTCGCGTCCTTCGCGTGCCAAGTCGGGCAGGTGGGAGTACGTGTTCTTCATCGATGTCGAAGGGCACCAGAAGGACGCAGCGGTCTCGCGCGCGCTCGCGGCGCTGGGCGAGAAGGCGCCGCTGCTGAAAATCCTCGGCTCCTACCCGGCGGCGCTATGAAGATGGATCTCTGCGACCTGTCGCCTTCGTACGTGCGCTCGATCGCGCCCTACCAGCCCGGCAAGCCGATCTCGGAGCTGGCGCGCGAGATGGGCCTGGACGAGGCGGGCATCGTCAAGCTCGCCTCCAACGAGAACCCGCGCGGCATCGGCCCGCGCACGCGCGCGGCGATCGAGGCGGCGCTCGGCGAGATCGCCCGCTACCCGGACGGCAACGGCTTCGATCTCAAGCACGCGCTCGCCAAGCGCTACGGCGTCGACATGGGCGCGATCGTGCTGGGCAACGGCTCGAACGACGTGCTCGAGCTGATGGCGCTCGCCTTCCTCGGGCCCGGGCGCGCCGCGGTATTCTCCCAGCACTGCTTCGCGGTCTACCCGCTCGCGACGCAGGCGCGCGGCGCGCGCTCGATCGTCGTGCCGGCGAAGGACTACGGCCACGACCTCGACGCCATGACGAAGGCGATCGATGACGAGACCTACGTCGTCTGGGTGGCGAATCCCAACAATCCGACCGGAACCTTTGCCCGGGGCGGGCAGATGGAAGCGTTCCTGCGCAAAGTGCCGGAGCGCATACTGGTGGTGCTCGACGAGGCCTACAACGAGTACCTCGCGCCGGAGCTGCGCGCCGACTCGGTGAAGTGGCTGAAGCGCCATCCGAACCTGGTCATCACGCGCACGTTCTCGAAGGCGTACGGCCTCGCCGGGCTGCGCGTCGGCTACGCACTCGCGCATCCGTCGGTCGCCGACGTGATGAACCGCGTGCGCCAGCCCTTCAACGTCAACAGCCTGGCGCTGGTGGCCGCCACCGCGGCGCTCGACGACATGGAGTTCGTCGCGCGCAGCTATGCGGAGAACCTGCGCGGCATGCAGCAGCTGAGCGAAGGCGCGCGCGGGCTCGGCCTGGACTTCATTCCCTCCTACGGCAACTTCATCACCATTCGCGTCGGCAAGGCGGCCGAGATCTACAAGCGGCTCCTGCGCCGCAGCGTCATCGTGCGGCCGGTCGGCGGCGGCTATGGCCTGCCCGAGCACTTGCGCGTCACCGTCGGCACCGCGGAAGAGAACGACAAGTTCCTGCGCGCGCTCGCGGCCAGCCTGAAGGAATGAAGCTTGCCGTAATAGGCGTAGGCCTGATCGGCGGCTCGTTCGCGCTCGCGCTGAAAAAGGCCAAGGCGGTCTCGCACGTCGTCGGCGTCGGCCGCACGGCGGCGAACCTGAAGCTGGCGCTCGAGCGCGGCATCATCGATTCGATCGCGAAGGACGCCGGCGATGCCGACGTCGTGCTGGTGTCTGCACCGCTAGGGCAATACCCGCAGATTTTTGCTTCTCTTGCCTCTTCAAAAGCCGTCATTACGGACGCAGGCAGCACCAAGCGCGACGTGGTCGCCGCGGCGCGCAAGACGCTCGGCACGAATCTAGGCCGCTTCGTGCCCGCCCATCCGATCGCCGGCGCCGAGAAAAGCGGCGCGGCAGCCGCGAACGCGGACCTCTTCCGTGATCGCCGCGTAGTCCTCACGCCGATGGCGGAAAACGATGGCGATGCGGTGTCAAAGGTGGAAGCCCTCTGGAAAGCGTGCGGAGCCCGCCTCAGCCGTATGACCGCTGAAGAACACGACGCGGTTCTCGCCGCCGTGAGCCACCTGCCTCATCTGCTCGCGTACGGACTCGTCCACGACGTCGCCACACGCCGCAATTCGGAGCAGCTCTTCTCCTTCGCCGCTGGCGGTTTCCGCGACTTCACGCGCATCGCCTCGAGCCATCCGGAAATGTGGCGCGACATCTGCCTCGCCAACAGGGATCTGCTCCTGGCGGAGCTGCAAAAATATCAGGGCAAAGTGTCCGCCATCGGAAAGCTCCTGCAGGCGGGCGACGGCGACGCTCTGGAAAAGCTGTTCGCCGAAGCACGCCAGGCGCGCGACCAATGGCTGAAGTCCTCGAGCTGAAGGCGGCGAAGGGCGCCGCCGGCACGGTGCGCCTGCCGGGCTCGAAGAGCATCTCGAACCGCGTCCTGCTGCTCGCCGCGCTCGCCGACGGCGAGACCGAGGTCGGCGGCCTGCTCGATGCCGACGACACCAAGGTCATGCGCGAGGCGCTCGTGCGCCTTGGGATTGCTTTCGATGAAAAGAGAGTCGTCGGGGCGGGCGGAGCGTTCCCGGTACGGAAAGCCGATCTCTTTCTGGGCAACGCTGGCACGGCGCTACGGCCGCTTGCCGCGGCGCTGGCGTTCTGCAATGGGGAATACAGGCTGTCGGGCGTGCCGCGCATGCACGAGCGGCCGATCGGCGATCTGGTCGACGCGCTGCGCGGCATCGGGGCGCGCGTGGACTACACGGGCAAGGAGGGATTCCCGCCGCTTGCCATCCACCCCGGACAGATCTCGCTCGAGAAGCTGCGGGTGCGCGGCGACGTCTCCTCGCAGTTCCTCACCGCGCTGCTCATGGCTCTTCCTCTATCGGGAAAAAATGCCCGGATCGAAGTGCAAGGCGAGCTGATCTCGAAACCCTACGTCGAGATCACGCTGAACGTGATGAAGCGCTTCGGCGTCGAGGTGCGGCGCACGGGCTGGCGGTACTTCGATGTTCCGGCCGGAAAATATGTTTCTCCCGGAAAGATCGATGTCGAGGGCGACGCTTCGTCGGCCTCCTACTTTCTCGCCGCCGGCGCGCTAGGCGGCGGGCCGGTGCGGGTGGTAGGCGTCGGCCGCGGCTCGATCCAGGGCGACGTGCGCTTCACGGAAGTGCTGGAGAAGATGGGCGCGCAGGTCACGCTCGGCGACGATTTCATCGAAGTCAGGGGCGGCAAGCTGCGCGCGATCGACCTCGACCTGAACCATATCCCCGACGCGGCGATGACCGCCGCCGTGATGGCGCTCTTCGCCGACGGGCCGAGCGTGATCCGCAATGTCGCGAGCTGGCGCGTCAAGGAGACCGACCGGCTCGCGGCGATGGCGACCGAGCTGCGCAAGCTCGGCGCGCAGGTGGAGGAGGGGAAGGACTTCCTGAAGATCACGCCGGGAAAGCTGAAGAGCGACGTTTCGATTGACACGTATGACGACCACCGGATGGCGATGAGCTTCTCGCTGGTGGCGCTGGGCGGCGTGCCGGTGCGCATCAACGACCCGCAGTGCGTCGCCAAGACCTTTCCCGACTACTTTGCGGTGCTCGGCTCGATCCTGCGCTGAGCTTTCAGCCCCGGGTGTCGCAGACCGCGGTCCAGCGGCCGTCCAGCTCCTCGATGTCGCCGACCTGCTTGGCGCCGAACGAAACCAGGTCCGCCACCTTGTCGGCAACGGCTGCGCGCGTCGGGCCGGTGATCACCCGCTTCAGGCCGACGTGCTCGATCTTGCATTCGTCGTATTGCTTCGCGCCGAAATGGGTACAGGAGGCGTACCACTTGGCGCCGACCTGGCTGGGAACCGAAAGCGCGCTGGCGCCCTTGGCCACCAGATCGCGCAGCGCGGCCTCGACCGAAGCGCGCGAGCCGCCCGAGATCATCAGCGCGGTGCCGGTGTCGACGACCTTGGCGGGCTCGCGCGAGGCGGGTGACTCGCGCGGCGGCGCGAGCGGATCCTCGCCGATGCGAATGTCGTCGTCGACTAGGTAGATATCGTGGTCGCGCACGTGCTTGTCCTGCACCAGGCCGACGCGCACGAACAGCCGCTTGTAGTGCTCGGAGACGCGCGTCACCACTTCGAAGTAGCTGTGCGAGACCAGCAGCTGCCCGGGCTCGGCGAAGCTCATCACGCGCTCGGCGACGTTGATGCCGTCGCCGATGACGTTGGTCTGGTCGTTGAGGTCGCTCATCAGGCGCACCGGGCCGAGGTTGATGCCCAGGCGCATGGGGACGTGTCCCGCGCTCTCGCGCATCGCCATGCCTACGATCATCGCGTCCTCGGGATCGCCGAGGAACACCACGGCCGCGCCGTCGCCGGTGTCGACGATGACGCGATCGCGCCGGTTCAGCAGGTCGAGCGCCTCGGTCAACGCGCTGTTGAACTGGCGCTTCGTCTCGTGCTGCTCGGCGACCGCCTTCTTGGAGTAGCCGATGAGATCGAGGAACAGCACGCTGCAGACCAGCGTGCGGCCGGCTTCATCTGCCATGCGCCGAGCATACCTTATGATCTGCACCACTCTTGAGCGACTCCGGCACAGCTCCCGTCATCGCCATCGACGGCCCGTCAGCGTCGGGCAAGGGCACGATCGCGAATCGCGTCGCGAGGGCGCTGGGGTTCCACTATCTAGAAAGCGGAGCGCTCTACCGCCTGCTCGCGCTGCTCTCGCTCCGCGAGGGCACGCTCGACGAAGGCCGCCTCGTGCGCGTGGCGAAGGAGATGGACGTCGAGTTCGCGGACGGCGAAGTGCGCCTCGAGGAGGAAGACGTCTCCGACAAGATCCGCAGCGAGCCGTGCGGCGTGCGCGCGTCGGAGGTAGCCCGGCTGCCGGCGCTGCGCTCGGCGCTCCTGGAGCGCCAGCGGGCCTTCCGCAGGCCTCCCGGCCTGGTCGCGGACGGCCGGGACATGGGCACGGTCGTCTTCCCCGACGCCGAGCTCAAAATCTTCTTGACAGCTAGTCCGGAAGTGCGGGCCGAGCGAAGGTATAAGCAGTTGAAAGAAAAAGGAATCGATGCTAATCTGCGCGCCCTTTCCCGTGATCTGGAGGAGCGGGACGAGCGCGATACGAAGCGCGCCGTGTCTCCTCTGATCCCGGCAGCCGATTCGCAAGTGATTGATTCATCGTCACTTTCAATTGAAGCGGTGGCCGGTCGCATTCTGGAGTTGTACCGGGAATCCCACTTACCCCGCCATCCGTAAGCCGGCGGTTTGAAAAGGTTTTTTTTCTAATGCCCAGCGTCGCCCCCGCTTCATCGCCATCGTCCAATCCCGCCGCCGGCGAGTCCTTCGCCGCGCTGTTCGAAGAAAGCCTCACCCGCAAGGAAATGCGCATCGGCGAGGTCATCACCGCCGAAGTCCTCAGCATCGACGACAACTTCGTCGTGGTGAACGCGGGGCTGAAGTCCGAAAGCATCATTGCCATCGAAGAATTCCGCAGCGACGCCGGCACGGTGGAAGTCAAGGTCGGCGATTTCGTCAGTGTTTCCATCGAGGCGCTGGAAGACGGCTACGGCTCGACGCGCCTGTCGCGCGACAAGGCCAAGCGCATGGCGGCCTGGATCGGCCTCGAAAAGGCGCTGGAGAGCGGCGAGAAGATCAAGGGCGTCATCACCGGCAAGGTCAAGGGCGGCCTGACGGTCATGGCCAACGGCATCCGTGCCTTCCTCCCCGGCTCGCTCGTCGACCTGCGGCCGGTGAAGGACACCACGCCGTACGAAGGCAAGGAAATGGACTTCAAGGTCATCAAGCTCGACCGCAAGCGCAATAACGTGGTCGTGTCGCGCCGCGCCGTGCTCGAGGAGACCGCGGGCGCCGAGCGCGAGCACCTGCTCGCCTCGCTGCAGGAAGGCGCGACGGTCAAGGGCATCGTCAAGAACATCACCGACTACGGCGCATTCGTGGATCTGGGCGGCATCGACGGCCTGCTGCACATCACCGACCTCGCCTGGCGTCGGGTCAAGCACCCGTCCGAAGTCCTCAACGTCGGCGACGAAGTGACCGCCAAGGTCCTCAAGTTCGACGCCGAGAAGAACCGCGTCTCGCTCGGCCTGAAGCAGCTCGGCGAAGATCCGTGGGTCGGCATCGCCCGGCGCTATCCGCAGGGCACGCGCCTGTTCGGCAAGGTCACCAACCTCACCGACTACGGCGCCTTCGTGGAAGTCGAGTCGGGCATCGAAGGGCTGGTGCACGTCTCCGAGATGGACTGGACCAACAAGAACGTGCATCCGTCCAAGGTGGTGCAGGTCGGCGACGAGGTCGAGGTGATGATCCTCGAGATCGACGAAGAGCGCCGCCGCATCTCCCTCGGCATGAAGCAGTGCATGCCGAACCCGTGGGAAGATTTCGCCCGCGAGTACAAGAAGGGCGACAAGGTCAAAGGCCAGATCAAGTC
>JAXDQC010000206.1:0-9065 GCA_034668045.1 Betaproteobacteria bacterium | reverse complement strand
CGGGGATGCGCGTTGCCGGACCCCAGCGGTCGCCCCAGCCGGGGCCGGACGGAGGCTTCACGTGGTCCCAGAAGCCGCCGTTCTCGTCGTAGGTGACGATCACGGCCATGCGCTTCCACTGCGGGCTCTTCTGCAGCCGCGCGAGCAGGTCGCTCAGGTGCTCGTCGCCGCTCGTCACGTCCGTGTAGCTCGGATGCTGGTTGAGGCGGCCGACCGGCTTGTAGAACGACACCTGCGGCAGCGTGCCCTTGTCGATCGCCGCGGCGAACTCGTCGTAGTCCTTGAGATGCTGCTCGCGCTCCGGCTTCCCCGGCGCGAAGCGCTCGTAGTAGTTGAAGGGCTGGTGGTGCGGCTGGAAGGAAGACGAGCCCGGCCGGTTCGAGTAGATGACCGTGCGCTTCTCGCCCGGATCCTGGCGGCCGTCGCGCGTCGCCTCGCTCCAGCCGCCGGCGTACCAGGCCCAGGTCACGCCTTTCGCCGAAAGCGTGTCGCCGATGGTCTTGTCGCGTGACGGCGGCAGGGGATGGCGCGCGGTGTCCGCCAGGTCGGTGCTCGCGCCCGCGGCCGGCGGAATTCCGCTCGGCTGGTACGGCGGCTGCGAGGTGTTGACGGTGTAGCCGTCCGGAGTCACCCGACCGTCGAAGAGGTGCACGGGTCCCTGCATCACGGAGGGCGGCGAGTCGGGGCGCTTCCTCACGTTGCCGCGCTCATCGACCTGCGCGCGCTGGGCGGCGGGCGCATCGACGTCCTTCGGCGTGCAGGCGCAGACCAGCCACTGGTGGTTGAGGTAGGAGCCGCCGAAGGCGCCCATGAAGAAGTGATCGGCGAGCGTGTAGTCCTTCGCCCATTTCCACATCTTCATCTTCGAGCCGTCGAAGTAGCCCATCACCCAGCCGCCGATGTTGCTCATGGCGACGAACCTGTTGTTCGGGCCGCCGTTGATCTGCTCGCGGTTCTGGTAGTAGGCATGGATCGGGCTCGGCAGCACCTCATCCAGGCGCCGGTTCACCGGCGCCGCGTCGATGCGGAAAGGCCCGTTCGGCAGGTTGTCGGGGAAGGCGGCGGAAGGCTTGCCCTGCACGAACACCGGCGGCAGCTTCGGCAGCGGCGTGCCGTCGTGGTCGAGCTGCGTCTTCTGCTCCACGGTCGCGTTGGCGATGCCCTCGGCGCCCGGGAAGAGGCCGAACAGGTGGTCGAAGCTGCGGTTCTCGGCGTAGACGATGACGATAGTCTCGATCTGCTCGAGCCCCTTCGGCGGCCCGCCGGCGCAGCCGGCGAGAAGCAGGAAAAGTACGGCGTATCTACGCATTGCTAGCCTCCCAGACGATCCGGCCTGAAGCCGACGTCGCAGACTTTACCGCGCTGGGCGCGCTTGCCCATATGCTCGGCGAGCTGTTTCGCGTCGAGGGTCTCGACCGCCCGGTTCTTGCGCTTGATGCCCGAGACGATCAGCGACTTCCCGTCGGTGCCCGCCACGGCGGCGAGCTTCATGTCCGGAAGCGCAATCAATTGCACGCCGACCCCGCCATTCGGCCTTTCGGGAACTTCTTCCAGGGCAAAAACCAGAAGCCTGGCGTCCGAGGACAAGGCAGCAACAAACGCTTCCCCGCCGAGTAAAGCTGGTTTCTGGACGGAAATTCCCGTTTCTACTTTCATGAAGTCCTTGCCCTGGCGCGTCTTGGTGGCGAGGTCGCCGAGCTTGCAGACGAAGCCGAGGCCGGCGGAGCTGTTCATCAGCAGCTTCTGCTCCGGGTTGCCCGCGCCCATCCAGACGATGTCGTCGGAGCCGGAGTTGACCAGGCTGTTGACGTGCGCGCCGTCGCCGCGGCCCGAGGGAATGTCGGCCGCCTGCAGGGTGAAGCTCTTGCCGGAGCCCGCGAGCACGGTGACCGGCTCGGTGGTCTTGCATTCCAGCGTCTGCAGGAGCGCGTCGCCGTCCTTGAAGCTCAATTGCGAGACATCCAGGCCGTGGCCGGTGCGGGCGCGGATCCAGCCCTTGCGCGAGACGATCACGGTGACCGGCTCCTCGACGACCGTGCGCTCGACGGCGGCGCGCTCCGCGGCCTTGATGAGCGTGCGCCGCTCGTCGCCGAATTTTTTTGCATCGTCGCTGAGCTCGCTGATCACGACTTTCCGGAGCTCCTTCTCGTCCCCCAGGATGTCCTTCAGGCCCTTGCGCTCGGCCTCCAGCGTCTTGCGCTCGTCGTTCAGCTTCACGCTGTCGAGCTTGGTGAGCTGGCCGAGGCGGAGGTCGACGATGTCCTGCGCCTGCCGCTCGGTGAACTTGTACTTCTTCTGCAGGTTCGCCTTCGCCTCGGGCTGGTCTTCGCTGGCGCGGATCAGCTTGATGATCTCGTCGATCTTGACGAAGGCGAGCAGCCGCCCCATGACGATCTCGTGGCGCTCGTTGGCGCGCGCGAGGCGGAACTCGGTGCGGCGGCGGACGGTGTTGACGCGGAATTCGCCCCACTCGCGCAGGATGTCGACGATGCCCTTGGTCTCGGGCAGGCCGTCCAGGCCGAGCCAGGTGAGATTGATGGCGTAGCGCGTCTCGAGCGAGGTGTTGACCATCAGGGCCGCCACCAGCTCCTCGGGATCCTGCCGCGAAGTTCTCGGCTCGATCACCAGGCGCAGCTTCGACTTGCGGTCGCTCTCGTCGCGCACGCCCTCGACCTGGTCGAGGATGAACTGCTTCATCCTGCGCTGTTCCTGGGAAATTTCTTTTTTATTGGATAAAGACTTTGGGTTGGCGAGCGCCTCTATTTCCTCCAGCACCTGCCTCACCGACACGCCGTGCGGCAGCTCGGTGACGACGATGCGCCACTGGCCGCGCGCGAGCTGCTCCTTTTCCCATTTGCATCTCAGCACCAGCGAGCCGCGGCCGGCGGCGTAGGCCTCCCGGATTTCTTCCTTCGGCGAGATGATCTGGCCGCCGCCGGGGAAATCCGGTCCGGGGATGATGTCCAGGACGTCTTCCAGCTTCGCGCGCGGGTGCTTGATGACGTACGCAGCGGCGGCAGCGACTTCCTTCAGGTTGTGGGAAGGAATGCGGGTCGAGAAGCCGACCGGAATGCCGAAGCTTCCATTCAGGAGACCAAACGGCAGCCTCGCCGGCAGCAGCACCGGCTCGTCGAACTTGCCGTCGTAGTTCTTTTGAAAATCGACGGTGCCCTCCCCGATCTCGCTCAGGAGAAGTTCCGCGTACCTCGACAATTTGGCTTCCGTGTACCGGTATGCGGCAGCGGAGTCCCCGTCTCTGGAACCAAAATTGCCTTGCCCATCGATCAGGGGATAGCGCATCGAGAACGGTTGCGCGAGGTGCACCAGCGCCTCGTAGGTCGAGCTGTCGCCGTGCGGGTGATACTTGCCCAGCACTTCGCCGACGTAGCGCGCGCATTTCGAAAATGATGTCCCGCCGCCCGGCGTGTCGCCGATGGCGAACAGGATCCTCCTCTGCACGGGCTTCAGGCCGTCGGCGATCTCCGGCAGCGCTCGCGACTTGACGGTCGAGACCGCGTAGCCCAGATACGCGTGCGAGGCGTGCTGCTCGATCGGCGCCGCGTCGTCGCCGCTTTCCTTGGTGAAGAGGTCGGGTGTTAGCGTGTCCATGGTCTACCTGAAGAGGTCGAGTTGCTTGTCCGCCATCAGAACGGCGAGTTCCACTGCCTTTTTTGCCTTGTCCAGATCTTCGGCTACGCCGGCCCTTCCAGCCGCTTCCCAGGAATACTTGTTTTTTTCCATGAGAACGACTTTTCCGAGCTTCGCCTTGCCGAGCCAGAAAGCGTGGCCCTTGTAGGCGCGCTCCCAGAACGGCTTTTGTTTTTTAGATGTCCGCTTCAACGGTCTTCCAGTGCTCGCGCATCCAGTTGCGCCGCTCCTCGGCCTCGCCCGCGTCCATCAGCTTCTCGAAGGTCTCGCGCACTTTCTTCAGGTTCTTGGTCTCGAACTCCATGCGCACCAGGCGCCGCGCGTCCGGGTTCATGGTCGTCTCCCAGAGCTGCTCGGGGCTCATCTCGCCCAGGCCCTTGAAGCGCGAGATCTCCCAGCTGCCCTCCTTCACCTTTTCCTTTTTCAGGTTGGCGAGGGTCTCTTCGAGCTCGTCGTCGTCCAGGCAGTAGAGACGGCGCGCCGGTTTTCCCTTGCCCTGGCTCGGCACCTCCACCTTGTACAGGGGCGGTTGCGCCACGTAGAGGTGGCCGGCTTCCACCAGCCGCGGCGCATGCATGAAGAAGAAAGTGAGGAGCAGCGCCTGGATATGGCCGCCGTCGACGTCGGCATCGGTCATGACGATGACTTTTCCGTACCGTATGCCGCTCAACTCGACTTTTTCTTCCAGGGAATGAGGGTCGACGCCGATCGCCGTCGCGATCGCCTGCAGCTCCTTGTTGGCGAGCACGGTGCGGCTGTCCTTCGACATGGTATTCAGCACCTTGCCGCGCAGCGGCAGCAGGGCCTGCGTTTCCTTGTCGCGCGCCTCCTTCGCCGAGCCGCCGGCGGAGTCGCCTTCGACCAGGAACAGCTCGTTCCTGGTAATGTCGCCCGAGGCGCAGTCGACCAGCTTGCCGGGCAGCGTGGCGATGCCGCTCGACTTCTTGCGCTCGACCTTCTTGCCCTTGGCGAGGCGCGCCATCGCCTGCTCGATCGCCAGCTCGACGATCTTCTTGGCCTCGTCGACGTGCTCGTTCAGCCACAGCTCGAAGGCGTCCTTGACGCACATCTCCATCAGCCGCGCGGCGTGGCGCGTGGTGAGCTTCTCCTTGGTCTGGCCGTGGAACTGGGTGCGCACGATGCGCGCCGAGAGCGTGAAGCAGGCGCGCTGCCAGAGGTCGTCGGGAATCAGCTTGACGCCTTTCGGCGCGAGCGAGCGCGTGTCCATGAAGGCGGCGAGCGCCTCGAAGATGCCGGAGCGGAAGCCCGCCTCGTGCGTGCCGCCCGAGCGCGTCGGGATGAGGTTGACGTGGCTGTCGGCGAAGATGTCGCCGTCGGCGACCCAGCCGATCGCCCAGGAAGCGCCCTCCCCGGGCTCGATGTCGGTCAGCTCTTTTGTTGTTTTTTCATCAAAAAATTTTCCCCCCGTGAACAGCGGAGCAACGAGCTCGCGGCCGTCGAGCATGAACTCGAAGTATTGCGCCATGCCGCGCTCGTACTTCCACAACCGCGTCTGCTTGCCTTCGATTTCCAGCGCCATCGTCAGGCCGGGCAGCAGGTAGGCCTTCGACCTCACCAAGTGCTCCAGCTCGTTCATCGGGATGTTGGGGGAATCGAAGTACTTCGGATCGGGCCACAACCTGACCACGGTGCCGCTACGCTTGTCCTTGGATTTCTCGCTTTTCAGTTTGTTCTTGAGCTCGCCGCCTTCGAAGGCGATGGTGTGTTTTTCGTTGCCGCGATAAACCGTGACTTCGCAGCGCTTCGACAACGCGTTCGAGACCGCGACGCCGACGCCGTGCAGGCCGCCGGAGATGTGATAGACGCCGTCGCCGGAGCGCGAGAACTTGCCGCCGGCATGCAGCATGGAGAAGGCCACCTCGACCGCCGGCTTTTTCTCTTCCTTGTGCATGTCGACCGGGATGCCGCGCCCCTCGTCCTCGACCTGCACCGAGCCGTCCTTGAAGACGCTGACGGTGATGCGCTTGCCGAAGCCGGCGAGCGCCTCGTCGACCGCGTTGTCGATCGCTTCCTGGACGATGTGCAGCGGGTGGACGGTATGCGTGTACATACCGGGCATGCGGCGCACCGGCTCGAGGCCCTTGAGCGCCTGGATTGCGGATGCGTCGTAGACAGCCGGTTTTGTTGCCATGGATCTAGTGCCTTAAAGCTGCCGTACCACTACATATTGTAGGACGGTTCCGCCTTGTAGGATTGGCGGTCATGAGCGCCATCGAGCAACTGAAAAGTATCAGTACCGCCACGCTTACGACCGTGCTTTTCAAGCGAGGGTTCCGCAACGTTTTTCTGCAAGGGGTTTTTCTCTTGAATAAAGAGGCGCCTAGGATGGTGGGCGCCGCTTACACCCTGCGCTACATCCCGGCGCGCGAGGACATCGACCAGCTCGGCGCCTTCGAAGGCCGCGGCCACCCGCAGCGCGAGGCGATCGAGGCCTGCCCGCCCGGCCAGGTGCTGGTGATGGATGCGCGCCGCGACGCCAGCGCCGCCACCGGCGGCGACATCCTCATGACGCGCCTCATGGTGCGCGGCGCCGCCGGCATCGTCACCGACGGCGGGCTGCGCGACACGCCGACGATCGAGAAGCTACCCTGGCCCGCCTACTGCGCGGCGCGCTCGGCGCCGCTCAACCTGGTGCGCCACCACGCGGTCGACATGCAGGTGCCGATCGGCTGCGGCGGCGTGGCGGTCTACCCCGGCGACATCGTCGTCGGCGACGCCGAGGGCGTGGTGGTCATCCCGGCGAAGATCGCCGGCGAGGTGGCCGAGGAAGCGGCGGCGCAGACGATCTTCGAGGACTGGGTCGAAGCGCGAGTGAAGGAAGGCCGCGCCATTTTCGGGCTCTACCCGCCCTCGCCCGAGACCAAGGCCGAATTCGAGGCGTGGAAGAAGACCCAAAAACGCTGATTCGTCAGTTATCATACAACTGACCCTAGAGGAGGGATGACGATGATGAAGTTGCTCGCAGCCGCCGTTCTGGCGGCCTTTTGTTCCGCCGTCGCCGCGCAGGAAACCCTGGTCGTCTACTGGACCAAGGGCTTCTATCCGCAGGAGGACAAGGCGCTCGACGACATGGTCGCCAAGTTCGAGAAGAAGACCGGCGTCAAGATCGAGCTGTCGCGCTACTCGCCGCAGGAATCGGTGCCGAAAGCGGTCGCCGCGCTCGACTCGGGCACGCCGCCCGACGTCGCCTACGGCGACGTGTTCGACTTCCAGGTCGCGGGCAAGTGGGCGGCCGAAGGCCGCCTCGAGGATCTCTCCGACATCCTCACGCCGATGAAGGCGAGCTTCCTGCCGGTGACGCTCGAGACCGCCTACCTGCTGAACGAGAAGACCAAGAAGCGCGGCTACTACGCCTTCCCGATGAAGCGCCAGACCATGCACATCCAGTACTGGAAGGACATGCTGGCCGAGGCGGGCTTCAAGGAAAGCGACATCCCGAAGACCTGGAACGCCTACTGGGACTTCTGGTGCACCAAGGCGCAGGCGGGCTACCGCAAGGCCTCCGGCAAGCGCATCTTCTCGGTCGGCGCGCCGATGGGCGTCGATTCGAGCGACTCGTTCTACTCGTTCCTCACCTTCATGGACGCGCACAACGTCAAGGTGGTCGACGACAACGGCAAGCTGCTGGTCGACAGCGCCGCGGTGAAGAAGGGCCTGGTCGCCACGGTGGCCGACTACTCGAGCTCGGTCGCCAAGGGCTGCACGCCGCCCACCGCCGTCACCTGGAAGGACCCGGACAACAACGTCGCCTTCCACAACAAGCAGATCATGATGACGCACAACGCGACCATCTCGATCGCGGCGAAGTGGCTCGACGACATGAACAGCGAGAAGCTCAAGCCCGAGGAGCGCGCGCAGGCGAAGAAGAACTACGAGGAGCTGATCGCCACCGGCGCCTTCCCGATCAAGCCCGACGGCAAGCCGATGCAGTACCGCTCGGCGGTCAAGGTCGGGGTGATCTTCGCCGATGCCAAGAACAAGAAGCGCGCCAAGGAGTTCGTCCAGTTCGCGATGCAGGACGAGAACCTGATCCCGTACGTCGAGGGCGCGCTCGGCCGCTGGTACCCGGTGACGAAGTCGGGCGCCGCGCGCAAGTTCTGGACCGAGGACCCGCACCGCAAGATCGTGCACGAGCAGTTCTCGGCCGGCACGGTGCCGTTCGAGTTCACCAAGAACTGGAAGTTCACCATCCTCAACAACGAGAACGTCTGGGCGAAGGCGGTCAACCGCGTCGTGGTGGACAAGTGGACGCCCGAGAAGGCCGTGGACGAGATGGTGGCGAGGATCAAGCAGGTCGCCGGCTGAGCGCTTAGGAATGTCTGCAATCGTTCTTCCGCGGGCGGGCGTCCCGCGGAAGAGCTTTTCCACCTGGCAGGTCTGGGGCGGCCTTCTCCTCGCCCCGTACGTGCTGGTGTTCCTGGTGTTCGTGGTCTACCCGGTCAGCTACGGCCTCTGGCTGGCGCGCAACCCCGAGAGCTACCGCACGCTGTTCGAGGACCCGATCTTCTTCACCACGGTCCTCAACACGATCTTCTTCCTGCTGGTCGCGGTCAACCTCAAGTTCGTGCTGGCGCTTTTCCTCTCGGGCTTCTTCGTGCACGAGAAGCGCTGGATCCGCTGGCTGTCGGTCATCTTCATCATTCCCTGGGCAGCGCCCGCGATCCCGACCATTTTCTCGATTCGCTTCATGTTCAATCCCGAGTGGGGCGTGGTGAACCAGCTCATCTTCCGCCTCACCGGGCTCGACGGGCCGAACTGGCTCACCAACCCGCAGCTGGCGATGGCGATGGCAATGGGAGTGCACATCTGGAAGGCGCTGCCGTTCTGGACGCTGATCCTGATGGCCGGGCGGCTCGCCATCCCGAAGGAGCTCTACGAAGCGGCGAGCGTCGACGGCGCGACCGGCTGGCAGAAGTTCAAATACGTCACCTGGCCCTCCATTCGCACGCTCTACATCACGTCCACCCTGCTGTCGCTCATCTGGACGCTGGGCGACTTCAACAGCGTCTACCTGCTGACGGGCGGCCAGCCCGCCGACAAGACGCATGTCCTCGCCACGCTCGGCATCCGCTACATCCGCCTCGACCAGCTCGACCATGCGATGGCGACGATCGTGGTGGCGCTGCCCTTCGTGCTGCCGCTGGTCTACTTCATGATGAAACGTCTTTCGGGCGATGAACAGAAAACTTCTTAGCGAAGCGAAGCTGTGGCTGGTCGCGATCCCGGTCCTGCTGTGGACCCTGATCCCGATCTATCACATCTTCCTCTTCGCGATCTCGACCAAGGAATCGGCGTTCTCGGGGCGCCTGTGGCCCGACCATCCGACGTTGCGCAACTTCGGCACCGTGTTCAAGCAGGAGCACTTCTACCTGCATCACTTCTGGAGCCAGATCTGG
>JAXDQC010000205.1:0-33388 GCA_034668045.1 Betaproteobacteria bacterium | reverse complement strand
GTGCGCGTCTCGGAGGTCACGCGACCGTGCTGGTTGTAAGCATAGGCGGTGAGGCTCGTTTGCACGCTCGAGGGGTCGGCCTCGGTGATCGAGGAGAGCCGGCCCAGGCCGTTCGTGCCCGAGTCGTAAGCGTAGGTCTGCGTCGAGCCGTCGTGGAAGGTGATGAGGGTGACGCGGTTGAGCGCGTCGTAGGTATAGGTCGTGATCTGGTTCTTCGCGTCGGTCTGGGTGAGCAGGTTCCCGGCGGCGTCGTAGGTGCTCGCCGTGGTACCTGTGTCGGGCGAGGACTGCTGCGTGAGGTTGCCGAGGCCGTCGACCGTGTTGCCGGTGGCGAGGCTCCGCGGGTCCGTAACCTGGGTCAGGGCGTCGACGCCGTTGTAGGCGTACTGCGTCACTCCGGTGCCAGGGTCAGTGACCTGCTTCAGCCGGTTGAGCGCGTCGTACTGATTGGTCGTGGTCTGGTTGAGCGGGTCTTTGACCGTCAGTACGTTGCCTTGGTTGTCGTAGGTGTACTCGGTCGTCTGGCTGGTCGCGCCGAGTTCCTGGTAGAGGCGGTCCAAGTTTGAGTACACACGGCTTCGCGTCTGCACCAGCGTGCTCGCCGGGTCTTTCACCTGCTCCTGGGTGCGGTTCCCCGCAGCGTCGAGCGTATAGGTGACGCTGTTGCTGAGGTTGTCCTGGATGCCCGTGACGCGATGGGCGTTGTCATAGGTGTACGTGAGGTACGAGCTGTCGGGCAGCGTGATTTTCGTGAGCTGGCCCGCAAAATCGTAGTCGTACGTCGTGACCTCAGTCCCGACAGTCCTCGAGGTGAGGCGCTGGCGCGAGTCGTAGGCAAGCGTGGTGGTGAGCCCGTTCGGGTCGACGATGGTCAGCGGCTGCCCGTGCGCGTTGTACGACGTGATCTGCGTGACCTGGCTGAGCGCGTTGGTGATCGTGGCAACGTTGCCGCGCTTGCCAGGCGTGGCGTCGTTGTTGGCGTAGTAGGTGTAGGTCGTCACGTCCGTGACGTCGGTGCGCGGACCGTTCACCGTCAGGACGTGGCCGTTGGCGTTGTAGGTATACGTCCATGTCCGCGGGCTGCCGGTGGTGGTGGCAGAGAAGGCTTGAGAGCCATCGGTGTCGGTGGTCGCCTGGAGAGTCCGCGAGCACATCGCGCCCTTCGCGCCGCAGGTCGATCCGGTCGCGTCATACGCCATGGTCGTGATTCGGAGCGGCTCGGCGATTCCCGTCGGCAGACGGAAGTTGGTGTCCCACTGTGTGGTGATCGTCCGCGTCTGCGGCGTGGTGGAGCCGGCCGATGTCAGCGCCTCCGTACGCGATGTCTCGAGATTGCGCGCAAGGTCATAGCTGTAGTTCGTGCGATTGCCATTCCAGTCGGTTCGTGTAGCGACGTTGCCGTTTGCATCGAAGGTCTGCGACGCCGGGCCGCACTCGGGACACACCGCGCCGGTAATGCCGCTGGCGCCGAGCGCGCCCAAGGTGTTCTGGATGGAATAGGTGCTGACACCGCCGAGGGGCCTCGTAACCGCCGTCGAGCCGGCGGAATATGAGAATTGATACAGCCCCGCGCCGCCGGCATGCTCGGTTGAGATGCTTCGGAACTGCGCGTCGTACTTGAAAGTCGCGAAGCGGTTGCTGTTTTCGTCGACGATGCCCGTCAGCGCGGTCGGCAGATCCGTGCTGCTTGTATTGGCCGACTCGTTGTACACGGATGTAACAACCCTGGTGTCCGGGAAGGTGATCGTCGTCAGGCGGTTCGTCGTGTCGTACCCGAAGCGATACACCCCGCTAGCGGGATCGGTCACCTTGATGACGCGACCGGTGTTGTCGTAGCCGAACGAGATCGTGCGGCCGAAATGGTCCGCGGCTCGAATCAGGTATCCGGCTGCGAGGATGAACGAGGTAGGGTTGCCGCTTGCATCGAGCACGACGCCACCATTGGCGCCATTCGTCCCATCGCTGTAGGTGAGTGTCTGCGTGAGACCGCTTCGCGCCTTGATGGTAAGCAGCTTGCCTGCGCTGTCATAAGTCTCGACCTCGTCGCTGCTAGCGGTCGTGAGCTGCCACCCTGCTGGGCTCGTCGTCTGCACCAGGCGGTCGGGCGTCCCGGCATCCGGGGACCACACGCCGGCGCTCAGGGTGAATTGCAGAGCCTTACCGTCTGGCCTGTAGGCGATGGCGGTCGTGCTCGAGCCGATGCGGGAAATCGCGCGGTTGAACGAATCGCGCCAGTGCCAGCCGAAGCGATGGCGATACTGGTCATACGTGTTGTAGGTAAGCGAGAGCTCGAACCCGTTTACGCCCGCATAAATCGGCTGTCGCTGATGCTTGTTGCCGCTCGCAGCGTTGACTGGATTCCCGCAGTCAGTGCAGGAGCCGCCGTTGTTCTTCCCGCCACTGCAGACCAGATCTGCTTCAAGGCCACCCGCATTGCAGGTGCAACCGCTGCCGGTGCAGCTTGCATTCGCAAGCGGGCGCGAAGGGTTGGAAGTCTTTTCGATCGCATAGCCCAGCACGCACGGCGAACTGATGAACTGACAGCCCGGAACATAGTTCGCTCTGCACTCGATGACATGCGGCGTGGCACCGGAAGGGTTGCCCCAATCAAATCCCAGCTTCAGGTTCCAGATCGACACCGAGGGGTTATTGCTGGTGTCGGCGCAGGAGTCCATGGGTCCTTGGTAGAGCCTGCACGGCCCTCCCGGCGAGACGCGCGCGCACTGGTTGCCGATCATGTCGCTCGCCCAGATCCAATAGCGCGAGACCGGCAGCGTGGCTTGAGACTGGGTGGCGATGCTAAGAAGCGCCAAGGCGGCGAGAAGAACTCTCATGGCATTCCCTTCTTTTCGTTCTCCAAACTGCGCCGACGATAGATTCGAGCGCAAATGTTTGTCCAACGGGAAAAACCGATATCAAGAATTCCTGACGCACTGTGATCGGCGCGGCCGATAGCACTTGCGTTTCGCAGATGCTATCGGCTGAGGCGATTTCAGCGCGCTAATCGTGCGCAGCATCGCCGAAATTATCCAAGTGGTCGGACAAGGAGATATGAAGAGCTCGTGAAGAAATTCTCAGTGACATATTCCTTCCATCTGTTTTGCCGATTACGCTTTTCCCCGATTTATGAGAAAACGCAAACATCAGGCGGTTGCACCGCGAAAAAGCGGACGACGCGCGAAGCGTCGCGCCGCACCCTCAGGGGAGAAGAAGAAGATGGATGTGAAGGATCTGCGCTATTTCATTGCCGTGTACGAGGCCAAGGGGTTTTCCAAGGCGTCGCAACATCTCGGAAGAGTGCAGTCAACGGTGTCCGAGCGAATCCAGATCCTGGAGCGCACAGTCAACGCTCCTCTTTTCGAGCGCAAGTGGCGGACCATCGTGCCGACCGCGCAGGGGGACAAACTCTACGAGTACGCGAAGAACGTCGTCGCCGCGCTCGATCATACCGAGCGCACCTTCAATCCTCCCCGGTCCTACTGACGCCCGGTCATGAGTAGCAGAGGCTTCACACTGCTCGAGCTGCTGGTGGTAGTGGTCATCATTGGCCTGCTCGCGAGTTTCGTTGCGCCAAGGTATTTCGCGCAGGTTGGGAAATCGGAGGTGCAGGTGGCGCGGGCGCAGATTGACGCGCTGGAGAAGGCGCTCGATCAGTACCGCCTGGACACGCGCCGCTATCCGAGCGCCGATCAGGGCCTGAAGGTGCTGGTGGAACGGCCCCTGAACGAGCCGCAGTGGAACGGGCCTTACCTGCGCAAGACGGTGCCGCTCGACCCCTGGGGGCGGCCCTATCTCTACAAGATGCCGGGAACGAAGGCTGAGTTCGACCTCGTCTCCTACGGCAAGGACGGCCTCCCCGGCGGCGCGGGCGAGGACGCGGACATCACGAATTTCTGAGCCGTGCGCTACGCGCTGAAAGCAGTCGGGCCGTCGGGAGAGGTGATCGACCTGAAGCTCGAGGCGGCCGACGAAATGGCGGCGCGCGAGCTCGCCCGCCGGCGCGGCTACGCGGTGCTGCGCCTCGCGCGCGACGGCATGCCCGCGCTCGCGGCGCGCCGGCAGCGCTTCGACGCGACGCTGCTATCGGTCGAGCTGCTCGCGCTCCTGGATGCGGGCCTGAACGTGGTCGAGGCGCTACAGGCGCTGGCCGAAGGTGCGCGAGGCGAGCAGCGGCGGGTGCTGGAAGCGCTCCTCGAAGCGCTTCGGCGCGGTGAGTCGCTTTCGCAGGCCGTAGCCGGCGTTGCGGACGCCTTCAACGCGCTCTACGTGGCGACGATCCGCTCGAGCGAGCGCACGGGCGACCTGAAGGAAGCCCTGGCCCGCTACGTCGCCTACCAGGAGAGGCTCGACCAGGTGCGCCGCAAGGTGCTCGCCACCCTGCTCTATCCGGCGATCCTCCTCGTGGTCGGCACGCTCGTCCTGGGCTTCCTCCTCTTCTACGTCGTGCCGCGCTTCGCCCGCGTCTACGAGGACATGTCGGCAGACCTGCCCTTTTTCTCCAGCCTCCTGCTCGCGCTCGGGCGGCTGGTCGAGCAGCACGGATGGCTGGTATTCGTGGCTCTGGGCGCTTGCGTCCCGACCGTGTTTTTCCTGAAGGAGAAACTGCAAAACCGGCTGTGGCGGCTGCCGGTACTCGGCGAGCGGCTGCGCGTCTACCAGCTCGCCCGCCTCTATCGCACCGTCGGCATGCTGCTGCGGGCCGGCGTTCCGGCCCTCAAGGCCTTCGAGATGACGTCCGGTCTGCTCGCGGCGCACCTGCGCCAGCAGCTCGATCGCGCCGTCGTCTCGCTCAGGGAAGGCAGGGCGATCTCGACATCGCTCACCGCGACCGGCCTCGCCACGCCAGTGGTGGCGCGCATGCTGGCGGTGGGCGAGAAAAGCGGCCGCATGGGCGAGCTGCTCGAGCGCGCCGCCGCGTTCTGCGACGACGAGACCGCGCGCTTCGTCGACGCCTTCTCCCGCGTCTTCGAGCCGCTGCTGATGGCGATCCTCGGCCTCGCGGTCGGCCTGGTGGTGGTGCTGATGTACATGCCGGTGTTCGAGCTCGCCGGGAGCATCCGCTGACCGCGCGCGCCACTGATCTCGAGGAGCTGAGCGCCCTCTTCCGCCTGCCGGTGCTCACCTTCGCGGCGATGCGCGTCTGCGTGCCTGCCTTCGATCTGCTCCCCTACGCCGAGGCGCTGCGCCGCCAATGCGTCCTGCTGCGCGCGGGCGACGGGGCCCTTCTCGCCGTGCTCGGCGATCCCTACGACGGCGCGGCGCAGGACTGGATCGAGGAGAACGTGCGGCTGCCGTTCGCCTACCGGCTCGCCGACCCGCGCGAGCTCGCCGCCTACCTCTCGCAGCAGGAGCAGGCCTTGAGCGCGATGCAGGGGATCGACGTCGCCGGGTCCGCGGATGCCGGACGACGCGGCGAGATCGAGGAGGTGTCGCTCGCCGCCATCGGAGAAAGCGGCAGCCCGGTGGTGAAGCTCGTCACTTCCACGCTCTACGACGCGCTCAAGTCCGGCGCGAGCGACATCCACCTCGAGACCTGCGCACGCGGCCTGGTGATCAAGTACCGCATCGACGGCGTGCTGGCGGTGGTGAAGACCGCCGACGGCCTGGACGTCGCCGATCAGGTGCTGTCGCGCGTCAAGGTCATGTCAGAGCTCGACATCGCCGAGCGTCGCGTGCCGCAGGACGGGCGCTTCAAGGTCAGCCGTGCCGGCCGCGAGATCGACCTGCGCGTCTCGATCATGCCGAGCGTCCACGGCGAGGACGCGGTGCTGCGCATCCTCGACAAGCAGGCGCTGTCCGATCAGATGAGCGGGCTGACGCTGGATGTCCTGGGTCTTGAAGATTCCCTGAAGAAGCGACTGCGCGACCTCTCCAGCGAACCGCATGGCATGCTGCTGGCGACCGGTCCCACCGGCAGCGGCAAGACCACGACGCTCTACGCCGTCATCTCGGAAGCGAACGACGGCGTCGACAAGATCGTCACCATCGAGGACCCGGTGGAGTACCAGCTCCCCGGCGTGCTGCAGATCCCGGTGAACGAGAAGAAGGGCCTCAGCTTCGCCCGCGGCCTGCGCTCGATCCTGCGCCACGACCCCGATCGCATCCTGGTCGGCGAGATCCGCGATCCGGAGACCGCGGAGATCGCGGTGCAGTCCGCTCTCACGGGTCACCTCGTCTACACCACCGTGCACGCCAACAACGTTTTCGACGTGGTCGGCCGCTTCATGCACATGGGTGTCGACCCCTACAACCTGGCCTCGGCGCTGAACGCGGTTCTCGCCCAGCGCCTGGTCAGAACGATCTGCGTAGCCTGCAAAGCCAAGGGCTGCGCGCAATGCCGGGGAACGGGCTTCCGCGGGCGCAAAGCGATCGCCGAGCTGCTGGTCCTGGACGACGAGCTGAAGGACCTGGTGGCGGCGAAGGCGCCGATGCGCCGCCTCAAGGAAGCCGCGCACGCCGCGGGCGGCCGCAGCCTGCGCGAGGCGGCGGAGCTGCTCGTCGAGCGCGGCGAGACGACGCGCGAGGAGATCGATCGTGTCACCGTGGCCGCGCGCTGAGCTGCGCGCCGGGCTTTGCCCCGACCGGCTGATCCTCGGCGGCGAGATCGTCGCCGGCGAGCCGCTCGCAGAGCTGAAGAAGCGCGCGGCGGGCCGCGGCTTCACGGTCGTGCTTTCGAACCACTACGTTCGCTACGCGGTGCTGCCCGCAAGCAAGGCGCTGCGATCGAAGGCCGACTGGCAGGCGTACGCGCGACATGTGCTCGAGGCGACCTACGGACCCGCGGCCGGCCGCTGGGAGATTCGCGTCAACGATCGCGTGGCCGCCGCCGTGGACGCGGCGCTGCTCCAGGAGCTGAGGGCGATTCCAGGGCTGCGCTCGGTGCAGCCGTATTTCATGGCGGCGTTCAACGCGCGCCGCAAGCAGCTGCGAGGCAAATCCGCGTGGTTCGTGGTGCAGGAGCGCGGCCGCCTCACCCTCGCCCTTCTGCAAAAGGAATCCTGGCAAGTCATCCGCACCCGGCAGGCGGGTTCCGGCTGGGCCGGGTCGCTCGCGGACCTCCTCGAGCGCGAGTCCGCCGCCGCCGATGCGCCCGACTGCACCCAGGCAGTGCTCTGCGCCGAGGACGAGCCGCCGGCCCGCGCCGGCCGCTACGAGATCGTCGACCTCACGCCCGTGGCGCGCGCGCACGCGATGGTGCTGCAGTGAAAGCGCTCGATCTCGACTTCCACGCTGCGCCGCACCGTGCGGCCTGGATGCTCGCCGCCGCCGGCGCCGCGCTCGCGATCTACGGCGCGATTCTCTACCAGGAGCACAAGCGCCGGCCCGCGCCGCGGCCTGCCGTCGTCGCGCCGGCTCCCGTCAATGCCGAGGAGCTCGCCTTCGCGCGCGAGACCGTGCTGCGCATGAGCATCCCCTGGGATGCGCTCTTCGGCGCGCTCGAGCGCTCCCGCACCGAGGGCGTAGCGCTGCTCTCGGTCGAGCCGAACGGCGAGAGCCGCAGCCTGCGCCTGACCGGCGAGGCGAAAGGTTACCTGGCGGTCCTGACTTACGTCGCTGGCCTCGGCCAGCAGGAAACGCTGCAGAACGTCCACCTCCTGCGCCACGAAGCGCGCGGCGGCGGCGTGTCGTTCGCGATCTCGGCGGCATGGAAGGACGCGGCGAAGCCGCAGCCCGCCTACGACCTCGCGGCGCTGCAGCGCTTCTTCGACCGTCCGGAGAAGATCGACGACTGGCTGGCGAGGCTCTACGGCATCGCCACCGCGAAGAGCCTGCAGCTCCGCCAGGCCGACTACCGTCTCGCCGACTCGCGCTACGGCATCGAGCGCTACCAGATAACTTTGCCGGTGAGCGGCAGCTATGCCGAGATTCGCGGCTTTCTCAACGCGGCGCTCGCCGAGATTCCGGTGCTCTCGCTCGACCAGGCAAGCTTTCGAAGGAAGAGCGCTGCCGAGCCGCGCGTTGAGACCGAGCTGGTGCTGACCTTGCACGCGAGGCGCGGATGAAGTACCCGGCGTTCATCGTCGTCGCCCTGGTGCTGCTCGCCACGGTGGTCACCGGCCGCGAGCGCGAGCCCGCCCCCGAGCCGGTGCGCGCGTCGTATGCGCCAGCGCTGGAGATCGCGCCCCTCGCACGCGAGCGCCGGGAAACCGAGGTTGAAGACATCTTCAGCGTGCCGCCCGTTGTTCTTCCCGCAATCCCCAAGGCAGAACCGGCGCCGGCACCCACGACGCCGCCGCTGCCCTTCAGCTACCTCGGGCGGATGAAGAAGGGCGAGCGAACGACGCTCTATCTATTGCGCAACCAGGACATGCTGATCGTCGAGGAAGGCGCGACCCTCGACGGGGCCTATCGCGTCGAGCGCATCTCGGACACCACCGCGCACTTCGTCTATCTGCCGCTCGGCACGGCGCAGACGCTGGCCATCCCGCCGGTGCCCTAGGAGCCCGCCATGCGCAAAACATCCACCGTCTTCGCTGCTCTCCTCCTGTGCGCCTGCGCGCAGAACCTCGCGTACCGCGAAGGGCTGGACCTCATCGAAGCGGGCAAGACCGAAGCCGGGCTCGCGAAGCTCGACGAGGCGACCCGGCGCGACCCGCAGAACCGCGAATACCGCCAGGCGCTCATCCGGCAGCGGGAGACCGCGCTGCAGCGCTACCTTTCGCTCGCCGAAAGCGCGCGCCAGCAAGGTCAATGGGACGCGGCGGAAGAAATCTATCGCCGCATGCTGGCGATCGACCCGAACTACGCGCGTGCCCGGGCGGGCCTGGAGGCCGTGGGCATGGAGCGGCGGCATCGCAGCGAGCTCGCAGCTGCCGACGATTTGCTGAAAAAGGGCAATGCCGGGGGCGCCGCGGCGATGACGCGGCGGGTGCTGATCGAGAACCCGGGCAATCGCGACGCACGCGACCTCTTGCGCCGCATCGAGGAGCGGGCGCTGCGCGCCGAGGCGACGCCGCAGCTCTCGGCCGCGCTGCGCCAGCCGATCACGCTCGACTTCCGCGACGCCACGCTGCGTCAGATCTTCGAGGCGATCTCGCGCGGCAGCGGGCTCAACTTCATTTTCGACCGCGATGTGCGCCAGGACGCGCGCACCACCATTTTCGTGCGCAACTCGAGCATCGAAGACGTGCTGCGCTTCGTGCTGGTGACCAACCAGCTCGAGCGCAAGGTTCTTTCGGAGAACACCGTCCTCGTCTACCCGAGCACGCCGGCGAAGCTGCGCGACTACCAGGAGCTGGTGGTGAAGAGCTTCTATCTCTCCAACGCCGACGTGAAGGCGACGGCGAACATGATCCGCACGCTGGTGAAGACCAAGGACCTCTACATCGACGAGAAGCTCAACCTGCTCGTCATCCGCGACACCGCGGATGCCGTGCGCATGGCCGAGCGGCTGGTGGCGAACCAGGATCTCGCCGAACCGGAGGTGATGCTCGAGGTCGAGGTGCTCGAGGTGGGCACCAACACGCTGCAGGCGCTCGGCATCGGCTGGCCGAACTCGTTCAGCGTCGGCGTGGTCGGCGCCGGCGGCACGCCCGGGGTCATCACGCTGCGCGAATGGCAGAACCGCAGCTCGGAGCTGGTGCGCCTGACGTTCACCGACCCGCTTTTGGCGCTCAACTTCCGCAACACCATTGACCGCTCGAACCTGCTCGCCAATCCGCGCATCCGCGTCAAGAACAAGGACAAGGCGAAAATCCACATCGGCGACAAGGTGCCGGTCATCACGACGACGACGACCTCGACCGGCTTCGCGGCCGAATCGGTCACCTACCTCGAGGTGGGGTTGAAGCTGGAGGTCGAGCCTGCTATCTCGCTCGGCGACGAGGTCGGGATCAAGATCGGGCTCGAAGTCTCCAACGTCGCGCGCGAGATCCGCAGCGCCACCGGCACACTCACCTACCAGATCGGCACGCGCAACGCCGCCACGTCGCTGCGGCTGAAGGACGGCGAGACGCAGGTCCTCGCCGGCCTCATCAGCGACGAGGACCGCAAGAACGTGAACCAGATCCCAGGCTTGGGCGACCTGCCGCTGCTCGGGCGGCTCTTCGGGACGCACCAGGATACGCGCAACAAAACCGAGATCGTGCTGCTGATCACGCCCCGCGTGGTGCGCAACCTCGCCCGGCCCGAGCCGCGCTTCGAGGAGTTCCCGAGCGGCACCGAGGCGGCGATCGGCGCGCCGGCGCTCTACCTGCAGCAAAGCACCCTCGAGCCCGCCTCGCCCGCAGCTGTCGCGAGCGCAACCCGCGTCTCGCTCGTCGCCCCGGCCGCGATCCCGACGGGCGGCGAATTCACCGTGCAAGTCGCGCTCGAAAGCGAGGGCGCGCTGCGGGGCGGGCTGATCGACTTCGGCTACGACCGCGCGCGCCTGCGCTTCGTCCGCGCCGAGCCAGGCAGCCTGCTCGACGGCGCCTCGTTCCGCGCCAATGCGCCGGAAGGGCTGGGGCGGCTCAACATCAGCTTCACCGCGAACGGCGGGGTCAAGGGACGCGGCGAACTCGCACGGCTCACGTTCCAGGCGTTAGAGGGTGCCGCGCATCCATCGCAGGTGAAGATCGAGGCGGCTTCGCTGACCGACAGCAAAGGCCAGCTTGTGCCGCTGGCGCGATGAAAGGCTTTACCCTCATTGAGATGCTGATCACCGTGGCGATCGTCGCCACGCTCGCCTCGATCGCGCTACCGCTCGCCGAGGTGTCGGCGCAGCGCGGCAAGGAAACGGACCTGCGGCGCGCGCTGCGCGAAGTCCGCGACGCGCTCGACGCCTACAAGCGGGCGTCGGACGAGGGCCGGATCGTGCGCTCGCCGGAGCAGTCGGGCTATCCACCCTCGCTCGCCTCGCTCGTCGAAGGCGTGCCGGACGCCAGGAATCCGTCCGGCGCGAAGCTTTATTTCCTGCGCCGCATTCCGGCCGACCCGATGCAGACAGGGCCCTGGGGACTGCGCAGCTACGCCAGCCCGCCCGATGCGCCTAGCGCCGGCAAGGACGTATTCGACGTCTATTCCATGAGCGAGCGCAGCGGGCTGAACGGCGTGCCCTACCGCGTATGGTGAGCCGTGGCTTCACGCTGATCGAGTTGCTGGTGGCGCTTACGATCATCGCCTTGCTGCTGTCCCTCGTCGCGCCGCGCTACGTAAATAGCCTGGCGCGCGCCGATGAAGCCGCGCTCAAGGAGGACCTCTTCCTCCTGCGCGACGCGATCGACAAGCACTTCGCCGACACCGGCCGCTACCCGGGGGCGCTCGAGGAGCTCGCGGCCAAGAAGTATCTGCGCTCCATTCCCTCGGACCCGCTGACCCAGAGCGTGTCGACCTGGGTCGTCGTCGCGCCCGCGGACCGGGCGCTCGGCGCGGTATATAACGTGAAGAGCGGCGCGCAGGGCGTCGGCCGCGATGGCAAGCCGTATGGCGATTGGTAACCGCGAGCAGGGCTTCACCTACCTCGCCGCCCTGCTCCTCGTAGCGGTGAGCGGAATCTCCCTCGCCGCCTTCGCAGGCGCCTGGTCGCACGCGCGCGAACGCGAAAAGCAGGCCGAGCTGCGCTGGGTAGGCGGTCAGTTCCGGCAGGCAATCGGCCTCTATTACGAGCGCTCGCCTGGCGGAATGAAGCGCTATCCGGAGCGACTCGAAGACCTGATCGAGGACAAGCGCTTTCTCACAGTCCAACGCTATCTTCGGCGCGTCCACGCTGACCCTCTAACGGGCAGGAAAGACTGGGAGCTCGTGCCCGCCCCCGGCGGCGGGTTCATGGGAGTCCGCAGCCCTGCCCAAAGGAGTGAATGGAGCTTCAGCTACGAACCCCTATCCTCGAGAGGTCGGTAGATTCAAATGTATCTTCGACGTGGGTAGCGGCTCGCTCAACCTAATTCGTTAGGGCGGCGGGGGCGGAGAGACGCCCCCGCCCACCACCATACACCTCCGGCTTGACGTTTACGTAAACGTAAACTAATCTTCTATAGAGTCATTAACACGGCAACTAGGTGCCCGGCCATGTCCTGCATGGTCGGGTGAAACGGGAAAGAGGTGCGACCTTCGGGTTAATTCCTCTGCTGCCCCCGCAACGGTAAGGAAGCGCGGGCGCGACACACGCCACTGTGGGATCTCCCATGGGAAGGCAACGCGCCAAATCTTCTAAGCCCGGAGACCGGCCTGTTGCCGAATCTCAACCACACAGCCTGCGGGGACGCGGGCAAGGGGCGGCGATGTCGCGCAGTTTTCGTTGGTCCGTTGCGCTTTCCTGTCTGTTTATCGTTTCTTTCCAGCCGTGCGTAGCGCAAGACGACGTCGTCGTCACCGCCACCCGCGTGCCGAGGCGCTTTCAGGAGCTAGTCAACGATGTCACAGTCGTCAGCCGGGAGGAGATCGAGCGCGCCGGCCAGACCTCGTTCGCTAACCTTCTGCAGGGCATTCCGGGCGTCGAGGTCACGCAGAGCGGCGGCTTCGGCGGGACAACCCAGATATTCCTGCGCGGCACGAATGCCGGCCACACGCTTTTCCTGGTCGATGGTATGCGCGTCGGCTCGGCATCAAGCGGGCTTACCGCGATCGAGCAGCTGCCGCTCGCGATGGTCGAGCGCATCGAAATCCTGCGCGGCCCCGCCTCGAGCCTCTATGGTTCCGACGCCATCGGCGGCGTAATCCAAATCTTTACTCGCAGCGGACGCGGCAACCCAGGGGCGAACGCGGCTGGCGGCATGGGTACTTACGACACGCAGCAACTCGGCGCCGGCTACGGCTATGAAAGCCCCGAGGGAACGCGCTTCGCAGTGCAGGCCGGCTCGATTTCCACCGACGGCATCACAGCGGTGCGTAACCCGCAATCGACGAGCTTCAACCCCGACGCCGACGGCTACAAGAACCGGCACTTCACGGCGCAGCTCGCACAACGTCTTTGGCGCGGCACCGAAGTCGGCGTGCGCGCACTTCAGAGCGACGGGGAAAAGCATTTTGACTCCACGCCGCGCACGTTCGACCAGCGGCTGACCGAATCGTTGACCGCAGTCTCGCTCTTCGCGCGCAGCGAGATCGCCGAGAGCTGGCGCACGAGCTTGCTCGTGGGCTCGAGCCAGGACGATCTCACCTCCTTCCAGTCGCTGACGAGCCAGGACATCTTCAAGACCAACCAGAACCAAGCGACCTGGCAGAACGATTTCCCGACGCGCTTCGGCACGCTGATCGCTGCGCTCGAGCACCTCGGCGAGCACGTCTCGGGGACTACGCCGTTCCCAGTCAAGGACCGCTCCATCGATTCACTCTTCGCCGGCTACCAGGCCGGCTTCGGCCCGCAGCAGATCCAAGCGAGCGCACGGCGCGACGACAACTCCCAGTTCGGCGGCAAGAACACTTGGCAGCTCGGTTACGGCTTTCGCTTTACACCGCAGGCGCGCTCGTGGCTGAACTACGGCACCGCGTACAAGGCGCCGACCTTTAACCAGCTCTACTTCCCGGGCTTTGGCAATCCTTCGCTCAGGCCCGAGCGATCGCGCGGCCTCGAAGCCGGCGCGCAGTACGCGACGCTGCCCCTGCAGCTCGGCGCGGTCTACTACCGCACGCGCATCGAGGACCTGATCGTCAACGCCGGCATCCCACTCGCGCCTTCCAACATCGACAAGGCCGAGATCGACGGTGTGACGCTCTCCGGCAAGGCCCGCGCGCTTGAGCGCGGCGCGCTCGCCGCTAGCGTCGACTTCCAGCGTCCGGAAGACGGCACGACACACAAGCTGCTGCCGCGCCGGGCGAAGCGGCACGCGAGCCTCACGGGCAGCACTCCCGCGTTCGGCGGCACCGCGATGGTGGAGGTCGTCGCCTCGTCAGAGCGATACAACGACGCGGCCAATCGCCAGCGCATGGGCGGATACACCCTCTGGAACCTTGTGTTCGAGCAGGTGCTGGAACGGCAGTGGAAGCTCTTCGCGCGCGCCAACAACGTCACCGACAAGCGCTACGAGCTGATCAGCGACTTCAACGTCCCTGGGCGCACGTTCTTCCTCGGCGTGCGTTACGAGGAGAAAGGCTTCTGATGCCGGCACACCTCATCTCGGGAGGCGCGCGCTCGGGCAAGAGCGCCTATGCGGAAAAGCTGGCGCTCGAGAGCGGGCGGCCGACGCTATACATCGCCACGGCGCTGCCGGGCGACGAGGAAATGCGCGAGCGCATCGAGCACCACCGGCGGCGCCGGCCCGCCGCGTGGCGCACGCGGGAATGCCCGGTGCACCTCGGCAGCGCGCTACGGGAGGAAGCCGGCCCCGGCGCCTGCGTGATCGTCGACTGTCTCACGCTCTGGCTCGCCAACCTGAACGGGGGCAACGTGGAAGCGGAGCGTGAGGACTTCCTCCGCGCGCTGCTGCAAGCGCAAGCGGAGGTCCTGGTCGTAACCAATGAGCTCGGCTCGGGCATCGTGCCCGCGGGCGCCGCTACACGCAGCTTCGTCGACGAGCACGGGCTCACCAACCAGCGCGTTGCTCAGGAGTGCGAGCGCATCACGCTGATGGTCTGCGGCCAGCCGCTTGCCGTCAAACTCGCAGGGGCGGCGCGTGGCTGATCCAGCCGAGGAGTCGCGCAAGGTCGAGATGCGACTCGATCGCATCGGCCAGTCGGTCTATCTCGCGCTCGCGCAGGGCAAAGTAATCGTGCGTGCGCGCATCGGCAAGCCCCGCCCAGCGCAACAGCGTCCTGCAAGCCTCGGCCTCGTCGAAGAGGCCGTGCACATAGGTGCCGATCACCTGGCCGTCCGCGGAGCACGCGCCGTCCAGGCGCGAGCCGAGACGCGCGAGCGCGCGCTCCAGGCCGGCGCCGCGGCTCACGCCGGCGTGGATCTCGTAGCCCCGCACCCGCGCATCGCCAGTGGGCGCAAGCAGCGTGCCCCCGACGCGCTCGAGTGTCTTTTCCGGCTCGAGCGTAGTCTCGATATCGAGCCAGCCAAGCCCCGTAGAGCTTCCCGCCGGTCCTTCGATGCCGCGTGGATCGTCTATGCGAGCCCCGAGCATTTGGAAGCCGCCGCACAGGCCGAGAACTTTCCCGCCGTAGCGCAGGTGGCGCGCGATTGCCTCCTCCCACCCCTGCGCACGCAGCCACGCGAGGTCCGAGCGCACGCTCTTGCTTCCGGGCAGGATGATGAGATCGGCGCCCGGGATCGGCGCTCCCGCGCGAACAAAGCGCAACTCGACCTGCGGGTGCAAGCGCAGCGCGTCGAAATCGGTGTGATTGCTGATGCGCGGGCAGGCCGGCACGACGACGCGCAGCCCCGGCCCGTCGACAGCAGCGCGATCGCCACGCGGCAGAGCATCCTCGGCCTCGATGTGCAGGCCTTCGAGGTAAGGCAGAACCCCGAGCACAGCGCGCGAAGTCTTCTCTTCCAGCCAGGCGAGGCCCGGCCGCAGGAGATCCACGTCACCACGAAATCGGTTGATGACGAAGCCCTTCACGCGCGCGATCTCGGACGCGGAGAGAAGCGCGAGGGTACCGACGAGGTGTGCGAACACGCCGCCCCGCTCGATGTCGGCGACGAGCACCACCGGAACGTCCGCGGCTTCGGCAAATCCCATATTGGCGATGTCGCCCTTGCGCAGGTTGATCTCCGCCGGGCTTCCCGCGCCCTCGACCAGCACCACGTCGTAGCGGCTGCTAAGCCGCCGGAAAGACGCCATCACGGCACGCATCGCCTCAGGCTTGTAGGCGTGGAAATCCCGGGCGTCCATCTCGCCGCGCACGCGACCGTGCACGATCACCTGCGCGCCGCGATCGCTATTCGGCTTGAGCAGCACCGGGTTCATGTCGGTGTGCGGCTCGATGCCGCAAGCTTGCGCCTGCACCGCCTGCGCCCGCCCGATCTCGCCGCCATCGACGGTGACGGCGCTGTTCAGCGCCATGTTCTGCGGCTTGAACGGCGCGACGCGCAAGCCACGGCGCCGCAGCACGCGGCAAAGCCCCGTGACGAGAACGCTCTTGCCCGCGTCCGAGGTTGTTCCCTGGATCATCAATGCGCTACTCAGCGTTATTTCCTTTCCTCGTCATGAGCGCCGCGTTGCTCGTCGACCGCCTCGCCGGCGAGCCGCGAGTCTGCCATCCGCTCATCGGCTTCGGCCGCCTTGCCATGATGATCGAGCGCAGGTTGCGCAGAGGTTCCTGCAAGCGCGCGCTCGGAATATTGGCGGTGGCCGCACTTATCGTACCCCTCGCAATCCTCGTTTGGTTCCTCTCCGCGCACCTCGGCCCGGCTTTCGACATCGCGGTGCTCTATCTCGCCATCGCGCCGCGCAGCCTCGAGGAGCATGCGTTCGCAGTGGCGCACGCCCTGCGGCGCGCAGATCTCGATGGCGCCCGCAACGCCGTCGGCAAGATCGTAAGCCGCGACACGGGCTCGATGTCAACTAGCGACGTCGCGCGCGCCGCGGTCGAGTCGACCTTGGAGAACGGCAACGACGCCGCGTTCGGTGCGCTCTTCTGGTTCCTCGTGCTCGGCGCGCCAGGGGCAGTCGCCTTCCGGCTCGCTAACACGCTCGACGCGATGTGGGGCTATCGCAATGAGACCTACCGCGAATTCGGCTGGGCAGCGGCGAGGCTCGACGACGTCCTAAACCTGCTGCCGGCGCGCTTGACTGCACTGACGTATTGCATCGTCGGCGACACTTCGGCGGCGTTGCGCTGCTGGAAGGCGCAAGCCGCAGCGTGGTATAGCCCGAACGCCGGGCCCGTGATGGCCGCCGGGGCGGGCGCGCTGCGCGTGCAGCTTGGCGGCGCAGCTTCCTATGGCGGGCAGCTGAAGGAGCGTCCGGCGCTCGGCTGCGGCGCACCACCGGATGCACTCGACATCGCACGCGCCGTCGCGCTCGTGCGGCGCGGTATCGTCGTCTGGACGACGGTCGTCGCGGTGCTGTGCCTCGCGAGCGCGCTTGCATGATCGAGCACGGAGGCGATCTGGCTGCGGCAACCGAGCGCTACGGTATCGCGGCCTCGCACTGGCTGGATCTCTCGACCGGCATAAGCCCATTCGCGTACCCGGTGGGCGAGCTAGCGCGCGACGCCTGGCGGCGGCTGCCGTCGCCTTCGGTCGCATTGCGAGAGGCCGCGGAGGAGTATTACGGCACGGACGCGCTCGAGCCCATGCCGGGCTCGCAAGCGGCGATCGACCTACTACCGCGGCTCATCGGAGCAGGCTCGGTCGCCATCGAGGCACCCGCGTATGCCGAGCACGAACGTCGATGGCACGATGCGGGCGCAACCATCACCCGCTCGACCGAAGACCCAGTGGACGTCGTCGTGGTCTGCAATCCGAACAACCCGACCGGGAGGGTGTACAGCACCCCGGCACTACTCGCGCTGCATTCGCGCCAAGCCGCCCGCGGTGGCTGGCTCGTGCTCGACGAAGCCTTCGTCGACACCGAGCCTGCGCTCAGTCTCGCGCCGCACGCCGGCGAGCCGGGCCTCGTGGTGCTGCGCTCGTTCGGCAAGTTTTTCGGCCTCGCGGGCGTGCGCCTGGGATTTCTTTTTGCGCCGCCGGCCTTGCTCAAACGCGCGCGCGATGCGCTCGGTCCTTGGGCGGTCTCAGGACCTGCGCTCGCGATCGCCGAAAAAGCACTTGCTGACCGCGACTTTCACGCTGCCACGCGCCTGCGGCTCAAGGAAGCATCGGTGCGGCTGTGCGCGCTCCTTGCGCAGCACGAGCACCGCGTCGCCGGCTCCACTGACTTCTTCGTCTGGGTGCGCCACCCGAAGCCGCGCGCATTCCAGGAGCGCCTTGCGCACAAGGGCATTCTCGTGCGGGCTTTCGACGAGCCGCCGAGCCTGCGCTTCGGCCTGCCCGGTGAAGAAAACGAATGGAGGAGACTCGATGAAGCTCTGGCGGCGCTTTAGTTCCTTCCTCGGCCTTTTCGTCACGACCTTGGCAGCCACAGCGCAGCCCGTCGAGATCGCCGACGACCTCGGCCATCGCCTGCGCCTGGAGCGCCCGGCGGTGCGCATCGTGAGCTTCGCGCCCCACATCACCGAGCTTCTCTTCGCCATCGGTGCCGGCGAGCGCATCGTCGGCGTCGTTCGCCACAGCGATTATCCCGAGGCGGCGAAGCGCATTCCCGTGATCGGCGACAACACCGCGGCCGACCTGGAGCGCATCGTCGCTGCCCGGCCCGATCTCATCGTCGCGTGGCTGCATGCCGGCTCGATGAAGCAGCTCGAGCGGCTGCGCGCGACAGGGATTCCCGTCTACTACAGCAATCCCCGCACGCTCGAGGCAATCGCGCGCGAAGGCGAGAAGCTCGCGGCCCTCTCCGGCACGAGCGAGTCGGCGCACGCATGGATCGCGCAATTCCGGGCGCGGCGCGAGCGGCTCGTCTCGCTCTACGCGGGGCGCGCCAAAGTGACGGTCTTCTATCAGATGTGGGGGCGGCCGCTCTATACGCTGAACCGCGAGCACTTCGTGAGCGATCTACTTGCCGCGTGCGGGGCGTCCAACGTCTTCGGCTCGCTACCGGTGGTCGCCCCAGTGGTGAACGTAGAGGCGGTACTAGCCGCAAACCCACGCGCGATCGTCGGCGCACTGCCGCTCGCCGAGCTGCGCGCACAGTGGGACCGCTGGCGGGAAATAGACGCGGTGCGCCTAAACAACATCTTCTCAGTCGACGCCGATTTGACGCATCGCTCTGGGCCGCGTGCGATCGACGCCGCGGAGATTCTGTGCCAGAAGATCGACGAAGCGAGACGCCGATGACGGCCGAACCCGGCATCGACGAGGTAGCGGAGACGCTCGCGAAAGGGCACCTGCTGATCGAGGCGGCGCTGACTGGGTTCATTGAGAGGCGCCTCGTTCACGGTACACATCTCGCCGACGCGAGCCTGCGCTTCTACCAGAAATCCGCCATCGCTCGCGCCCTTTGCCGTCACCAAGACGAGTCGGCGGTATGGACGCTGATGCACGCGCTCAATGCGTTGCGCAATACGCTCGGCCATCGGCTGCGCTCGGAGGAGCGAGATCGCCGCATGACCCGCGTGCACCGTACCTGGCTGAAAGTCCACGGCACCCTGGAGAACGAGCCGCCCGACGCGTTCGTCGTGCAGGCGGCCTGCACGCATTGCCTGGCCTTCCTCACCGCGCTATCGAACGATGAGTGATTCCTTGGATCTGAAAGCGGAGCTGCAGCGAAGCATAGACGACAAGACCAAGCCCCTGGGGGCACTCGGCCGCTTGGAGGACCTCGCACTGCAGCTTGGCCTGATCCAGGGCACGCGCTCGCCGCGCGTCGAGGATGCCTGCATCTACGTCTTCGCAGCCGATCACGGCATCGCCCGAGAAGGCGTGAGCGCCTATCCGCAGACGGTGACGCGTCAGATGGTGCAGAACTTCCTCGCGGGCGGTGCAGCGATCAGCGTCTTCGCGAAGCTGAATGGGATGCAACTTCGCATCGTCGATGCCGGGGTCATCGAGCCCTGCCCGGCGCACGCGCTGCTGGTAGCGCGCAGAATCGGCCCGGGAACGCGCAACTTCCTCCACGAACCTGCCATGAGCGCGGCGCAATGCGACGCGGCGCTACGCGCCGGCGCCGAACTGATGGCCGAGGCGCGCGCAGCAGGGACGCGGGTCGTGGGACTGGGCGACATGGGTATCGGCAACACCTCCTCCGCCTCGGTGCTCACCAGCCTCACGCTCGGCGCGCCGCTCGAGCGCTGCGTCGGCCGCGGCGCCGGGCTGGACGATATCGGGGTGCGGCGCAAGCTCGACACGTTGCGACGCGCCGTCGCAGCGCGGGGCACGCCGCCGGGAGCGCGCGAGCGGCTGCAACTCTTCGGTGGTTTCGAGATCGCGATGCTTGCCGGCGCACTCGCCGAGGCGGCGAGGCAGCGCACGGTGATTCTCGTCGACGGCTTCATCGTCTGTGCGGCGCTCGCCATCGCCTGCGAACTCGAGCCGCGGCTCCTCGAATGCTGCGTGTTCTGCCATCGCTCGGCCGAGCCGGGGCATGATCTACTGCTCGAGCGCTTCGGCGCGAAACCGCTGCTCGATCTCTCCATGCGGCTGGGTGAAGGCTCGGGCGCCGCCCTCGCCTATCCGCTCGTACGCGCGGCCGCCGCTTTCCTAAACGACATGGCGACCTTCGAGTCGGCGGCGGTGAGCCGCAAAAGTCCGCCATGATCGGCCGCGAAGCGGGCCGCTTACTCGCCGCCGCGAGCTTCCTCACCCGTCTCCCCGTCGGCCGCCCCCGCAGCGAAGATGAGCTCGGGCGCTCGGCGCGTTACTTCCCGCTCGTCGGCGCCGGTGTCGGCGCGCTGGGGGTCGCAGTGCTCCTCGCCGCGATCGCGGCGCTACCGCTCGTCGTCGCGGTCATCCTCAGCGTCGTCGCCACGGCGCTCGTCACGGGCGCCCTTCATGAGGATGGCCTCGCGGACACTTGCGACGCGCTCGGCGGCGGCCGAACGCGCGAGGAAACGCTGCGCATCCTGCAGGATCCGCGCATCGGCGCCTATGGCGCGCTCGGCCTTTTCCTCGCCGTTGCGCTGAAAATCTCCGCTCTCGCGTACCTGCCTCTCGCGCTGCTGCCGGCGGCGCTCGTCTGCGCGCATGCCGCCAGCCGAGCTGCATGCGTAGCGCTGATCGCCTTCGGGACTTACGCACGCGCCGAGGGCGGCAAGGCGCGCCCCGTCGCTCACGGCGCGCGCTCCATTGATGCCGTCGTTGCGCTGGTCATAGGCGTCGCACCATTTGCGCTTGCACCGTTCACATTCCTCTGGGCGCTGCCGGGCGTGCTGGCGCTGACCGTCGGCCTCTATGCATGGTTCCGGGCGCGCTTGGGTGGCTATACCGGCGACTGCCTTGGCGCTACTCAGCAACTGACGGAGATTGCGTGCTACCTAGCCTTCCTCGCCGTGCTTTGAGCTCACGCTGGAGCATTCCCGCTGCCGCGGCTGCGCTAGCGCTCGGCTGCTGGGCTGCGGCGCTGACCGCTGGCAGCGTGGCGATCCCAGTAGACACGCTATGGAGGGTGCTCACCGGCGAGGAGAGCGGCATCGCGCGTAAGGTATTGCTCGAGCTGCGCCTGCCGCGCGCCGCGGCAGCATTCTTCGCCGGCGGGCTGCTGGCCGTTTCCGGCGCCTTAATCCAGGTGCTACTACGCAATCCCCTCGGCGACCCGTACGTGCTCGGAATCTCCGGCGGCGCCGCGGTCCTCGCGCTCGCAAGCATCGCGCTTGGCTTTGGCGGATGGTGGCTCGAGGGCGGTGCGTTTGCGGGGGCCATGGGCTCCATGTTCCTCGTCTTTTCGCTCGCCGCGCGCGGCGGGAATCTCAGCCCACCGCGCCTCCTCCTCACCGGCGTGATCGTCGGAGCGGCTTGGAGCGCCGTGATCGCGCTCATCCTCTCGCTCGCGCCCGACGCGCGACTGCGCGGCATGCTTTTTTGGCTGATCGGCGACCTGAGCGGCGCCGTCACGGCGCTGCCGGCAGCGCTTGCGCTCGCCGCCGGACTGCTTCTGACGATGTTCTTCGCCAAGGACATGAACGTGCTCGCGCGGGGAGAGCTCGCCGCCGCCTCCCTCGGCGTGCACGTGCCGCTCGTGCACTACGTAATCTATTTCGGCTCGGCGCTGATGACCGCCGCTTCGGTCACCACTGCGGGCACGGTCGGATTCGTCGGCCTCGTCATGCCGCACCTGCTGCGCCTCCTCGGAATCAGCGACATGCGTCTGCTGCTGCCGACAGCTGCGCTCGGTGGCGGCACGCTGCTCCTTGCTGCCGACACGCTCGCGCGCACCATGTTCGCGCCACAGCAGCTCCCCGTCGGGGTCGTCACCGCGCTGATCGGCGTCCCGGTATTCCTCTATCTCATGCGGCGGCGCTGATGGACACGAGCGCACCGGTGCTGGAAGCGCAGCGCCTCGATGTGACCATCGGCGGACTGGCCGTCTGCCGCGGGTTGGACCTCGCCGTACGCCCGGGCGAAGCCTGGGCGATCCTGGGCACGAATGGCGTCGGCAAAACCACGCTGCTACACACACTCGCCGGCCTGCGCGCAAGCGCCGCGGGCGAGGTGCACCTGCGCGGCAGGCCGCTGCGGGCCCTACGCAGAAAGGAGGCGGCGCGCGAAATCGGGCTGATGCTCCAGGATTGCGACAGCGCCTTTCCAGTGAGCGTACGTGAGGCGGTGCTCGAGGGCCGCCACCCATTCCTGCACCGCTTCCATTGGGAGAGCGCGGAGGACGAGGCGGCGGCGATACGCGCCCTCGAAGAGCTGGGAATCGGCCACCTCGCCGCGCGCGACCTGCAGACGCTCTCGGGCGGCGAGAAACGGCTCGTGGCCGCAGCGACGCTCTTCGTGCAGGACCCGCCGATCCTGATGCTCGACGAGCCCAATTCGCATCTGGACCTGTACCGGCAGCTCCACGTTTTGCAGCGTGTGTCGCAACGCGTGCGTGAGCGCTCGCGCGCGGCGCTGCTCGTAGTGCACGACGTCAACCTCGCCTTGCGATTCTGCAGCCATGCGCTACTCCTGCAAGGCGACGCGAATCTCGCTTGCGGCCCGATCGCTGCGGTGCTTGACGAGCGCTCCATCGAGCGAGCCTTTCGCCATCCAGTGATCCGGCTTGCCGGCCCGGCTGGCCCGCATTTCGTTCCTACGTGAGGTCGACATGAGCGAATCCGACGAAGAACGCCACCGCCGCAAGATGCAGAACTGGAAGACCTCGGTGGATGCACGCATCGCTGCCGCTAACGTCGATCGTGGAGTGCTCGTCGTCAACACCGGCCCCGGCAAAGGCAAGTCGAGCTCGGGCTACGGCATGGTACTGCGCGCGCTCGGGCACGGCATGCGCGTCGCCATCGTGCAATTCATCAAGGGGCGTGACGACACGGGGGAGTTGCGCTTCTTCGCGCGCTATCCACAATCCGCCGAAGTGCACGTCATGGGCAGCGGCTTCACCTGGGAAACGCAGGACAAGGCGCGTGACATGGCCGAGGCTGGCAAGGCATGGGCGCAGGCGCGGCGCTTTCTCTCCGATCCCTCATTCGACCTGATACTTCTCGATGAGCTCAACATCGCACTGCGCTATGGTTATCTGGATCTCCGAGAGGTCCTGGACGATCTGCGCGCGCGGCCGGCGACGCAACACGTCGTCGTTACTGGCCGCAATGCGCCGGCCGAACTGATCGAGATAGCAGACACCGTGACAGAAATGACACTCTTGAAGCACGCGTTCAAGGCGGGAGTTCGTGCGCAACCAGGCATCGAGTGGTGAGACCTTTAATCCCAGTGCTACCGCATTAGAAATGCGCCGGATCCAAAAAGCCATCTCCGCGAGGAAAGAGCTTCTGCCGGAAGCATGTCGCGTGGCACCACCAGGTCTGCCACGATTCCGGCTTGACTGTTTCAACAGTTAGTTGGCAAGGATCGACTGCCGTAGGCGCGACCTCCTCATTACAGAAACAACAAGGTCCAACGTTTACTTGAGCCATAGGTCTAGTTGCTCCCAAAGTGCTTAGGCTGCAAGTTGGTCCTCTCGGCATCGCATAAAGAAGCGGCCAACCTCCCAACGTTCGGGGTCACCTGCCAACAGTGCCGTAAGACCATTGGGCGTACGAAGAATGAGCGGAGCCGCACGCTGCGATTTGGGCGGGTAGGAGACCGCAATATCCTTGTACTCGGCGAACTGCCAGCCAACACCGATAGGAAGATAGGCGCCCGCCTCGCTCAAGAATGCACGGTCCCGAATTGCGCCGATGAGAATGTCGGCCGGTCGAAGCCCGAGATTCGCAGGAGGTTCAACCTCGCTACGGAAGCATTTCAGGCGGCGAAGAATGCGATGCGCCCGCTGCTTAGGTGGGACTGGCGTCGGCATCGTGAAGCCTAGGATTGACGTAGTGAGATTACAACAGTTCGCACTTGCCAATTTAACTAAACGTTGCTTGCCTGAAGGACCCACCCTCCCCCTGTGGCCGGCGCGCCACAACCAATACCTAGCCGTACCGCTAGTCCGCGAACATGGTTTCTAGCGTTTGAGCAATTGATCCTGACTCGTTGGTTACGAAGACGACCTTACCAGGGCCTTCGGCTCTATAGATGTTGAATTCAACCAGTCTGTCTCTCGCGGTGAAGACCTTGCCGTCCGACCTCGTCCAAGAGATCTTCATGTTGGCCCCGCACCGTAGCGCTTCGGCCGCATGGTCTGACGAAATTGCATAGAACTCGTTTAGCGAGAGCTGCACGCCTTCCTCAAACTTCTCCTTATCTTCGTCCGTGAACCGCCTACCAATTGATTTGCGCGCCATTTCGATAAAGCGCTTTTTGGCAATATCGCGAAAGAGCGAGGTTGTAGAAGTTTTCGTTTCAGGAGCCCAGCAGTTCTTGGGGTCTGGTGAGCACCCCGACAGAACACTGGCGAATAGGCAGACGAAGCAGCTTCTAAGCATTGATCTCCCCTTTTTGATCGTCGTCGATGAACGCTGCTCGCAGCACCCCACCATCCAGAGTTCAGCGTTCTGCACCCTTGCTAGCGGCGTCGACGACTGGGCCTTCGACCCACTCCAGAAAATCCTGACCGAAGTCTGTCAAAGCCAAGTACTCAAGCGCGGCGGTGTCCCACCGCCCGATCCCTTCGTCGTGCATTAGCCCACGGGCTACCAATTCCGCGCAAATCGCTCTGATGCTGTTCAGTGGGACGTCAGGAAGAGCGGCCTCGAGAACCGCGTCGTTCATTTTATTCGACGCGCGCTTTAGCGTTACGACTCGAATGTTCTCGAAGGCGTTAGTGCCCATCGGCGCCCGCGCTGCATAAACCAAAACGCGCACGTGAAGGTCGCTTAGATCATCTAGCAGTCGCGCAAATATGGCGCCCTGCTCCCAAGACCGGGAATCCCCAAGCTGGGTCCTGACTAGTCGCGCAAACCGAGCCCGCTTATCGGAAGAACGGGTACGAGCAACGCGCTCCACCACGTCGAGCAGTAGATCCTGCAGTGAAGCTTGGTCTACCGGCAGGTCCGTGCGGTATCTGCCAATTCTTTGGCGAGGCTCGCGATGAACTCCAGCACCCGCTCTTCTTTTAACCGCGCGCCGGCACCCTCTAGCAAAGCGTCCAGGGCGCCGCCGGCGATCGGCACTGCATGCACCGCCGCCCGGGCCATAGGCGTGTTGCCGTACCACACACCAAGCCGCTCTATAGCACTCAGAGTTCGCGCGGCGGGAAGCCGTGCTGATAGGCCTTCTTTGTCCTCCGGTTTTGCCATGTCAGCTCTACATCACTGCGCTTAGAAGGTTTCCCCGGCCATCGCTTCGTACGCCAAGAGAATTTGATCGAGCCCTCTTTTCTCGCTAGCGGAGAGGACCCTATCGTCATAGTGCCAATCGCCATCGTCTGTCCATGGCATGTGAGCTAGCCTAGAAGAGTCCAGCCACGAGCCACCATAAGAAACAGCAGGCCTGCGCAGAACAGCGCTAATTGCGAGTTGGCGAAACGACGCACCCTGAACTCGAGTGCGATAAGTTTGGCGCCGCGGGCTTCGCTTTCCTGTTGAGTCTCCTCCGGATCAGCGAATTCGGCCGGGCCGACCAATACAACCCACATCTGACCCACTCGCCATAAACCAACAAGCCCAGCCGTGGCGAGTGCAATCCATCCCGCTATTTCAGTGATGGATATCCAGAGCAGTGATGCCGACTTTGCGGATTGAACCGCTAGTCCGGCTAGCGTGAACGCGAGGGCAACGAAGTACATCTCGTATTTCTGCCGAAGCTCGAGTCCGAGCTTCCGCCGCTCCCAAGTCTCGAGTCGCTGCCTTTTGAACTCCTCTTCGATCGACACCACGCCCAGTCCAGACATAGCGCGCTTCGCCTAACGGTGTCGGTCGACGTGTTCCCTCAAGCCGCGTTCTCGCCGGCTCCCGGCTCGGGTGCCTTTACGCCCGCGTCGGCCTGGTCGGGCTCGGCTGATGCCTTGGCCTTCGCGCGCTCGGCGGCGCGGCTTACCTTCTTGAGGAACTCGGCGGCCTGCTTCGCCTCGTCGCCGTCGAAGAGATCGCGCTTGAGCACCTCACTCTGCAGAACGGCTTGCAGATCCTCGACGTCCACCCTGCAGCCAGGGCTCAGCCTGCGGATCTCGCGACGAAGCACGGCTAGCACCGGCTCGGAAAGAACGAGCGCCGCGACGGCGAACTTGCTCGTGATCTGCCGCTGCAGGTAGAACGCCGTCATCGACGATTGCTCGAAGCCTTCGCGGCTGAGGTTGCCGAGGCATTCGATGACCTGCGGGCTCTTCACACTGCCGTTGAGTGCGTCGAACTCGAAGACGAGTGACTTGTCGATCGGCTGCTTGAAGTGGACCTTGTAGACGCGCCAGGTGCCGCCGTTCGTGAGAATCACCCACTCGACGCCGTTGTTCGCGCCGTAGTCGATCGCCTGCTTGACATGCGCGTCCTTAAGGGTGGCGCCGATCGCCTTCGCTTCGACGAGGAACCGGATGTCGTTACCGACCTTCACCGCCAGGTCGACGAACGTGCCGCGGATCGCGAGCTCGGTCGTGACCTCGACGTATTTCTTGTAGCCCAGGACATCGACGAGCATGTCGGCGATGATCACGACCGTGTCCGACTCGCTCACATCGCGCGTGTGCGCATCGGCCAGGATCGACTGGTACTTCTTGAGCTGAGACGAAATTCGGTCAGCGACGCGTGCCGGAATGCCCATGAGCCTCCTCCCCAGGTTGCCCAGCGGGAAGGCTAGCACGCGCGGTGGCCTACGGGCAGCTCGCTGGCGCAGGCGAGCCTGGACCGTAGAGGTTTCCTGACAGGCCAGAACCACCCGGCTAGCAGGCGCCACCGACCTAGCGATCAGTAGCGCTTCCCTGTTGTCCGCAGTCGAATCTTCTCGTGGTTACGGCAAAGGTCTTTTCCTTCGATAGCTGGGTTCTTGCAGCGTCGGTCTTTACCCTCAAGCACCTCCCCACAGCGCTGGACGTCGACCGTGCGAACGTATCGATATGTCGCGCCTCCATCGCCGGATCGGCGAGCATCCTTCTCGTAGAGCGCGTAGGCGTAGGAGGTCCAAGAGGCCCCCCGGGGCCCCTTCATGATCGCCGCACCGCCATTGGGCTGCTCCGCAATCCAGACGCCGAGTTCCACCGCCATAGTGTCCCGGCAATAAATCGCCGCCAGATCTTCCGTCCTGCCGTCCCACGGACCGCTCACGTAGCGGCATGTCACGAGTCCAGTCGGCATGATTACACGCTCACAGATACGGTTTCGTAGCGAGGTTACACACAAGGTCGGGAGATATCTATGGCCGGGAACTACGAAAACCGTGCGCCGCAGAGGTGCCCGGAAAGTGGAGCACGCCAACGAGTTATGTGAGGGCCACGGGTCCGTACACGCCGGTGGTGCTTTTCGTACTAGGCTCATACTGCACCCGCATGCCCTATCCGTTACACGCTCAGCTGGAAAAGGCCTTTCGACGTTTACCCATCCGCTCTCGGGCTGAGTGGCGTCTTGCCAGCATGGTGAACGCTCTGACGCTCTTTGCCGGCAAGGCGAACAAGACGCCGGGACCGGCATTTCGCGGAATTAGTCGCAAAGGTGCCAAGGCAGAACGACAAGAGATTGTTCGTCTCATCCTGGCACTAAAAGGAGCCTTTCAAAATCTTCATGGTCCCGTGATCAATGCCTTTGCGAAGAAACGATTGCTCAGACATGAAGTGAACGCGGGTCTGGACGAGTTACTTTCTCGCGTCAAAGCCGTCGTTCTGTGGCGGATACCACGGACATACACGCCGGGCCGACCGAAGAAGATTGCGGCCGACATCATCGCGCGCGTTCTCGCGAGGAACCACAAGACCCTCACGGGCAAAAGGGCGACCGTTCCCATCGATTGGGACACTGGTAAGGCGTACGGCGACTACCTAGCGCTTGTGCACAGGGTCTTCGCGCTGCTCGGCGTCAACGCCAACGCCGAGGCATGCGCCCGCAAAGCGACAAGAGTCAAAAGGAGAAAAAGGCTCCCGAAAAAAGAAGGTTAGTCTCTTTTCACACCGCGCCCGCCCTACGGTAAGCCTTAGATTGCGTAGAGCGGACAAACGCGCTCATCGCCTTCGCCGTGCGCAATGCGCAGGCGGAGTTCCATCACGAACAAAGGGAACTCTGATGAGCAGCGTGTCGCAGCAAGCCCTGCAGGTCACGTACCAGCCGATCGAGAGGCTAAAGCCTCATCCGCGCAACAGCCGGATTCATAGCAAGACCCAGGTCAAGCGCATCGCAGCAAGCCTTACTGCTTTTGGTGTCGTAAAGCCCATCCTCACCGATTCGAGCCTGCAGGTCATCGCGGGGCACGGCGTCCTGGAAGCGGCGAAGGTGAACGGCCTCACGGAGGTTCCCACCATCCAGGTCGATCACCTGACGCCCGACCAGGTCCGCGCCTACATCCTCGCCGACAACAAGCTCGCCGAGCTCGCGAGCTGGGACAAGGCGGTGCTCGCCGTGGAATTCGAGCATCTCCTGTCCCTTGACGGCATCTTTGAGCTCACCACGACTGGCTTCGAGATTCCGGAGATCGACGTCATTCTGCAGGAGGCGGCGAGCGACGCCGCCGCGGAGGACCCAGAGGAGTCGCCCGAGGCGGCGCCGGCGGTGACGCGCCCGGGGATGCTCTTGCAGCTTGGTAAACACCGGCTCCTCTGCGCAAGCGCACTCGAGCAGTCTTCCTACGAAGTGCTCCTTGCCGGCAAGCGCGCAAGCGTCGTGTTCATCGACCCGCCGTACAACGTGAAAATCGACGGACACGCTACCGGCAAGGGGCGAATCAAGCACCGGGAATTCGCCATTGCCTCGGGGGAACTCTCGGAGGAGCAATTCGTTGGCTTTCTGACGCTTGCCCTTTCGCTCATCGCCGCGGCGAGCAGGCCCGGCTCGACCCACTACATCTGTATGGATTGGCGGCACATGGCGGCGCTCCTTGCCGCGGGGGCGAAGACCTACGCTGCCCTCCTCAACGTCTGCGTCTGGGTGAAGAACAACGCCGGCATGGGGAGCTTCTACCGCTCCGGGCACGAGCTCGTTTTCGTCTACCGGCATGGCGCTGCTCGCCACCGCAACAACGTTCAGCTCGGCCAATTCGGCCGCAACCGCACCAACGTCTGGACCTACCCCGGCGGCAATAGCCTCGGCCGCCAAGGGGAAGACCGCGACCTTACTGCCCAGCATCCGACGCCCAAGCCCGTGGCGATGGTCGCCGACGCCTTGCTCGATTGCTCAGCTCGCGGGGAAATTGTCCTCGATAGCTTCCTCGGCTCAGGGTCAACCCTGATCGCCGCCGAGCGCACTGGGCGCATCTGCTACGGCCTGGAGATCGACCCCCTCTACGTCGATCTTGCTATTCGACGCTGGCAGCGACACACGGGCGGCGCGGCGATCGACGCCGAGACGGGCAAGCGCTTCGACGAGTTGGCGGCCGCTGCGACGGCGACGGTGGCACCGAAGAATGGCTAAACGCCGGCGCACCAAGTCTTACCCGGTAGGCTTCGGCAAGCCGCCGCGGCAGAGCCAATTCAAGCCCGGGCAGTCAGGCAATCCGCGGGGACGGCCCAAGGGCTCGAAGAATCTTTCCTCCGTCATCAGGAAAGTCCTCGGGCGCCGGGTGAACGTGAAGCACAACGGCGCCGAAAAAACGATGCCGACGCTCGAAGCACTTCTAAACCTCATGGCCTCGCGCGCGCTCTCAGGCGATCCGAAGTTGATCCATCTCCTCCTCCGGCACGCAACCATGGCGGACGGGGAAGCGGCCGAGCGTGCCGCGGACGAGCCCACTCTTCGGCCCGAAGACGAACTTGTCATGGCAAACATCGTGAAGCGCATTCGCCAGGCGGACGAACCACTGGCCGCGCCTATCGACGATCCGAAAGCACCAGCCGCCGATGAAAGCGACGAAACCGAAGAGAAAAAATGAAGCTATCCCCTGCTGAATATGACGTTGTGCTGCGGAACGATTTTCTTTCGTTTGCCGAGCGCGCCTTCTATGAACTGCATGCCGGAACGCCATTTGACCTAAGTGCGCACGTCGAGCTCATGGCGGCCGAACTCGACGCCTGCCGTCGGGGCGAGCATCGTCGCCTCATCATCAACGTGCCACCCCGGCATCTCAAGTCGCACCTCGCTTCGACCTGCCTCCCGGCCTGGTACCTCGGACACCGTCCGTCTGCAGAAGTGGTCTGCGTAAGCTACGGGCAAGCGCTCGCTGATGATTTCGCGCGCGATACGCGGAGGATCATGGAAAGCGACTGGTATGAGCGACTCTTTCCTACGCGGGTTTCACCCGAACGTCGAGCGGCGAACGATTTCTTTACCACCCAAGGTGGCTCCCGGCTTGCGACCTCCGTGGGAGGTGCGATTACAGGCAGGGGGGCCGACATAATCATCATCGATGATCCGATCAAACCTGAAGATGCGCTATCGGAGCCTGTCCGCACTACCGCCAACCGCTGGTACGACAACACGCTCGCTAGTCGACTGAACAACAAGATGACAGGGGTCATTGTCATCGTCATGCAACGACTCCATCAGGACGACCTCGTCGGCCACGTGCTTGAACAGGAGCGTTGGCAAGAGCTCAGCCTCCCTGCCCTAGCCCTCCGAGATGAAACGCACCTGATCCGAACACCGTTGGGAAGCCGCGCCTATCACCGTCGCGTTGGAGAGCCGTTGTGCGCTATACGCGAGAGCTTCGAAACCCTTGCCGACATCCGCCGGCGAAGCGGCAATTTCGTATTCATGTGCCAGTACCAGCAGAGTCCCATCCCCTTCGAGGGCAATCTGGTCCGGTTTGAGTGGTTGCACCGCTACGAGGAGCGCCCTGCCCGTTTTAGCCGCATTGTGCAGAGCTGGGATACGGCCAATAAGTCGACCGAGTTCGCCGACTTCAGCGTTTGCACGACCTGGGGTGTCCTCGACAAATACTTCTATCTTCTCGACGTCTACCGAGAGCGCCTCAACTTTCCGGAACTGAAACGCAAAGTGCTCGAGCTGCAACGTCGCCACAACGCCATGACCGTGGTCATCGAAGACAAAGCCTCCGGCACGCAACTGATCCAGGAACTACGGCGGGAGATCCATGGGATCCATGCCTACGAGCCAAAGCCTGGAAGCGACAAGGCGATGCGCCTTCACGTACAGGCCGACCTTTTTGAGCAAGGTTTCATCCTATTGCCGACCAACGCGCCATGGCTCGACGATTACATCATCGAGATCACCGGTTTTCCCGGCACGCGCTACGACGACCAAGTGGATTCAACCACTCAGGCACTCGATTACATGCGTCAGAACGACAGTCTTGAAATCTGGGCAAAGCTGGGAGAAGGATCGGACCTGCCCCCACAACCCAGCTTTGCCATGCCTTGGGGCGGACCGCGATTCTGGCGGTGACGGACTTGATGCTTCTCCGAAAGAGAGCGCAAATCGGACCCGCGAGAGAATGTGAGCCAATCTCGAACCGATGTTGCACAGCAACTAAAGGCCCTCGAGGAAATGGGCGCCCCCGAGCTTCGCGCCCTTTGGCAGGCGACCTTCGGCCGGCCCCACCCGGGCTGGGTGCAACGCGAGTTCCTACACCAGGCCCTCGCCTACCAAGTCCAAGAAAAGGCCTACGGCGGCCTTAGTGCGGTTCTACGGCGCCGCCTGCTGGGGTACGGCGACGAGGTGCAGGACAAAGGCCATATCGGTGCCTTGGCGCGGCCCAAGATCAAACCGGGAACGCGGCTCCTAAGGTCTTGGGGCGGAGAGGTGCATGTCGTCACCGCCCTTGAGGGCGAGTTCGAGTATCGGGGCAAGCGCTATAGGAGCCTTTCGGTGATTGCCCGAGCAATCACCGGGACTCAATGGTCGGGACCCGCCTTCTTTGGCTTGAAAGCCGCTGCTCCGTTTAAAGCGCGCAGTGAGCAGCGACCCTAAAAGGCGGCTTCGCTGCGCGGTCTACACCCGCAAGTCCTCCGAGGAAGGGCTCGAGCAGTCGTTCAACTCGCTCGACGCCCAGCGCGAAGCCTGCGCCGCGTTCATCGTCAGCCAGCGCCACGAGGGCTGGGTCGCGAGCCCGGCGAAATACGACGACGGTGGCTACTCCGGGGGATCGATGGACCGCCCTGCCCTTCAAGCCCTCCTCGCAGACATCCACGCGAGCAAGATCGATGTCGTTGTGGTCTACAAGGTCGACCGTCTCACGCGTTCGCTCGCGGATTTTGCAAAGATCGTCGAGCTCTTCGACGCTCATAAGGTTTCCTTCGTCTCCGTCACGCAGCAGTTCAACACCACGAGTTCCATGGGGCGCCTTACCTTGAACGTGCTTCTCTCCTTTGCACAGTTCGAGCGCGAGGTAACGGGCGAGCGGATCCGCGACAAGATCGCGGCCTCGAAAAAGAAAGGCATGTGGATGGGTGGTCACGTGCCGCTTGGCTATGACCTCGTGAAACGGCAGCTGGTGCCGAATGGGGCTGAGGCAGGAACGATCGAGCGGATCTTTCGCGGCTACCTCGCGCTTGGTTGTGTGCGGAAGCTTCAGATTGAGCTGCGAACCAGCGGCGTGCGAAGCAAGATGCGCCTTGGCCGCGGCGGCAAGAAATCGGGTGGCGTACCCTACTCGCGCGGCGCGCTCTACTCCATTCTTCGTAATCGGATCTACATCGGCGAAATTGCACATCGGAGCGCAGTGTACGCCGGACAACACCCACCGATTATCGACCGCAACCTCTGGGATGCCGTACAGGCGAAGCTCACGGCGAATCGACAGTCCCATGCGCTCGGCTTGCGAGCAAACAGTCCGAGCCTACTCGCGGGACTTCTTTTCGATGCCGAAGGACGTCGCTACACGCCGATTCACGCGACGAAGAAAGGCAAGCGCTACCGCTACTACGTCGCACAGGCGAGCATCCGGAAGGACGCCGGCGCGGGTGGACGGATTCCGGCACATGACGTCGAGACGCTCGTGGTATCGCTCATGCGGCGGATCCTCTCCGACCCCGAAGAGCTACTCTTGGCGGCGAGCGGCCGGAAGGACGGCGTCGCCAGTAAGAAAGGCATTCTGCAGGCGGCAGCGCTGGCGTCCTCCAAGTGCTCCGAAGGGACTCAGCAGGAAAAGCGAGCCTTCCTCGTATCGATGGTCGCTCGGATTACCCTTAGCGAGCAAACGCTGGCATTGACCCTTTCGCGCGCGAGACTGCGGCAGCTCCTGGGCGCGGCCGCCACCCCCGAAGCGCCGGGCGGCGACTATGTGGCAACGGTCGAGACGCATCTCAGGCGCCTGGGGGGCGAGATCCGAATCATTTCTCCCTCGCAGGGCTCAGGAGCGTCAGCTACGCGGGTCAACGAAGCGCTTATCAAAGCACTCGCCCGCGGCCGGCAATGGCTTGACACGCTGATGAGCGGCCAAGCGCCGTCGCTTCAAGCT
>JAXDQC010000204.1:0-42244 GCA_034668045.1 Betaproteobacteria bacterium | reverse complement strand
GGCCGCCTACGTGACGGCCTCCACGACCGACCCGACTTCCGCCTTGGGCGGCATCCTCGCATTCACCCGCGCCGGCGACGGCGCGGCCGCGGCGGCGGCCGCGAAACAATTCGCCGAGGTGATCGTCGCGCCGCGCTTCGAGCCCGAGGCGCTCGCCACGCTGGCGAAAAAGGACAACCTGCGCCTGATCGAAGTGCCGCTCGCGCACGACATGCAGAAGCACGACTACAAGCGCGTCGGCGGCGGCCTCCTGGTCCAGAGCAGCGACGCGCAAGCCCTGAAGAACCTCAAGGTCGTGACGAAGAAGCAGCCCAGCGAGGCGCAAGTCGGCGACCTGCGCTTCGCCTGGACCGTGGCGCAGTTCGTGAAGTCGAACGCGATCGTCTTCTGCCGCGACGGCGTGACGCTCGGCATCGGCGCCGGCCAGATGAGCCGCGTCGACAGCTCGCGCCTCGCGTCGATGAAAGCGCAGGCGGCCGGCCTCTCGCTCGCCGGCTCGGTTGCCGCTTCCGACGCTTTCTTCCCGTTCCGCGACGGCCTCGAGGTCATCCTCGAAGCCGGCGCGGTCGCGGTCATCCAGCCCGGGGGCAGCGTGCGCGACGCGGAGGTCATCGCTGCGGCGGACGAGCGCGGCGCGACGATGGCCTTTACCGGCATTCGCCACTTCAGACACTGATGAAGCTCCTCGTCATCGGCGGCGGCGGGCGCGAGCACGCGATGGCGTGGAAGCTCGCGCAGAGCCCGCGCGTGCAGAAGGTGTTCGTCGCGCCGGGCAACGGGGGCACCGGGACGGAGAACGGTCTCGAGAACGTTCCCATCACGACGATCCGCGAGCTGCTCGCGTTCGCGAAGAAGGAAGGCATCCATCTCACCGTCGTCGGCCCCGAGGCGCCGCTCGCCGAGGGCGTGGTCGACGCGTTCGCCGAGGCGGGCCTGCGCATCTTCGGCCCGCGGCAGGCCGCCGCCCAGCTCGAAGCGTCGAAGGACTTCGCCAAGGCGTTCATGCTCCGCCACGGCATCCCGACGGCGCGCTACGCGACCTTCACCGCCGCCGGCGAAGCGAAGGCCTACATCGACAAGCACGGCGCGCCCATCGTCATCAAGGCCGACGGCCTCGCCGCCGGCAAGGGCGTCGTGGTCGCCGCGACCAAGGAAGAGGCGCACGCGGCGATCGACGCGATGCTTGGCGAGAAGAAGCTCGGCGCCGCGGGCGAGCGCGTGGTGATCGAGGAATTCCTGCAGGGCGAGGAAGCGAGCTTCATCGTCATGAGCGACGGCGTGAACGTGCTGCCGCTCGCCACCAGCCAGGACCACAAGCGCCTGCGCGACGGCGACGAAGGTCCCAACACCGGCGGCATGGGCGCCTATTCGCCCGCGCCGGTCGTCACGCCCGAGCTGCACGCGCGCGTGATGCGCGAGATCATCGGCCCGGCGATCCAGGGCATGGCGAAGGACGGCACGCCCTACGTCGGCTTCCTCTACGCCGGCCTGATGATCGACTCGGCCGGCACGCCGAAGACGCTGGAGTTCAACTGCCGGCTCGGCGACCCCGAGACGCAGCCGATCATCATCCGCCTCAAGTCAGACCTGTTCGCGATGATCGACCATGCGCTCGCCGGCTCTCTCGATCGCGCCAAGGTTGAATGGGACCGGCGCTCGGCGCTCGGCGTGGTGCTCGCTGCGCACAACTATCCCGACGAGCCGCGCAAAGGCGACCGCATCGAGGGCTTGCCGCAGCCGACGGACGATTGCCGCGTCTTCCACGCCGGCACGCGCAAGGACGGCAAGGCGATCGTCACCAACGGCGGGCGCGTGCTCTGCGTCACCGCGCTCGGCGACTCGGTGAAGATGGCGCGCACGCGCGCCTACGAGGCGGTCGACCGGATCCGCTTCGACGGCATGCAGTACCGCAAGGACATCGGCCACCGCGCGTTGAAACGCTGATGAACGCGGCCGCAGTCCACGAATACCTCGCCGGCCTGCAGCAACGCATCGTCGGCAAGCTGGAAAGCCTCGACTCCCCGTTCCGCAAAGACAGCTGGACCCGGCCCGAGGGCGGCGGTGGCACCTCCTGCATCCTCGAGGAAGGCAAGATCTTCGAGCGCGCCGGCGTCAACCTGTCGCGCGTGCAGGGAAAGTCGCTGCCGCCGTCGGCGAGCGCCGCGCGGCCGCAGCTCGCCGGCCGCGCCTACGATGCGATGGGCGTCTCGCTCGTCCTGCATCCGCGCAATCCTTACTGCCCGACCACGCACATGAATGTGCGCTTCTTTTCCGCCGGCGATACGTCGTGGTTCGGCGGCGGCATGGACCTCACGCCCTACTACGGCTTCGAGGACGACGCGCGCCACTTCCATGCGACGTGCAGGAAAGCGGTGGGAGATCGCTATGCACAGTTCAAGAAGTGGTGCGACGAGTATTTCCATCTGAAGCACCGCGACGAAGCGCGCGGCGTCGGCGGGATCTTCTTCGACGATGATTCCTCGTTCGACCTCATGAAGTCGGTGGGAGACCATTTCCTCGAGGCCTACCTGGCGATCCTCGACCGGCGGAAGGACCTGCCCTATGGCGAGCGGGAACGGGAATTCCAGGCTTATCGCCGCGGCCGCTACGTCGAGTTCAATCTCGTCTACGATCGCGGCACGCTCTTCGGCCTGCAATCGGGCGGCCGCACCGAGTCGATCCTGATGTCCTTGCCGCCACGCGTCGCCTGGCGCTACGACTGGAAGCCGGCCGCCGGCTCGCCGGAGGAAAAGCTCTACACCGACTTCCTCAAGCCCCGGGACTGGGCATAAAGCAAACCCCGCAACTTCAGGCCAGCTCGGCGGCGCGCCGGTAGTGCCGCTGCACCGCCTCGGCATCGCCCATCTTCTCGGCGAGGCGCGCGAGCTCCAGGTGCGCGGTGCGGCTCTCCTCGAAGGACAGCGCTGCTTCGAGGAAGCTGCGCGCTTTGCCCCAGAGCTCGGCTTCGGCGCACAGGCGCCCGAGCGCCGAGAGGAGCTCGGCGTCGCGGTTGCGCTCGTTGAGCCAGTGCTCGCCGCGCTCGATGCGGGAGCGCGCTTCCTCGGCACGGCTGGCGGCGTCAAGACCGCGCGGCAGCTCGCCATAGAGGCGCACGAGCTGCGGGCTCCACTCTTCTGCGAGGGCATCCTCGAGGATGGCGCGCGCCAGCAGGACGTTGCCGAGCGCAGTCGCGTGCCGCGCCGCCGCCGCGGCGACCCGCGGCTGGCGCTGGTCGGCGGCCGGGATCGTTCGCCAGCGCCGCTCGAAGGCGCCCGCGTCGTCGGCCAAGCGCGCGAGGAGCTCGATGGTTGCCTGCAGCTTGTATTCCTCGGCGAGCGCCGGCGCGATCGCATCGCGCTTGGCGAGCTGGGCGGAAAGGCGCAGCACTTCTTCCCAAGCGCCGGCGCCGCGCTCGGCGCGCAGCAGCAGCCGCATGCTGGCGATATGGCGGGCGTTTCCCTGCAGGCCGCGCAGCGCGTTGCGCGCGCCGACGAAATCACGCTCGTCGAGAGCAATCTCCGCCAGGCTCATCACCTGCGCGGTCTGCACCGCTTCACCGGCCGCCGCCGCGCGCTCGAACCAGGTCTCGCGCCGCTCGAAGTCGCGCAACTGGTGCGCGGCACGCGCCGCCAGCAGCGCGGCGACGCCGGGCGTCGGCCCGTTCTCGAAGGCGACCGCCGCCTCCTTCTCGGCGCGCGCGTAGCGACCCTCGTAGTACGCCTGCAGGGCGGCCGAGAGAGCGGCGTTGGCGCGCTCGCTGCGGCGCCGCGCGCGATAAGCGCGCACCGTCGCCGGCAGCGCCAGAGCATGGCCGGCGAGCCTGACGAGCGCATAGAGAGCGGCGAAGAGAAGCAGCACCGCGATGGCGAAGAACAGCATCGATGTCTCGACGCGCCAGGGCGGATAGATGAACAGCACGTAGCCCGCCTCGACCCGCCCCAGGATGACGAGGGCGACCGCGGCGGCGAACACCGCGAGCAGCCAGAAGAGCGATTTCATCCCGGCGCGCGTTCGCGCCGCGACTTGAAGCCGCGTACCGCCTCGAGGCTGTCGCTGATGGTGGGCAGCTCGAAGCTGATCGAGGTCGCCGAGAGCTGCTTGATCTGCGCCAGCGCGTCCATGCCCTGGCGCGAACGGGCGTCGAAATAGCGCTGCACCCAGGCCTGCGAAACGCGCAGGTCCTCGCGGTAGACTGCCTCGTCGCGCGCGAGCAGCGACAGCCGCGCGTTGAGCAGGCGCAACCGCAGGTTTTCGCGTACGAAGTACGCCTGCGGCGGCGGCAGGAGCGGCGGCTCCGTGCCGCCCACGCGTCGCACGACTACCAGCTGCTTCAGCTCGTTCCAGACTTCCGCACCCAGGCGCGCCAGCACCCCCGGCCCCGGCCCACCCGCCGGGGTGTCCTTTGCGGGTGCGCGCTCGGCGCGCTCCTCGAAGGCGAGCGGCAGGGAATCGACCGCGGCCACCAGTGCGTCGAGCCGTACGGTCATCGCCGGCAGGTCGACCGCCGGCGTCGCGCGCAGGCGCTCGATATCGCGCGCGAGCGCGCGGCGCACCGGCGTGAACTGCGGCCGATCGGCGCGCGCCAGGCGCGCCTCGGCGAGCTGCAGCGCGAGCAGCGCTGCGCGCACGTTGCCCGCGAGCTGCAGCTGCTGCGAGGCGATCGCGAGCACCTGCTCGATCTCGGCGAGTTGCCATTCGTCGCGGTTGCGGGAGAGATCCTGGTAGAGCGCCTCCAGCGCGAGCTGCTGGCTCTGCGACTCGGCGAGCCGGCCCTCGACCTGGGAGATGCGCGTCTGGGCTTCACGCACCGCCTCCTGCGCCTGACGCGCCACGGCGCGCGCTTCGCGCGACCCGGCGTCGATATCCTGCAGGCGCCGCGCCAGCTCCTCCTGCGTGCCGCCGATGCGGTTGCGAACGTCGATCCAGAAGAGCGCCGTCAAAGCAGCGGCAAGCACCACCGCGATCAGCGCCAGCCGCGGCGCGCGCGACGGCACCTCCGCGGACACCGGACCGGGGGCGGCGGGGGTGGCGGGGCCTTCAGGCTCGCTCATGGAAATATGCTACCAGCCGCTCCATCACCGCGGCATCGGCGGCGCCGGCGACGACGACTTCGCGCGCGCCGTGCGCGCGTGCGCGCGCCGCGACCCGTGCGTGCGGCACGAACAGCGGGGTGGCGGCGAGCTGCGCCGTGCCGACCAGCGTGACGAAATTCTCCAAACCCTCGGATGACGAAACCGTGACCGCGTGCACGCCGCCTTGCTGCCAGCGCGCGAGCAGCGGCGCCGGATCGGTTTTCGCCAGGACTCGGCGATAGCAGTCGGCATACTCGACCGACGCGCCACGCGCAGCGAGCGCCTCGCCGAGAAGCGGCCGCCCTGCGCCGCCGCGGAAGATGACGACCCGTTTGCCTTCCATGCGCTGCAGCTCGGGCAAGCCGAGCAGCGCCTCGCTGTCGGCGCCCTCCTCCGGCGACAGCACGCCCGGGACCCCGCGGCGCTCCAGCTCGCGCCGCGAGCCGGCGCCGATGGCCGCGGCCCGCAGCCGCTGCGGCCACCTCGGGACATGCGCCATGGCCTTCAGCACCGCCGTCGGGCTGACGAAGACCGCGAGGTCGTAGGCATCCAGGTTGCGCAACGCTTCGGGCGGCGGTGAATCCTCGATCGCGATCGTGGGGAAGAGGATCGCCCGCCCGCCCGCGTCCTCGATCGCGCCGGCAAGCGCGCCGGCGAGCTCGCGCGGTCGCGTGACGACGATGCCGCGGCCGGCGAGTGCGTCAGTGCCCAAGCGAAGCGAGGATCTGCGCCGCGCCGTGCGCGCGCAGGTCGTCCACGACAGCGGCGCCGAGCGCTTCCGGGTCGTCGCCTTTCGCCTCGGCGCGCACGATGCGCTTGCCGTCGGCCGAAGCAACGAGCGCGCGCAGATGGATCTTCCCGGCCGCAACCTCGGCATAGGCCGCCAGCGGCAGGCTGCAGCTCCCGCCGAGCCCCCGGCTCACCGCACGCTCGGCCCGCACGCACAGGGTGCTCGCGGGGTCCGCCAGCGGCGCCATCAGCGCCACCACCTCGCGGCGCGCTTCCAGGCATTCGATGCCGAGCGCGCCCTGCCCGGGTGCCGGCAGACTCTCCTCCGCCGCGAGCGGCGAACGAATGCGCGCGCCGAGGCCGAGCCGCACCAGGCCGGCGACGGCAAGGACGATGGCGTCGTACTCGTCGCGATCGAGCTTGGCGAGACGCGTCTCGACATTGCCGCGCAAGAGGCGAATCTCGAGCGCCGGATAGCGCGCGGCGATCTGCGTCGAGCGGCGCAGGCTGGAGGTGCCGATCACCGATCCGCCAGGCATTTCCTTCAACGAGGAATACTTCCGCGAGACGAAGGCATCCCTCGGATCCTCGCGCGCGCTGATGGCGGCGAGCGTGAAGCCCCCGGGCAGATCCGCCGGCACGTCCTTCATGGAATGGACCGCGAGGTCGGCCCGGCCCTCGAGCATCGCGCTTTCCAGCTCCTTCACGAACAGTCCCTTGCCGCCCACGTCGTCGAGACGCTGGTCGAGCAGCTCGTCGCCGCGCGTGGTCATCGCCAGCAGCTCGACCTCGAGGCCTCCATGCAGGGCTTCGAGCCTCGCCTTCACGTGCTCGGCCTGCCAGAGCGCGAGGCGGCTGCGGCGGGTCGCGATGACCAGTTTCATTTCAGATTTCTGTCCGACACCAGCTCGCGCAGCACCGGCCACTGCCGCCGGCTCACCGGCAGGCGCTCGTCGATGCCGTCGAGCACCACCATCCAGTGCGGCTCGTCCTGGCTCGGCGCCGCGCGCTCGAAGCCGCGGATTGCGTCGCGTGCCACCAGGCAGTTGCGGTGGATGCGCACGAAACGCTTCTCGAACTCGCTCTCGAGCGCGATCAGCGGCTCCTCGATGAGGTGAGCGCGGCTCTTGGTGCGCAGGGTCACGTACTTCTGCTCGGCGCGCAGGAAGACGATGTCGCGCACTGGTACGAGGACGATGCGGTGGCGCTCGGTGACCGACAGGTACTCGCGCGGGTCCGCATGGGCGCGGGCAAGCTGCGCGCCATCGGGCGGGCGTCCTGCGGCGGCCTTCTTCAGCGCCGCGGCGAGCCTTTGCGCGCGCACCGGCTTCAGCAGGTAGTCGAGCGCATTCAGCTCGAAGGCCTCGACCGCGTGCTTGTCGTGCGCGGTGACGAATATCACGACCGGGCCGCCCTCCAGACCGGCCAGGTGGCGCGCGACCTCGAGACCTCGCATGCCCGGCATCTCGATGTCGAGCAGCAGGACCTGCGCGCCGCTTTTCGGCACCAGTTCGATCGCTTCCAGGCCATGGCGGGCTTCGCCGACCACCTCGGTCGGCAGCTCCGCGGCGATGTCCTGCAGCAACTCCTTCAGGCGCTCGCGGGCGGGCGCCTCGTCGTCGGCGATGAACAGGCGAAGGGTCAAGCTGCCGCCCGCGCGCTGGTCAGGTAGGGCATCTCGATCTCGACGCAGTAGCGCCCGCCCTGGATGCGCACGTCCATGCGCGCCTCGGCGTCGAAGAACAGCGCCAGGCGCTCGCGGATGTTGTCCATCGCCATGCGGTTGCCGACGCGCTCGGCGGAGGCCTCGACCACCGGGTTCTCGATCCGCGCCAGCACGCGATCGCCGCGCCGCTCGATGCGCACCAGGACCTCGCCCGGCTCCGTGGCCGGCTCGACGCCGTGGTAGACGGCGTTCTCGAGCAGCGGCTGCAGGACGAGCGGCGGCAGCAGCGCGTCGGAAGGCGCGGCGTCGAGCTCCCAGGTGATGCGCAGCCGCTCGCCGAGACGCAGCTGCTCGATCTCGGCATAGCGTTCGAGCAGCGAGATCTCGTCGGAGAGGCGGACGAAGCGCCGCGCGTCCGACACCAGGCTGCGGAACAGGTCGGCGAGATCCTCGAGCGTGCGCTCGGCGCGCTTCGGATCGCGGCGGATCAGCGCCAGCACGGCGTTGATGCTGTTGAAGAGGAAATGCGGGCGGATGCGCGACTGCAGCGCCTGCAGCCGCGCCTCGGCGAGCGCAGGCGAGAAAGCTTTCACGTACAGCCTGAAGTAGCTGAGAAGGACACTGGACAGCAAGGCTGCAAAGAACGCGCCGCGCGCGATCGTCATGGTCGTCTGCTGCAGGGCCGCCAGATAACCGGCCGCGAGCGCGGCGGAGAGCAACGCTACTGCGACGCAGCCCCCGAGGTACGACAGGCGGCCGAGCTGACGCGAAAGCGCGAACAGCACGGCCACTTCGACGAACAGCAGCGGCTCGATAAACGCCGCGTCCTCGATGAATCGCTCGAGCGCTGCGCGCACGCTCGGCGCTGCGTAGATGGCAGCAATCAGCGCGGCCGCATTCACCGCCACGAGCACGCGCGCGATGACGCCCAGGTTGCGGAAATCAGGCAACAGGTCCGAATAGGTGTTTTGCCTTATACTTGGCATACTTAGATAGCGGTCTTGAGCCGCATTCTGGAATTATGCCGAAGAAGGCGCAACCCTGGTCCGGCCGCTTCGCGCAGCCCGTCGACGAGCAGGTCAAGCGCTTCACGGCTTCCGTATCGTTCGATCGACGGCTGGCGAAGCATGACATCGCGGCGTCGCTGGCGCACGCGCGGATGCTGGCTGCCCAGGGCATCCTGCCCAGGCGCGACCTGAAAGCGATCGAGCAGGGCCTGGCGAAGATCGGCAAGGAAATCGCCGCCGGCACGTTCGCCTGGTCGATCGACGCCGAGGACGTCCACCTCAATATCGAAAAGCGGCTGACCGCGCTCGTCGGCGAGGCCGGCAAGCGCCTGCATACCGCCCGCTCGCGCAACGACCAGGTCGCGACCGACCTGCGCCTGTGGCTGCGCGACGAGATCGACGCGCTGCTGAAGCTGCTCGCGGCGCTCGAGCGCGCCCTGCTGGCGCAGGCTTCCAAGCACGCGGCCCTGCTCATGCCGGGATTCACGCACCTGCAGGTCGCCCAGCCGGTGACCTTCGGCCACCACCTGCTCGCCTACTTCGAGATGTTCGAGCGCGACGGGGAAAGACTGCGGCAATCGCGCGCGAGAACGAATCGCCTGCCGCTGGGGGCGGCGGCGCTGGCGGGAACGAGCTTCCCCATCGACCGCGAGCGCGTCGCGCGCGAGCTGGGATTCGAGGGCCTGTGCGAGAACTCGCTCGACGCAGTCTCCGACCGGGATTTCGCGATCGAATTCTGCGCTGCGGCGTCGCTCATCATGGTGCATCTGTCGCGCCTCTCGGAAGAGCTGGTGCTATGGGCGAGTCCGCGCTTCGGCTTCGTGCGCCTGCCCGACGCCTACTGCACCGGCTCGTCGATCATGCCGCAGAAAAGGAATCCCGACGTGCCCGAGCTGGTGCGCGGCAAGAGCGGCCGCGTCTTCGGCAGCCTGGTGGCCCTGCTCACCCTGATGAAGGCGCAGCCGCTCGCCTACAACAAGGACAACCAGGAAGACAAGGAGCCGCTGTTCGACGCCGTCGACACGGTGAAGGCTTGCCTCTCGGTGATGAGCGGCCTGGTGGGCGGCCTGCAGCCGGTGCCGGCGGCGATGCGCGCCGCCGCGCTCGAAGGGCATGCGACGGCGACCGACCTCGCCGACTACCTGGTTCGCAAGGGCGTCCCCTTCCGCGATGCGCACGAGGCCGTGGCGCGCGCGGTGAGGGAGGCCGAGCGCCGGGGCGTCGACCTGGCGGCGCTGCCGCTCGCCCGGCTGCAGACTTTCAGCAAGGAAATCGGACCCGACGTGAAGCGCGTGCTGACGCCGCAGGGCTCGCTCGATTCGCGCAATCACCCCGGCGGCACCGCGCCCGCGGCAGTACGCCAGGCGATCGCCCGCGCGCGCAAGCGCCTGGCGCAATGACGGGCCGGGAGCCGCTCCGCCAAATCGGCAAGTACCCCGTCCAGCGCAAGCTCGGCGAGGGCGCGACCGCCGAGGTCTACCTCTGCAGCGACCCGTTCAACTCGCGCGAGGTCGCGGTCAAGGTGGTGACGCAGGAAGCGTTCAGCGACCCGGAGCGCGGCTATGCCTATCAGAAGCTCTTCCTCACCGAAGCCTCGCTCGCGGGCAAGCTGCAGCACCCGCATATCTGCTCGATCTTCGACGCCGTGGCCGACGAGACGCTGCACTACATCGTCATGGAGTACGTGGACGGCGGGACCCTCGAGCGCTTCTGCAAGGGCGAGACGCTGCTGCCGCCCGAGCAGATCGTCGAGATCATCTTCAAGTGCACGCGCGCGCTCGAGTACGCGCATCGCCTCGGCATCACGCACCGCGACCTGAAGCCGGCCAACATCCTCGCCGCCAGCGAGACCGACGTGAAGATCACCGACTTCGGCACGGCGCTGATCGCTTCCAGCACGACCACGCAGCTCGGCTCGGTCGGCTCGCCGGCCTACATGTCGCCCGAGCAGGTGCGCGAGCTGCCGCTCGATTTTCGCACCGACATGTATTCCATCGGCGTGGTCATGTACCACCTGCTCGCCGGACGCCTGCCTTTCCAGGCGGGCAACAACTTCAGCCTGCTCTATCAGATCGCCAACGCCGATCCGCAGCCGCCGTCCGACCTGCGGCCCGGCATTCCGCCGAGCGTCGACGCCATCGTCCTGCGCGCCATGGCCAAGGACCGCGAGCACCGCTTTCGTACCTGGGAGGAGTTCTCGCTGCAGCTGGTCAACGCGTTCCGCGCCGAGCGCGCGAGCGCGCGCAAGGCGCAGACGTTCACCGATTCCGACCGCTTCGAGACGCTGCGCAAGCTGCCCTTCTTCGCCGATTTCTCGGACGCCGAGCTGTGGGAGGTGACCCGCATAGCGGCCTGGCGCAACGCCGCGCCCGGCGAGCGCCTGATGAAGGAAGGCGACGCGGGCGATTCCTTCTGCATCCTCGCGCAAGGGGCGGTGAAGGTGAGCAAGAACGGCCGGCTCCTCAACGTGCTCAAGGCGGGCGAGCCGTTCGGCGAGATGGCCTATCTCTCGGCCAAGGCGCCGGTGCGCGGCGCCGACGTCACCGTCGACGAGGAGGCCAACATCATCTCGGTGCCGAGCAAGGCGCTCGGCCAGGCCTCCGCCGGCTGCCGCCACAAGTTCGACCGCGCCTTCATGCAGATCCTGGTCGAGCGGCTGTCCGCCGCCAACCTCAAGCTGTCAGGAGTCTAGGGCGTCGCGATGGAAACGGTCGCCAACTATCCGGTCATCCGCAAGCTCGGCGAAGGCGCGACCTCCGAGGTGTTCCTCTGCCAGGACCCGTTCCGCAACCGCGAGGTGGCGGTCAAGCGCATCTTCCCCGAGGCGCTGCGCGACCCGACGCGCGGGCGCCTGTTCCGCAAGCTGTTCTTCACCGAGGCGTCGCTCGCCGGCAAGCTCGTCCATCCGCACATCGCACAGATCTTCGACGCCGGCATCGGCGAGGACTCGGGCTACATCGTCATGGAGTACATCGCCGGCGGCACCATGGAACGCTACTGCGCGCCGGAGAACCTGCTGCCGGTCGAGCAGGTGGTGGAGATCATCTTCAAATGCACGCGCGCCCTCACCTACGCGCACATGCAGGGCGTCACGCACCGCGACATCAAGCCGGGCAACATCCTCTATGCCGCCGAGCCGATCGACGTTCGCATCGGCGATTTCGGCCTCGCGCTCAACATGGGCGCCGAGACGACGCAGATCACTGGCGTCGGCTCGCCCGCCTACATGTCGCCCGAGCAGATCCGCGAGGAGCTGGTCGACCATCGCACCGACATCTACTCGCTCGGCGTGGTGATGTACCAGCTGCTCAGCGGCAAGCTGCCGTTCCGGGGCACCAACAAGTTCAGCATGATCTACCAGATCACCCAGTACGATCCGGCGCCGCCCTCGGCCTCGCGCAAGGAGGTGCCGGCTTCGCTCGACCGCATCGTGCGCCGCGCGATGCACAAGGAGGCGGACAAGCGCTATCAGAGCGGCGACGAGTTCGCCGAGGAGCTGATCGAGGCGCGGCGTGCCGGGCTGGGCGCCACGGTGCAGGAGTTCAGTGACGCCGACAAGTTCGCCGCCTTGCGCGGCATGCGCTTTTTCTCGAGCTTCGCCGATCCCGAGCTGTGGGAAGTGATCCGGCTCGGCCTGTGGGAGCGCTCCGCCAGCGGCAGCCTGCTGGTGCGCGAGGGTGAAGGCGGCGACTTCTTCTGCATCATCGTCGACGGCGAAATGCGCGTCACCAAGAACAAGAAGCTCCTCAGCGTCCTCGGGCCGGGCGAATGCTTCGGCGAGATGGCTTACCTCTCGCTGCAGAACCATGAGCGGGGCGCAACGGTGACCGCTGCGAAGGACTCGCGCATCGTGCGCATGCGCGTCGCCGACCTCGAGCAGGCGACCGTCGCCTGCCGCGCCAAGTTCGACCGCGCCTTCCTCGGCATCCTGGTCGAGCGGCTCAACCTCGCGAACAGCCGACTGGCCTCGGGATGAGATGCGGGATAAGGGTTTCCTCAAGCGCGGCCCGTCTGCCGAGGCTGAAGTGGACGGCCTGCGAGCGCTCGGCGCCGTGGTGCGAGTGCCGCGCATCCTGGATCACGGCGCGGATTTCCTCCTCCTCGAGCAGCTCGACCTGAAGCGGAGCGGCGACTGGGCGGCGCTGGCGCAGATGCTCGCGACGCTGCATCGCGCGACCGGTCCGCGCTTCGGCTGGCACCGAGATAACTGGATCGGCGGCACGCAGCAGATCAACGCCTGGCGGGACGACTGGCCCACCTTTTTCCACGAATGCCGCATTCAGCCCCAGCTGGCATTGGCGCGGAAGAAAGGCTTCGACCTCCCGGAACCATCCCGTTTGGAAAACCATGACCCGCAACCGTCCCTGCTTCACGGCGACCTGTGGAATGGCAACGCGGGGTTTACGGCGGACGGACCGGTGATGTTCGACCCGGCGGTGTACTACGGTGATCGCGAAGCGGACTTGGCGATGACCGAGCTCTTCGGCGGATTTCCGGCGCGGTTCTACGACGCCTACAACGAAGCGCTTCCGCTACCGGAGGGGTACGAGACGAGAAAACATCTCTACAACCTCTACCACCTGCTCAACCACCTGAACCTGTTCGGCGACGGCTACCTCGCTCAGGTGCAGCGGACGCTAGGCCTGCTTCACGCCCTCTAGCAATTTCTGCAGCTCGCCGGACTCGTACATCTCTTTGACGATGTCCGAGCCGCCGACGAATTCGCCGTTGACGTAGAGCTGCGGGATGGTCGGCCAGTTGGCGTACTCCTTGATGCCCTGGCGGATCTCGGCGTCGGCAAGCACGTTGACGCTGTGGAACTCCTGCACGCCGCAGGCGTTCAACACCTGGCAGGCGAGCGCGGAGAAGCCGCATTGGGGAAACTGCGGCGTGCCTTTCATGTAGAGCACGACGCGGTGACCCTCGACCTGCTCCTTGATGCGCTGTTTAGTATCCATGGGACGATTTTACCCTTCCGCCCGCGACGCGGGGTATGCCCGCCAGATCGGGCCAGCCCGAGGCGGTTTCAAGCCCAGCGGCCTCGAGGAGAGCACGCACCGCCTCCTGCTGTCCCATGCCATGCTCGACCAGCAGCCAGCCGCCCGGCAGGAGGTGAGCGGGCGCGTCCCGGACGACGACGCGCATCGCGTCCAGCCCGTCCGCGCCCGATTCGATGGCGAGCATGGGCTCGAACTGCAGCTGCGCGAGGTGCGGGTCGCCCGCCTTCACGTAGGGCGGATTGGCGACGATCGCCTCGAAGCGCTCGCCGGCGACCGGCTCGAACCATCGCCCGTGCCGCAGCTCGATGTCGAGATTCAGGCGCACCGCGTTCCGCTTCGCGACCTCCAGCGCCGCGGCGCTCGAGTCGCTGGCCACGACCCGGGTTGCGGGAAGGTGGCGCTTGAGCGCCAGCGCAATCGCGCCCGAGCCGGTGCCGACGTCGAGCACCGAGGCGGGCTTGCGCGCCAGGACGAGGTCGACCAGCAGCTCGGTGTCGGGGCGCGGAATCAGGACTGCCGGCGTTACGGCGAGCTCGATGCCGTAGAACTCCTTGCGGCCGAGGATGTAGGCCACGGGCTCGCCCTTTTGCCTGCGGGCCGCGAACTCACGGAACCGCTCCTGCACCTCGGCGGGGAGGATCCTCTCCTGGAAGGCGAGCACGCTCGCCTCGGAGAAACCGCTCGCCGCGGCAAGCAGGAGGCGCGCCTCGCGCGCGTCGATGCCGCTCGTTCGAAGCGCTTCCTGAATGGTCAAGCTGCTTCTTCGGCGAGCGCGGTAAGCAGCTCGGTCTGGTGCTCGGTGGTGAGCGCGTTGATGATCTCGTCGAGCTCGCCGTCCATGATGCGCTCGATCTTGTAGAGCGTGAGATTGATGCGGTGGTCGGTGACGCGGCCCTGCGGAAAGTTATAGGTGCGGATGCGCTGCGAGCGATCACCCGAGCCGATCAGGGACTTGCGGGTCGAAGCCGTCTTCGCCTGCTGCTCGCTCACCTGCTTGTCGCGGATGCGCGCCGCCAGCACGCCGAGCGCCTTCTCGCGGTTCTTGTGCTGCGAGCGCGAGTCCTGGCACTCCACGACGATGCCGGTGGGCAGATGCGTGACGCGGATCGCCGAGTCGGTCTTGTTGACGTGCTGGCCGCCGGCGCCGGAAGCGCGGAACGTGTCGACGCGCAGCTCGGACGGGTTGAGCACGACCTCGTCGATCGCGTCCGCCTCGGGCAGCACCGCGATCGTGCACGCCGAGGTGTGGATGCGTCCCTGCGCCTCGGTGTCGGGTACGCGCTGCACGCGGTGACCGCCCGACTCGAACTTGAGGCGCGAATAGGCGCCCTGCCCAACGATGCGAGCGATCACTTCCTTGTAGCCGCCGAGCTCGGAGGCGCTCTCGGAGATGATCTCGACCTGCCAGCCATTGCGCTCGGCGTAGCGCGAGTACATGCGGAACAGGTCGCCGGCGAAGAGCGCCGACTCGTCGCCGCCGGTGCCGGCGCGCACCTCCAGGAAGATGTTGCGCTCGTCGTTGGGGTCGCTGGGCAGGAGCGCCTTCTGCAGATCTGCCTCGAGCTGCTCCATGCCTGCTCGGGCGGCCTTCAGCTCCTCGGCGAGCTCGAGCTCGCGTGCCGCTTCGGCATCGCCTTCGGCCTGCCGGTACTTCTGATAGAGCGCGACAACCCCCGACACCTCGGCGTACTCGCGCGAGAGGTCCCTGAACTTCGACATGTCCTTGGTGGCGTTCTCGGCCGCGAGCAGGCCGTTCAATTGCTCGAGGCGCCCGACCAGGCTGTCGAGCTTGCTGCGCAGCGTCGCCTTCACTTGACCGGCTTCTTCAGCGCCTGCGTCGGGGCGTGCAGCAGCTTGTTGGTCAGGCCCTGCGAGAGCGCTTCCAGCACGGCCGCAGGATCTTCGCCGCGGGCCAGCGCCTTCAGCGCCCGGTCGAGCTCCTGGCGGCGCGTCTCCTCTGCGTGCTCGCGCAGCTGGCGGATGAGCGGCACGGTCTCGCGCACCTTCATCCAGTGCATGAACTGGCCGACCTGGGTGTCGATGATCGCTTCGGCCTGCTCGACCGCCGAGCGGCGCGAATCGAGGTTCTCGGAGACGATCGTGCCGAGGTCGTCGACCGTGTAAAGGAAGACGTCGTCGAGCTCCGCCACCTCGGGCTCGATGTCGCGCGGCACCGCGAGATCGACCATGAAGATCGGACGGTGGCGACGGGCGCGCACGGCGCGCTCGACCAGCCCTTTGCCGAGAATCGGCAGCGACGACGCGGTGCAGGAGACGACGATGTCGTATTCGTGCAGCTGCTCGGGCAGCGAGCGCAGCTCGATCACGCGTCCGTTGAAGCGCGAGGCGAGCCGCTCGCCCCGCTCGACGGTGCGGTTGGCGACGCCGATGCGCGCCGGCGCCTGCGCCGCGAAATGCGTCGCGCAGAGCTCGATCATCTCTCCCGCGCCGATGAACAGCACCGCCTGGTCCTTGAGGCTCGGGAAGATGCGCGCAGCGAGCTTGACGGCCGCGGCAGCCATCGAGACGCTCGCCGCCCCGACACGGGTGGTCGAGCGCACTTCCTTTGCGACCGCGAAGGAGCGCTGGAAAAGCTTGTGCAGCACGGTGCCGAGCGTGCCCGCGGACTCGGCGGCGCGCGCCGCGTCCTTCATCTGGCCGAGGATCTGCGGCTCGCCGAGGACCATCGAGTCGAGACCCGAGGCGACGCGGAACGCGTGGCGGACTGCCTGCTCGCTCGGCAACGTGTAGAGATAGGGCTGCAGCTCTGCCGGATCGATGCGGTGGTAACGCGCCAGCCATTGGGCGAGATCCGTGCGTTCGTCGCCGGCGAGGTACAGCTCGGTGCGATTGCAGGTGGAGAGAATCGCCGCCTCGGGAGAAAACGCGGCCTTCAGCTGGCTCAGCGCATCGTTCAGGCGCTCGACGTGAAACACCACGCGCTCGCGGACCGCGAGCGGCGCGGTGTGATGATTCAATCCGAGAGCGAAGAGCGACATTTCCTATAAGCAGCGCTAAGGCCGCGATTATAGGAGAGTTTCGATCTTCTCGGCCGGTACCGGAGGACTGAAGAGGTAACCCTGCGCCTGGTCGCAACGCAGGAGACGGAGGAGCTGCGCCTGCGGCTCGGTCTCGACGCCTTCGGCGATCACCTTGAGGCGCAACGCCTGCGCGAGCGAGATGATCGCCGTGATGATGCTGGTGCCGTCGGCGTGCTCGGTCATGCCGTGCACGAAGCTGCGGTCGATCTTCAGCGCGTCGAGCGGCAGCCGGCTGAGGTAGGCGAGCGACGAGTAGCCGGTGCCGAAATCGTCGAGCGCGATACGAAGGCCCGCGTCGCGCAGCGCGCGCAGCTTGCGGATGCTCTCGTCGACGTCGCTCATCAGCAGGCTCTCGGTGACTTCCAGGTCGACGCCGCTCGCCTCGCCGCCGACGCCGTCGAGGGCCTTCATCACGTCGTCGACGAAGCTTTTCCGCCGCAGCTGCAGCGCCGAGACGTTGACGGCGATGCGCGGCGCGTTCAGGCCCTTCTTCTGCCACTCGCGGTGCATGCGGCTCGCCGCGGTCAGGATCTGCTGGCCTGCCTCGAAGATGAGGCCCGTCTGCTCGAGCACCGGCACGAACTTGACCGGCGACACCAGGCCGCCGTCGGGGCCGTGCCAGCGCATCAGCGCCTCCAGGCCGATGACGGCGCGGCTCGCCATGTCGACCTTGGGCTGGTAATGGGCGAACAGCTCTCCCTGCTCGAGCGCCTTGCGCAGGCGGTGCTCGAGGTCGACCTGCTCGGACACGCGCGCGTTGATCTGCGGCGCGTAGAAGAGGTAGCGCTCGCCGGTTTCCTTCGCGCGCTTCAGCGCCGCTTCTGCATTGCGCAGCAGGACGTCGGCGTCCTGGCCGTCGTCCGGATAGACCGCGATGCCGGTCTTCGCCGACACCCGCACTTCGCGCCCGTCGATCTCGAACGGCTTCTCAAACACGGCGCCCTGCTCGATGCCGCGCGCTACGTCCTCGGCGCGATTGATGCCCGGGACCATGACCGCGTAGACGTTGCTGCCCAAACGCGCGACGCGGTTGATGTCACCCGCCGTGGCGCGCAGCCGCTCGCCCATCGCTTTCAGCACGCTGTCGCCGACCGCCTGACCGAAGGCGTCGTTGATCTGCTTGAAGCGCTCGAGGTCCACCAGCAGCAGGCCGAGGCCGCCCTTGTCGGCGCGCGCCGCCTCCGCCTGGATCGCCTGCGTCAGGCGGTCATGGAACAGGGTGCGATTCGGCAGGCCGGTCAGGGAGTCGTACAGCGCCAGGTAGCTGACCTGCTCCTGCTTCTCCATCAGCTCGAGCGCGAAGGAGATGTTCGACACCATCTCCGAGAGCAGGCTGAGCTCCTCCTGGTCGAAGAACGCCGCCTCGCGCGAGCGCAGCGTGACCATGCCGGCGGTGCGCTCGCCGACCCGCAGCGGCAGGAGCGCGAGCGCATAGTTGCCGTCGCGGATCAGCGCCTCGCGGTCTTTCACCCGCGGATCGCTGGCGATGTCGTTGGCGACGATCTGCTGGCCGGTACGCAGCGCCTCGGCAAGCATGCTGTCGGCGGCCAGCGGATCGCGGTTGTAGCTGTCCACCATCTTCTGAAAAACGCCGTGATCGGCTTCGGTGGTTGCAGCGATGCGGGCGACGCCGGCGCGGTCGAGCTCGACGATCCGCGCCAGCACGAAGCCGCCGCGCGAGACGGCGATGCGACAGAACTCCTCGAACAGCGCGCCGCGCTCGCGCAAGCGCACCAGCGCGGAATTGACCCCGCTCGCGATATCGCGGATGCGCGACAGGCGCGCCAGGCGCTGCCGCTGGCGGGCGTCGGCGAGCGCGCGCTCGACCGCCGCCGGCAGGCGCACCAGGTTCGTCTTCAGCACGTAGTCGGTGGCGCCGTTCTTGAGCGCGCGGATGGCGTATTCCTCGCCGATCGTGCCGGAGACGAAGATGAAGGGCGTCTCGGGCCTGAGCTCGCGCGCGAGCGCCAGCGCCGACATGCCGTCGAAGGTCGGCATGGAAAAGTCCGACAGGATGACGTCGGGCGCGAAATCGCGCAGCGCCGCGGTGAAGGTCTTCTCGGTGTCGGTGATCAGGTGCGTGACGCGCAGGCCGGCGCGCTTGAGCTCGCGCACCTCGAGCTCCGCGTCCGAGATCACGTCCTCGGTGAGCAGCACGCGGATCGTCGCGGGAGCGCTCATCGCGGCACGCGGTTGGTGATCACCCAGTACAGGCCGATCTTGGCCACCGTCTCGAGGAACGACTCGAACTGCACCGGCTTGACGATGTAGCTGTTGACCCCCAGGCGATAGCTCTCCACTACGTCGCGCTCCTCGTTCGAGGAGGTCATCACGACCACGGGGATCGTGCGCGTTTCCTCGTTCGCCTTGATCCGGCGCAGCACCTCGATGCCGTCGACCTTGGGCATCTTGATGTCGAGCATGACGAGCTTGGGCACCACGACCGGGTCGCGATCGGCGTAGGCGCCGGTGCGGAACAGGAACTCGAGCGCCTGCTCGCCGTCCTTCACCCAGTACACCTTGTTGGCGAGGTTGTTGCGGCGCAGGGCGCGCAGCGTCATCTCGGCGTCGGCCGGGTTGTCCTCCACGAGCAGGATCTCCACCTGGCCCGCCTCCGTCATCGGTTGCACGGCAGCGAGAAAAAGAAGGAGGCGCCCTCGCCGGGCTTGCCCTCGGCCCAGACGCGGCCGCCGTGGCGCGTCACGATGCGCTGCACGATGGCGAGGCCGACGCCGGTGCCGGCGAACTCCTCGTTGGAGTGCAGGCGCTGGAAGACGCCGAACAGCTTCGCCGCGTAGCGCATGTCGAAGCCGGCGCCGTTGTCGCGCACCCAGTAGACGTTTTCCTCGCCCTCGACCTGGCTGCCGATCTCGAGCAGCGGCGCGTCACGCTTCGCGCTGTACTTGAGCGCGTTGCCGACGAGGTTGACCCAGACCTGCTTCAGCAGCGCGCGATCGCCCTGCGCCGGCTCGAGCTTCAGGACCTGGATGCGCGCCGGAGACTCGCCGCGCAATTCCTGGATCACTTCGTTGACCAGCAGGCTCGTGTCCACCGGGTGATGCACCATTGGCTGCCGCCCGAGGCGCGAGAAATTCAGCAGATCGTCGATCAACTGACCCATCCGGCCCGCGCTGCCGCGGATCACTGTCAGCAGGCGCCGACCCTCCTCGTCGAGTCGCGCGGCGTAGTCCTCCTCGAGCATCCGCGCGTAGCCATCGACGGCGCGCAGTGGCGCGCGCAAGTCGTGCGAGACCGAGTAGCTGAAGCTGCCGAGCTCCTTGTTGACCGCTTCCAGCTCCGCGGTGCGCTCGAGCACGCGCGACTCGAGCTCGGTCGCGTGCCCCTTGACCCGCGCAAGCAGCCGCGCCTGCGCCATCGCGATGGCGAGCTGCGTCGCCACCTCGCGCGCGATGCTGACCCGCTCCTCCGGGAAATCCTCGGTTTCGCTGCCAAAGCTGAGGGCGCCGAGCAGCTCGCCGCCGGAGATCATCGGCACCACCATGTAGACGAGCACCCCCGAGGCGAGGAGGGCGTCGACCTCCGGCCCCGGCGGCAAGGCGCGCACGTCGACAAGCTGCGCCTCGCCGCGGCGCAGGGCGTCGACATCGCCCATCAGCGCGATCGAGTAGCGCACGCCGGGCCCGACGTGCAGGCGCCGGCGTCCGGCCGCGGCGACCCACTCCACCTGTCCCGCCGCGAGATCGAAACGGTTGACGATGGCGCGCGAGACGCCGAGCAGCTCGCGCAGCGGCTGGATCACCGCCGCGGCGATCGCCTCGGTCGGCTTGGCGGAAACCATCGCCTGGTCGATTTCGTGCAGGATCCGCAGCCGCTCGGCGTGGCGCGCGAGCGCGCTCTGCGCGCCTTCGTGCGCGCGGGCGAGACGGGTATAGAGCCTGCCGTTCTCGAGCAGGAGCACGACCAGCACGAAGGTCGCGGCGATGAAGCCGTAGATCCGGCCGGCGTAGAAGCCGAGATCGAAACGCGCCCCGTTCAGCACCGCCGACAGGGCAATATCGAACATCCACGCGCACATCACAACCATGAGCCACAGGTCGAGCACCGAGTGCGGGCGACGCCGCCAGAGCGCGATAAGCGCGAGCGCGCTCAAGGACCAGACCGCAGAGACGACGAAGATCAGCGACGAGGTGTACTGATTCTTCTGCATGATGGCGGGCAGGAGTGCGGCGCCTGCAGTCGCCAGCGTGGCGAAACCGGCGACGGCCGCTGCCAGCGCGAGGCTGGCGAAACCAATCGCTCGTTCGGGAGCCTGCAACGCGGCAGTCTCGTCACGACGAAGCCACACGTAGGCCAGAACGAGAAGCGGGAAGCCTCCGTGCCAGAACATGTACAGCCACGCCGTGCTCTGCGGCGTCGCCCCGAGCAGCCCGCCGGGCGCGAATAGACCCGGGAAGGTCATCGTGTGCGCCACGGTAATGAGCGCCGAGAAAAGATAGGCGCTGCCGAGCGCGAGGAGGGCGCGCATCCGCAGGATGCGGTACTGGTTGAACAGCAGGACCGTGGTCAGCAGATCGCTGATGATCAGCGCCGACTGATAAAGCGGGATGAAGGCCGGAACCGGGGTGAGCGGCGTCTTGGCAAAAGGCGCGAGCGACAGGAAGACGATCGCCGAGACCGAGACGAATCCCAGCGCTAGCTTTCGGTCGGCAGCGCCAGCGGCGATCGTCGACAGGAAAAGCCGCCGCTCGGGCGCAGCGGTGCGCCGGGCGGCGCGCGCCGTATCCACGCGTTGCGCGCTGCGATTCTCGGCGGCCTCGTCGCCCTGCGGACAGGCGAGGGGAGCGGTGTCAGCCGACAACTGCATCCTCCTGACCTTCTGCTTTCTAGTTATCGGGGAAACGCCTGTTTCCCCTGACAAATTCCGAACTAACCCGGGGAGAATGCCTTGTCCGGCAGGGGAATGCTGTAGGGAAATCCTGATTGGATGAAAAACAGTGTGTTTTCGCCGCGAGGCGAAAAACGCACAGCTACACGGTGGTGACGCCGTGGCGGATGGCGAACTTCACCAGGGCCGGGAGATCGTCGATCCCGAGCTTTGTCATCATTCGGCTACGGTAAGTTTCCACACTTTTGGGCGACAGGCCGAGTTCCTGAGCGGTTTCGGCGATCGTCCGCCCCTCCACCGTGTGGCGGAGCACTTCGCGCTCGCGAGCGCTCAGAGGCTCGAGCGGGTCGCGCTCGCCGCTGTCCTGGAGGAAGCGCTCCAGCGCCTCGTCGCCGAGCGATTCGGAAAGGTACCTCTGCCCCGCCTGCACGCGGCGCACCGCCTCCACCAGCACCGTGCCGGCCGATTCCTTGGCGACGTAGCCGAGCGCGCCGGCGAGCAGGGCCTGGCGAACGTATTCGGGATTCGAATGCATCGACAAGACGAGGAGGTGCGTGTCGGGCGATACGTCGCGCAGCTGGCGGGCGATGTCGATACCGCTCGTGCTCGGCATGGCAACGTCGAGGATCGCCACGTCCGGCTCTTCGCGCGCGGCGAAGCGCACGGCCTCCTTGGCGTCGCCGAAAGAGCCGATGACCGTCATGTCGGTCTGCGCTTCGAGCAGCCGGCTCACGCCCTCCCGCACGAGCGCGTGATCGTCGACGAGGATGATGCGGATCACGTCGCCACCTCGACGACGATGCGCGTGCCGCGCCCGGGCGATTCGACGTGCATGCTGCCACCCACCGCGGCCGCGCGCTCTCGCATGACCGCCATTCCCCAACCCACCGTTTCACCGTCGTTCGCCGCCCCAGCGATGCCGCGACCGTCGTCCTCGACCACCAGGCGGACGCGACCCGGCTCGCTGGAAAGCGAGATCCGCGCTTGCGAGGCGCCGGCATGCTTGGCGACGTTGATGAGCGCCTCCTGAGCGATGCGAAACAGCGCCACTTCCACTTCCGCCGGCGGGCGCGGCTCGATCTTCGCGCCGCCGAACTCCACGCGCAGGCCGGTGCGGTTCTCCATCTGCCGCGCGTGCCACTCGAGCGCCGCATACAGGCCATAGTCGTCGAGCAACGGCGGGCGCAGGTCCGACATGACTTCCCGCACCGCCCCCATGGTCTCCTTGAGCAGGCCGCCCATCTGGGTGAAGGTCTGGTCGGCCTTCTGCGGCAGGCTGCCCGGAAGCAGGCTGCGGATGGTCTCGATGCCCATGCCGAGCACGCTCAGGCTCTGGCCGACGAGATCGTGCAGGTCGGCGGAGAAACGGCGCCGCTCCGTTTCCTGGGCGTACACCAGGCGCCGCAGAAGATCGCGAATCTGCGCCGCGTTCTCGCGCTGCATCTCCAGCGCGCGTTTGCGCTCGGTGACATCCATGATCGTGCCACGCAGCATGGCTCGGTCGGCTTCGATGGGCTGCAGAATGAAATGTCCCCAGCGCGTTCCGGTGCCGGAGAGCCGCAGGCCGAACTCGAGCCGCGCGGGGACACCGGTTTCGACGCACCGCGCGGCAGCCGCGCGGAACACCTCCCGGTCCTCGCGCACCAGCGGCGAGAGGAAGGCCCCCAGGCGCGGCGTCCCCTGTTCGAGCTCGAGGAGGCGGCGGGTTTCTGCCGACCAGGCCATCTGGTCGCTTTGCAGGTCGAGCGTCCAGCTTCCCAGGCGAGCCAGCCCTTGGGCGTGCGCGAGGTCCGCTTCGCTCTCCCTCAGCTCGCGCGTGATTTCGCCCGCCAGCTTCATCGCCCGCTCCCGGGAGGAAGCGAAGCCATGGACGACGGCGAAAAGAAGCACGCTGCAGATCAGCGCGCCGGCGAGGACGAGCCAAGGCAGCCCCGCATCCAGCCCCTGGAGCAGGGAGCTGCACGGAGCGCTGAAGCGCAGCTCCCAGTTGCGCCCGGCGAGCTCCAGAGGCAATACCGCCTCGAAGATCGGCCCCTGCCCCGGGACGACGAAATCGTCGCGCGGCGCCCCCGGGGCGCTTTGCGCGCTGTCATAGAGCAGGGTTGCCGTGCCCAGTCGCGCTTCGCCGATCGGTCCCGCATCCAGCAGCCGATAGCGCATCGCGGTCATCGTCGTCTCGTCGAGCACGCCCGCCATCAGTTTGCGCACGTTGAGACCGGCGCCGACCGAACCGAGGAATGCTGCGCGGCGCTGCGCTGCAGTCTCGAGCGGCATTCCCGTGCGATGCACCGGCAGGCGCATCGCCAGACCGACGAAGCTCTCTTCTCCCACGGCCAGCAGCCGGCCGGAAGAAATGAGCGAGGTGCTTTCGCGCAGGTTGTCCATGGCCCTGCCCCGCAGCCCGAACATGCGGGTGTCCAGGCCGAAGGAAAACTCGTTGCCCTGCATCGGCTCGATGTAGATCAGCACGTGGTAATCCGGCCGGTTGCCCGGCGGCCGCACGGCGAACTGCGGATAGCCTCGTGAATCGATGCTGCTGTCCCGCCTCACTTCTGCCTCGAGGCGCCGCTTCTCGCTGCCGGAAATATGTCGCGCATAGTTCAGCTGCACGAAGCCCGGGTATTTCTCGTCGAGATTGAGGGAGGCGACGTAGCGGTGAAACTCGGCGCGGCTGAGCGAATCGCGCGCATCGAACAGCGCCCTCAGCCCGTAAGTGATGCCGACATACGAGTGCAAACGCCTTTCAATGATGTGCTTGGCATCCGCGGCCTGGCTCTCGAAGCGCAGACTGGCGTCGCGCTGCAAGTCGTCGCGCACATAGGCGAACAGCGCCAGCGAGAAGGCGATGGCGACCGCCAGCACGATCATCGGCGCCACGAACCGCCTCATCGTCCCGTGGGTGATGCTGCTCATGTCCTCCCGCGCCAAAAAAAGGGCCGGGAACTCTCCCGGCCCTTGCATCCTACCCCCGGCTTCAGCTTGTCGCAGACAGCGTCGGACGAACCTTTGCATTCAGTCCACCCTCTTGCGATTTGGCCGCGCCACAGAAAGCTTTAGCTGCACCACAGAATGCCTTGTCCCCTTTGGCAGCGCCGCAGAATGCGCTCTCCGTCTTTGCCGCGCCACAGAAAGCGGCCTCGGCGGCGGCACCGCAGAAAGCCTTTTGCGCCGAAGCGCCGCAAAACGCCGCGCCCTGGCGCAACGACTCGCCGAACTCGCGCTCATAGAGCGCGTGCAGGCGGTCGGCTGCCGACTCGAGGTTCTTCGCGTCCTGCTCGCCGCGCATCCCGAAGTACGGGAAGTGGTGCAGGAAATAGCCGAACACACGCTCGCAGTCCTCCGCGTACTTCATCGTGTCGAGGATGTGACCGTGCCAGAACTTATCGATATCCTTCGTCGGCGCCATCGTTTCCTCGGGGAACTTCGTCATCAGCGCGAGGAAGCGCCGGTACGCGAGCTCCATCTGACCGGCGTATTCCCGCGACCAGCCGTGGCCTTCCTCGGCATCCATCAGCTTCAGCTTGATGCAGTCGAGGTCGAGCGCGTCGATCGCGGCCAGCACTTGTTCGACAGGACGGATTTCCTGATTCATGGTTGCTCCTTGGTTGACGGTTTTTCAGTGCCGGACAAAAAGACAAACGCTTCCGTACGTCCGGTGAACCAGACTAGGAAGGTGGGCACTACGCGTCTGTCAGGAAACCCTGAAGAGGACGAGAACGAGATTGTTGGTGGCCAAGGCCGGAATCGAACCAGCGACACACGGATTTTCAGTCCGCTGCTCTACCAACTGAGCTACTTGGCCGTCTTTGGGACAACTGCGCGGGAAGGGCCGGATTATAAAGAAAAAGGGCGCCGAAGCGCCCTTTCTCGGACTGCAAAAAGACCTTGCGGTCTTACATGTCCATGCCGCCCATGCCGCCCATCCCACCCATGCCGCCGTGGTCGTGGCCGCCACCCCCGCCGCCCTTCTTCTCTTCCACCAGCTCCGCGACCATCGCGTCGGTGGTGAGCATCAGGCTGGCGACCGAAGCCGCGTTCTGCAGCGCGGTGCGGCTGACCTTGGTCGGGTCGATCACGCCTTGCTGCACGAGATCGCCGTATTCCTCGGTCTGCGCATTGAAGCCGTAGTTGCCCTTGCCCTCGAGCACCTTGTTGAGCACGACGGAAGGCTCGGCACCCGCGTTGTCGACGATGATGCGCAGCGGCTCTTCGAGCGCGCGCATCACGATCTTGATGCCGGCGTCCTGGTCGTCGTTGGCGGCCTTGATCTTGCCGAGCGCCTGGCGGGCGCGGATATACGCCACGCCACCGCCGGGGACCACGCCTTCTTCGACTGCCGCGCGCGTCGCATGCAGCGCGTCTTCCACGCGGGCTTTCTTCTCCTTCATCTCGACCTCGGTCGCGGCGCCAACCTTGATCACCGCCACGCCGCCGGCCAGCTTCGCCACGCGCTCCTGCAGCTTTTCCTTGTCGTAGTCGCTGGTGGCTTCCTCGATCTGCACCCGGATCTGCTTGACGCGGGCCTCGATGTCCTTCTTGTTGCCGTTGCCGTCGATGATGATGGTGTTTTCCTTGCCGGCTTCCACCTTCTTGGCCTTGCCGAGGTCCTTGATGGTGGCGTTCTCCAGCTTCAGGCCGAGCTCTTCGCTGATGACCGTGCCGCCGGTGAGGGTCGCCATGTCTTCCAGCATCGCCTTGCGGCGATCACCGAAGCCCGGCGCCTTGACCGCGACGGTCTTGAGGATGCCGCGGATGTTGTTCACCACCAGGGTGGCGAGCGCTTCGCCCTCGACTTCCTCGGCGATGATCAGCAGCGGCTTGCCGGCCTTGGCAACGGCTTCCAGCACCGGCAGCAGCTCGCGGATCGACGAGATCTTCTTGTCGTACAGGAGGACGTACGGGTCCTCGAGCATGCACAGCTGCTTCTCGGCGTTGTTGATGAAGTACGGCGAGAGGTAGCCGCGGTCGAACTGCATGCCCTCGACCAGGTCGAGCTCGTTCTCGAGCGACTTGCCGTCTTCAACGGTGATCACGCCTTCCTTGCCGACCTTCTCCATCGCGTCGGCGATGATCTTGCCGATGTCGGCGTCGGAGTTGGCCGAGATCGAGCCGACTTGCGCGATCTCTTTCGAGCTCGAGCAGGGCTTGGAGATCTTCTTCAGCTCCTCGACCACGGCGACGACCGCCTTGTCGATGCCGCGCTTGAGGTCCATCGGGTTCATGCCCGAGGCGACGTACTTCATGCCTTCGCGGACGATGGCCTGGGCGAGAACCGTCGCGGTCGTCGTACCGTCACCGGCGACGTCGGAGGTCTTGGAGGCGACTTCCTTCACCATCTGCGCGCCCATGTTCTCGAACTTGTCCTTCAGCTCGATCTCCTTGGCGACCGAGACACCGTCCTTGGTGACGGTCGGGGCGCCGAACGAGCGCTCGAGAACGACGTTGCGGCCCTTCGGGCCGAGCGTGACTTTGACGGCGTCGGCCAGGATGTTCAGGCCGTGGACCATGCGCACGCGCGCGCTTTCGTGGAATCTGACTTCTTTGGCTGGCATTGTTTGCTACTCCTATTCGATCTAAGTTGGCGGCGTTCGCTCAGTTGCCTTCGATTACGCCCATGATGTCTTCCTCGCGCATGACGAGGAGCTCGTCGCCCTTGACCTTCACGGTCTGGCCGGAATACTTGCCGAACAGCACGCGATCGCCGACCTTGAGGTCGACCGGAATCAGCTTGCCGTTGTCGTCTTTCTTGCCTTTGCCCACGGCGACGATCTCGCCCTGGTCGGGTTTTTCGGCCGCGGTATCGGGAATCACGATGCCCCCGGCGGATTTGCGTTCCTCTTCGATGCGCTTGACGATCACGCGGTCATGCAACGGACGAATCTTCATACCCATCTCCTGTTGAAAAACGGATGATTTACAATGGCTTGGCTGATCCAAGCCACTTAGCACTCAGTAACGGCGAGTGCTAATAATAGGCCCTATGCCCCGGCTTTTCAAGACATTTTTGTGGTGCCTGGCATTGCTGCCCGGCCTCGCGGCGGCGCAGCTGCCGAAGGACGTGGCCGAGGCCCTGCGCTCGGCGGGCGTGCCCCTCTCCAATGTCGCCGTGGTGGTGCAGGAAGTGGGCGCTTCGCGCCCCTCGGTCAGCATGAACGCGCACCAGCCGCTGAATCCGGCCTCGACGATGAAGTTGCTGACGACCTACGCCGCGCTCGAGCTGCTCGGGCCCGCGTACCGGTGGAAGACCGAGGCCTGGCTCGACGGCGACAACCTCCTCCTCAAGGGCTACGGCGACCCGAAGCTCAACTACGAAAGCTTCTGGATGCTCCTGCGCAATCTGCGCGGCCGCGGGCTGCGCGAGATCCGCGGCGACGTGATCCTCGATCGCAGCCACTTCGCGCCGGTGCCGGACGTGCCCTTCGACAGCGAGATCTATCGCCCCTACAACGTGCGCCCCGACGCGCTGCTGGTGAACTTCAAGTCGCTGCGCTTCACGTTCCTGCCCGAGGAAGGCAAGGTGCGCCTGTTCGTCGAGCCGGCGCTGCCCGGCCTCGAAGTGGTCAATGCGTTGCGGCTCGCCGACGGCCCCTGCCCGGAAGGGCGCGCGTTCCGCGACCTGGTCGGCGCGGCGTTCGAATCGAAGCCCAAGCCGCGCGCTTCCTTTACCGGCGTCTACCCCGCGCAGTGCGGCGAGAAGGACTTCAACGTCGCGCTGCATGCTCCCGAGGATTACGTCGCCGGCATGATCCGGCAGCTGTGGACGGAGATGGGGGGAACCTGGAAGGGGAACGTGCGCGAGGGTGCGGTACCTGCGGGCGCGCGCCTCCTCTACACGCACGAATCCGAGCCGCTCGGCGAGACGGTGCGCGACATCAACAAGTTCTCCAACAACGTGATGGCGAGGCAGCTTTTCCTCACGCTCGCGGCAGAGCTGGTCGGCGTGCCGGCGCAAGCCGAGAACTCCGCGCGCGCCATCCGCCAGTGGCTCACCCTGAAAGGCATCCGCGCGCCGGAACTGGTGCTGGAGAACGGCTCGGGCCTCTCGCGCACCGAGCGCATCAGCGCCGCCAACATGGCGGCAATCCTCCAGGCGGCATGGCGCAGCCCGCTGATGCCGGAATTCATCGCCTCGCTTCCGGTCGTCGCGGCCGACGGCACCATGAAAAAGCGCATGCGCGGCGAGCGCGTCGCCGGCAGCGCGCACATCAAGACCGGGCTGCTGAATGAAGCGCGCGCCATCGGCGGCTACGTGCTCGACCGGCAGGGCAAGCGCCACGCGGTGGTGATGATCGTCAATCATCCCAGGGCACCCGAAACGGACGCGGCGATGGATGCCCTGCTCGCCTGGATCTACAACGCTCCTACAGTCCGAGCTGCGCCCACAGGGAATCCACGCGGCGCTTCACCTCGGGGGCCATGACGATCGGCCGGCCCCACTGGCGCGCCGTCTCGGCGGGCCATTTCGCCGTCGCGTCGATGCCCATCTTCGAGCCCAGGCCCGCTACCGGACTGGCGAAGTCGAGAGAGTCGATCGGCGTCTGCTCGACCACGACGGTGTCGCGCGCCGGATCGACGCGCGTGGAGATCGCCCACACCACGTCCTTCCAGTTGCGCGCATCGATGTCCTCATCGCAGACGACGATGAACTTGGTGTACATGAACTGCCGCAGGAAGCTCCAGATGCCGAACATGACGCGGCGCGAATGCCCCGGGTACTGCTTGCGGATGGTCGCCACGGCGAGCCGGTACGAGCAGGCTTCGGGCGGCAGGTAAAAGTCGACGATCTCGGGAAACTGCCTTTGCAGCAGCGGGATGAACACCTCGTTCAGCGCCGCGCCGAGCACCGAGGGCTCGTCGGGCGGCTTGCCGGTGTAAGTCGAGTGGTAGATCGGCTCGCGCCGCATGGTGATGCGCTCGACGCTCATGACCGGAAAACGCTCGACCTCGTTGTAGTAGCCGGTGTGGTCGCCGTGCGGGCCTTCCTCCGCGCTGTCGCCCGGACGGATGAAGCCCTCGAGCACGATCTCGGCGCTCGCCGGCACTTCGAGGTCATGCGAGAGGCAGCGCACGAGCTCGGTGCGCATGCCGCGCAGCAGGCCCGCGAACTGGTATTCGCCCAGCGTGTCGGGGATCGGCGTGACCGCGGCGAGCAGCGTCGCGGGATCGGCGCCGATCACCACTGCCACCGGGAAGGGTTCCTTTGAAATCGCCGCATGATCCTGAAAGTCGAGCGCGCCGCCGCGATGCGCGAGCCAGCGCATGATCAGGCGCTTCGCGCCGATCACCTGCTGGCGGTAGATGCCGAGGTTGCGGCGCTTCTTCGCCGGCCCGCGCGTCACCGTGAGCCCCCAGGTGATGAGCGGCCCGGCGTCGCCCGGCCAGCAGGTCTGCACCGGCAGCTTGCCGAGATCGACATCATTCCCCTCCCAGACGACCTCCTGGCAGGCGCCGCCGCTGCGCGTCTTGGGCGCCATGTTCAGCACCTGCTTGAAGAGCGGGAACTTCTCCCAGAGGTCGCGCAGCCCGGTCGGCGGCTCGGGCTCCTTCAAATAGGAGAGCAGCTTGCCGATCTCCCTGAGGTCCTTTTCGCTTTCCACGCCCATGGCGGCCGCGACGCGCCCGACGGTGCCGAAAAGGTTGGCGAGCACCGGCATCGAATGCCCGGCCGGCTTCTCGAACAGCAGCGCCGGTCCTCCCGCCCGCAGGACGCGGTCGCAGATCTCGGTCATCTCCAGGCGCGGCGAGACCGGGACGGCGATGCGCTTCAGCTCGCCGCGCGTTTCGAGCCGGGCGAGGAACTCGCGCAGGTCGGCGTACTTCACCGCTAGCGCTCGGGCGACATCAGGCGCGCGCTCAGCCGGTCGGCGAAATCGAGCAGCAGCGGGTCGCGCCCGCGCGCCGCGTAGGAGCGCTCGAAGGCGCCGAAGCTGACCGTCAGGGTGGTCGTTCCCTGCCAGCCGCGCACGATCAGGAACGCGCCGCCGAGCGCGCAACCGAGCGCGAGCACCGGCAGGAAGGTGGCGAGCGCCTCGACGACGCGAAAGAAACTGATCAGCGCCCGTCCCACGCCCTGCCCGCCCGCCGCGGTCAGGTCCGCGACCGCGTGAGCCGACCAGGCGCTGAGGGGCCCGGCGACGGCGAGGAAGAGCAGCGCACCGATCGCAAGCGCAATGCCCCAGCCAAGGCGCCGGCTGTCGCGGGCGAAAGCGACGCGCAACGCGGCGATCGCCGCCAGCTGCAGCGTTTCCAGCTCGACGCCACCGCGGTGCACGAGCGAGATGCGGTAGAGCACCAGCTCGCTGCCGCGCAGCGGACCGGCGCCGAACTCGAAGCGCGCGATCGGCGCGGCTTCGTTTACCGCCACGGCCATGCTCCCTCCTGACTGGCGACGATGCCGGCGAAGATGGCGCCGCCGACCCAGTTGTTGTGGCGGAAGGCGCGAAAGCAGCCTTCGCGCGTGCGGCCGCTGATCAACCGCCCGTGATAGAGCATCATGCCGGCCGCGACCGCGAGCCCGGCGTAGAACGGCCAGGAGAGCTCGAGCCGGATTCCGACGCTCGCCAGAAGGGCTAGCATCGCTGCGTAGCTAGCCATCACCGCCGCCACGTCCCAATCGCCGAGCAGCAGCGCCGACGTGTGGATGCCGAGTCTGGCATCGTCGTCGCGATCGACCATCGCGTACTCGGTGTCGTAGGCGAACGAGTAGCAGACGTTCGCCGCCAGCAGCAGCCAGCACTCCGCGGGCAGCACCTCCTGGATCGCGGCATAGGCCATGGGAATGCCGAAGCCGAAGGCGATGCCGAGCACGAGCTGCGGCAGGGCGAAGAAGCGCTTGGTGAACGGATAAACCGCGGCGATCGCCACGCCGAGGAAGGAAAGCGCGATGGCCATGCCGTTCAGCATCAGCGCCAGGCCGAAGGCGGCGAGCGCGAGTACCACCGCCACCGCCAGCGCCTCGCGCGGCGCGATCTCGCCCGCCGCGAGCGGCCGCTCGCGCGTGCGCTTCACGTGCCGGTCGAAGTCCCGATCGGCGTAGTCGTTCACCGCGCAGCCGGCGGAGCGCATGAGAAATGTGCCGAGGACGAAGATGACGACGATCTTGAGCGTCGGCTGGCCGCCCGCGGCCAGCCACACTGCCCAGAGCGTCGGCCAGAGGAGCAGCAGCGCGCCTACCGGCTTGTCGAGCCGAACCAGCCGCTCGTAGGCGTCGAGCCGCTTCGCGATGAGCGCCAGGTCCATGCTCAAGAATAACTCAGGCGGTCAGCAAATCCCGTCGCGAACCGTACCAGCGCTCGACATGCGCGCGGGCTCGTTCCGGATCCGCGTCTGCCATGGCGTCGGCGGCTTCCCTCGCCTGCCGGATCAACTCCGTGTCCTTGAACACGTCGGCATAGCGCAGCACCCGTTGCCCGCTCTGGCGCTCGCCGAGGAATTCGCCCGGGCCGCGGATCTCGAGGTCGCGCTGCGCGATCTGGAAGCCGTCGTTGCTGCCGAAGACGACCTTCAGCCGCGCGCGCGCGGTTTCGGTGAGCTCACCGTACAGCAGGATGCACACGCTCTCCCGGTTCCCTCGACCAATCCTGCCGCGCAGCTGGTGGAGCTGGGCTAGGCCGAAGCGCTCGGCGCTCTCGATCACCATCAGGGAGGCATTGGATACATCGACGCCGACCTCGATCACCGTCGTGCAGACGAGAAGCTGTGTCCGGCCGGCGACGAACGCCTGCATCACGTCCGCCTTCTCGTCGGACGGCAGGCGGCCGTGCAGCAGGCCGACTCGCAAGCCGGAAAGCTCACGCCGCAATTTATCGTGGGTCTCCACCGCGGTCTCCACGTCGCCGTCCTTCGATTCCTCGATCACCGGGCACACCCAGTAGGCCTGCTCGCCTTCCGCGCACGAGGCACGGATGCGATCGAGGACTTCCGCCCGCTTCGCCGCCGCGAAGAGGCGGGTCGCCACCGGCTGGCGGCCGGGCGGCAGCTCGGTGATGCTGGAGAGGTCGAGGTCGCCGTACGAAGTCATCTCGAGCGTGCGCGGGATCGGCGTCGCGCTCATCATCAGCTGGTGCGGATAGGTGCGCGCGCGCTTGCGGCCGAGCTTCAGCCGCTGGTCGACGCCGAAGCGATGCTGCTCGTCGACTACCGCCAGGCCAAGGCGCTTGAACTCGACCCCGCGCTCGATGAGCGCGTGCGTGCCGATCACGATCTGCGCTTCGGCGGCGGCAAGCTTCTCTTTCTTGCGCACTTTGCCGTGCAGCCAGCCGATGCTGACGCCGAGCGGCGCAAGCCATTCGCTGAACTTGCGGTAGTGCTGCTCGGACAGGATCTCGGTCGGCGCCATCACCGCTGCCTGCCAGCCGGCGTCGAGCGCGGCGAGGCAGGCGATCGCCGCGACTACGGTCTTGCCGCTGCCGACGTCGCCCTGCAGCAGGCGCTGCATCGGGTGAGGCGCGGCAAGGTCGCGCAGCACTTCACCGGCTGCGCGCGACTGGCTGCGCGTCAGCTTGAACGGCAGGCGCTCGAAGAACGCCTTGAGGAGCGGGCCGTCGCCGGGCAGCTTCGGCGCGCGCCGCGCGTGGCGCTCGCGGTAAGCGAAGCGCATGGAGAGCTGCTGCGCCAGCAGCTCGTCGAACTTCATCCGCCGCCACGCGGGGTGGCTGCGGCCGGCGAGCGCGCCGAGATCGCTGCCCGGCGGCGGCCGGTGCAGCAGCGTGACGCTCTCGGCGAAGCCGGCGAGGTCGTAGCGCTTGCGCAGCTCATCGCTCAGCGTCTCGCCGAGGGGCTCGCCATCGAGCGCCGTCAGCACGCGCGCGCGCAGCTCGCGCTGCGGCAGCTGCGCCGTGGTCGGATAGATCGGCGTCAACGCATCGGGAAGGGGCTCGCCCTCGCTGACGATGCGGTAGCGCGGGTGGACCATCTCGGCGCCGAACCAGCCGCCGCGCAGCTCGCCGAACGCGCGCACGCGCAAGCCCTGCTCCGCGGCGCGCTGGAACTGCTTCAGCTGGCTGCCGTAGAAGTTGTAGAAGCGCAGCACCAGGCCTTCGGCGTGGACGACCAGCTGGCGGCGCGGCCGGAAAGCGATGGCGGCGCGCTCGACGCGCGCCTCGAGCTGCAGCGGCTCGCCGGGCACGGCGTTGTCGGGCGTGGCGAGGACGGTTTCGTCCTCGTAGCGCAGCGGCAGGTGCAGGATGAAATCGAAGCCTCGTCGCAGTCCCAGCTTCTGGAACCCGCGCTCGAGCTTCGACTCTTTCACCCGTGCAGGATGGCGTCGATCTCGACCAGCGCGCCGCGCGGCAGCCCCGAGACGCCAACCGCGGCGCGCGCGGGATACGGCTCGCGCACGTATTGCGCCATGATTTCGTTGACGCGCGCGAAGTGCGCGAGGTCGGTGAGATAGACCGTCATGCGTACCGCGTGATCGAGGCCGAGGCCCGCCGCCGCCGCGACCGCGGCGAGGTTGCGGAAGACGCGATGCGTCTGCGCGTCGATGCCTTCGGCCATCTGCATGCTCGCCGGGTCGAGACCGATCTGGCCGGAAATCCAGACCGTATCGCCCGCGCGGACCCCTTGCGAATAGGTGCCGATCGCCTCGGGCGCGTCGCGCGTCTGGATGACGCTCTTCATGGCGGGTATCTTAGCGTAATGATTTCCAGCCTTGAGAAGCTGCTCGGCACGCCGCGCGACGGCGCGCTGCTGCGCTATTCGCTCGGGCTGGAGTACGCGAAGGCGGGCGAGCGCGAGCGCGCGATCGAGTTCCTGCGCGACGCGGTCACGCGCGACCCGCTTTACTCGGCGGCGTGGAAGGCGCTCGGCGGCGAGCTCGCCGAGACCGGGCGCGGCGATGAAGCTCTGGAGGCATACCGGCGCGGCATCGAGGCAGCGCACGCCAAGGGCGACCGGCAGGCGGAAAAGGAGATGACGGTCTTCGCCCGCAGGCTGGAGAAAAAGGGCAGCTAGACGCGGGCGGGAAAGATGTTCGCCAGCGCCTGACGCAGGCCGGCGACGAAGCTCTCCTTGCCGACCAGCGCATCCGCGCCGGCGCGCTTCGCGGCCGCGACGGCTTCCGGCGTATGGAAGAGAGCGAGCGCGACGACGGCCGGCGCCCCGGGCGTCGCCTTGACGCGCCTCACCAGCTCGAGCGCGCGGTTGGGCGCAAGGCCGAGGTCGAGCAGCAGTACGTCCGGCATCGCGGTTTGCACCAGCGTCAGCGCATCGCCGGCGCTGTTTGCCGTGCCGGCGAGCGTGAAGCCGGGCAAGCCGGAGACGTGACTCGCCGCCGCGGCGAGGAATGCCGGGCTGTCGTCGGCGATGGCGACGCGATGGATACGCACAGTTTCTTGCATTCGACGAGGGTACGCGGACGCCCGCGGTCCCGACATCGGGGCCTTCCTGAGGCCGGCTTAGGAATTTCCTGAGAGCAAAAGTGAAAGAGCGTCAGCTATCGGGTGGAACGAGGCCGGTGCGCAGCGCATAGCGAACGAGACCCGGCACGTCGCGGATTCCCAGCCGCTCCATGATCTGCGCGCGGTGTGTTTCCACCGTCTTCACGGAAAGGTTGAGAAAAAATGCGATTTCCTTCGTACTTTTGCCGCCGGCGACCAGGCGCAGCACTTCGCGCTGCCGGGCGGTCAGCACGTCGGGCGGCGCCTCGGCGCCGGCGCGCTGCACGTAGCCTTCCACCACCTGACGCGAGACAGCGGGGCTGAGCCAGCTCTCGCCGCGCATCACGCTGCGCAGCGCCAGCTCGAGCTCGCCGGTGGCGGCGTCCTTGAGGAGATAGCCGGCGGCGCCGGCGCGCAGCGCCTGCAGCACGTATTCCTCGCCCGAATGCATCGACAGGATCACCACGCGCACCGCCGGGTGGCGTTCGCGCATGCGCGCCGCCGCCTCCAAACCGGTGATGCCCTTCATGGCGATGTCCATCAGCACCACGTCGGGCTGCTGGCGGCCGGCAAGCTCGAGGGCCTCCTCGCCGCTGGACGCCTCGGCGACGACTTCGACATCCACCATGGCGCCGAGCAGCGAGCGGATGCCCGCGCGCACCAGGGAGTGGTCGTCGGCGAGCAGGACGCGGATCAAGCTCACGCCGCCCTCTGCCGGTCGGCGACGCTGAGCGGAAAGGTCGCGAGCATGACCGTGCCCTTGCCCGGCAGCGAGCGCAGCTCGAACGAGCCGCCAACCAGCGCGACGCGCTCTTCCATGCCGGCGAGACCAAGGCTGCCGGCCGCGCCCGCGCGCCGGCGCACCGATTCCACGTCGAAGCCGCGGCCATCGTCGCGCACCGAAAGGGCGAGCTGCCCGCCGACCATCGCGAGGTGCAGCCAGAGGTTGCGCGCCTGCGCGTGGCGCAGCACGTTGGTGATCGCCTCCTGCGCGACGCGGAAACACGCCGTCTCGGTGTCGGCGGCCATTTCCGCCGGCGCCTCGAGCGCGTCGAAATGCGAGACGATGCCGGCGACGCGCGCTTGGCGATCGAGGTGCGAGCGCAGCGCCGCCGCCAGGCCGAGGTCGTCGAGCTGCGAGGGACGCAGGCTGAGCGAAAGCTGGCGCACGCGCTCGATGGTATGCCGCGTCGTCTCGACGCAGTCGTCGATCCGCGTGCGCAGGACGCCGTCGGCTTCCCCACGCGCCTCGGTGCGCGGCAGCGACTCGAGCTGAATCTTGAGCGCCGTGAGCGCCTGGCCGATGTCGTCGTGCAGGTCGCGCGCCAGGCGTCCCCGCTCTTCCTCCTGCACCTCGAGCAGGCGCCTCGACAGCGCGCGCAGCCGCTCGTGCGATTGCTCGAGCTCGCGGTTCAGGCGCTCCAGCGCGAGCTGGGTCCGCTGGCGCTCGGTCATGTCGCGGATGAACACCAGCCGGGCCGGCCTGCCGCGCCAGCTCACCGGATGGCCGACGCGATCGACGTCGATCTGCTCGCCGTTCTTTTTCGTGTGGCGCGCGCCGCTGCGGCTGAGGTCGCCGGAGTCCAGCTCGATGTCGCGCGCGGTCATGGCGAGAAATTCCTCGCGCGTGTAGCCGTAGAGGCGCACCGACGCGTCGTTCACCGAGACGAAACGCAGCGACTCGGCGTCGAGCACCCACATCGGCAGCGGGCTCGACTCGAACAGCATGCGGTACCGGCCGGCCTGGGGATCGATGCGATCCACCATCCGCTGCAGGGCGGCGGCGACAAAGCGCAGCGGCGTCATGAGCCTGAATGGTAGCGCGCCGCAAGGGGCGGCACGCGCTTTGCACTACCCGGGCGCATGAATAGCAGCAATTACAGCCATGCTCGCGCGGCTGGTCTGCGCTACCTGAACGGCAGCTCGTGCGGCATCCGGCGGCTACACGCCGGCAAGGGGTTCCGCTACGCCCACCAGGACGGGCGCGCAGTGCGGGACGCCGGCACGCTCGCTCGCATCCGCTCGCTGGTGATCCCGCCCGCCTGGAGCGACGTGCGGATCGCCGCGCTCGAGGACGCGCACCTGCAGGCCACCGGACGCGACGCACGCGGCCGCAAACAGTACCGCTATCACGCGCGCTGGCGCGAATTCCGGGACGACGTGAAGTATTCGCGCATGGCCGACTTTGCCGCCGCGCTGGCGCGCATTCGTAGCCGCGTGCGCCGCGACCTCGCGCGGCCCGGGCTGCCGCGCGAGAAGGTGCTGGCGGCGGTGGTGCGGCTGCTCGAAACCACGTTCGTGCGCATCGGCAACGAGGAGTACGCGCGGCAGAACGCCTCGTTCGGCCTGACGACGCTGCGCGAGCGGCAGGTGCGGGTGCGCGGCGCGAAGCTGGAGTTCAACTTCCGCGGCAAGAGCGGCGTCGAGCACGAGGTCGAGCTGTCCGACCGGCGGCTGGCGAGCATCGTCCGGCGCATGCTCGACCTGCCCGGCTATCAGCTCTTCTGCTATGTCGACGAAGACGGCGCCAGCCGCGCGGTGGAGTCTTCGGACGTGAACGCGTACATCAAGTCGATCGCCGGCGAGGAGTTCACCAGCAAGGACTTCCGTACCTGGGGCGGCACGGTGCTCTGCGCGCGCGCGTTGCGCGCCCTCGAGCCGCCCGCTTCGGCTGCCGCCGGCCGGCGCAACGTGGCGACTGCCATCGCTTCGGTGGCCGCGGAGCTGCGCAACACCAAGGCGGTCTGCCGAAAGTGTTACGTGCATCCGGCCGTGATCGAGGCCTACCTCGCCGGCCAGTTGCAGAAAGCCATGCGCGGACTGCGAGATGAAGCCGGTGTGACACGACTGTTACAAGGAAACCCCAATCATGTTGAGAAATCTCTTCGCTCTCGTCGCGTCAATGTCCGCGTGCGTCAGCCTCGCGCAAGGTCCCGGCAGTCAGATTCGCAGCGAACCCGTCGTCGCGGCGCCGAAGCCGCCGCAGCGCACTGACACACGGCAGTGCGAATTGCTACGCGACGCCGCGAAAGACCGCTGCATCAAGGAAGCACGCGACAGAACAGAATCCGCCCAGCGTTCGGGACCGGAGAGCACCGGGATGGGCTCGGGCGCCGGCGCATCGAGCGCCACCGGGCACGGATCTCCGGGCAGCAGCGCGCCGCGCTGACGGCACGGCGCTTGCGTCCCCTCCGGTGCAGACCCTCCGTCCCTGAACTTCACATAGGAGAAGCCACGATGTTGAAAGTACTTTCCACTGCAACACTTGCCGCGCTGTTCGCGGCCTCCGCCGTCGCGATCGCCGCCGACTCGTCGTCGTCGCAAGGCGTCGGCAGCACTCCGAGCGCCAGCGGCAGCACGGGTTCTTCCACCAGCGGCTCGTCGAGCACCTCGCCCAGCGCGAGCGGCAGCTCCTCGACCAGCTCGCCGGCTCTCGGCGGCACGACCCAGTGCGACAGCCTGACCGGCTCGGAGAAAGAGCGTTGCCTGCGCGAGCAGGGCGCGAGCGGTTCGTCGTCCTCAAGCGGCTCCAGCTCGCCGAGCACGGGCAGCAGCACGTCGGGCAGCGGCAGCACCGGCTCGGGCGCGAGCACCTCGGGCTCCGGCGCCAGCACCTCGGGTTCCGGCAGCACCGGTATGGGCTCGAGCCCCAGCACGGGTTCCAGCTCCTCGGGCACCTCGAAGTAGCTTTCGCGGCGCTGAAAAGAAACGGGCCGCCCGCTTTTACGAAGCGGGCGGCCCTTTTTCATTTTGGCAATCTGGTGGAGTGGAAGGGGATCGAACCCTCGACCTCCGCATTGCGAACGCGGCGCTCTCCCATCTGAGCTACCACCCCGGAGAGGGCGAGATTTTACAGTAACATCAAGGGCTCCGGAGTTCTCCCATGCAGATCTCGCCGCCCTTCGGCTACAAGCAGGTCATCCCTTTCCAGAAGACTCACAAGGTGCGCCTGCTCGCACCCGGCGAGGCGCCGGAGTTCGTCCGCCAGGGCGGCGCGGTGCCGATCAGCCATAGCGAGTTCGTCCCCGCCGGCCGCCACTACCCGATCGTCTTCATCTCCGGTGACGGCAAGAGCTTCAACGCGGTGGCCGTGGTCGGCATGAACGCCAAGGAAAACCTGTTTGTCGCCGACGGCCAATGGGCACGCGATGTCTACATACCGGCCTACGCGCGCCGCTACCCATTCTGCATGGCGAAGGTGAACGTGAATCAGGTCGAGCAGAAGAACCGCCTCATCTGCGTCGAGCAATCGGCGCTCGATGAGAAGGGCGAGGCGCTGTTCGACGCCGACGGCCAGCCGAGCGCCAAGTGGCAGGACCTCGAGCGGCTGCTCGGCGAATACGAGACCGACCTTGAGCGCACGCGCGAGATGTGCGCCATCCTCGCCGACTACGGCCTGCTCGAGCCCTTCACCATGCAGGCGAAGCTCAACGCCGACAAGGGCGGCGGCTCGATGCAGCTCGGCGGCATGCATCGCGTCGCCGAGAAGAACCTCGAGAACCTCAACGCCGCGCAGCTCAAGAACCTCGTGCGCCGCGGCATCATGGGGCGCATCTACGTGCACCTGCTCTCGCTCGAGCACTTCGGCAACCTCCTCGACCGCAAGGCCGCGCAGCGAAAAGCAGGCTAGCGGGTCACCCGGAAGGACTGCAGGAAGTAGCGGGCCGACGACGCATCGCCGTCATCGCCCCGATAGAGCGCCAGCACCTGGTAGAACCAGAGCCCGGATTGCTGATACCGGGCGAGCGCACTGTACTTGCCATCGATGCAGCCGGCGCCGCGCAACTCGCGCCCCTTTCCCCACGGCGCATCGAACGGACTGTCGGCGACGACCTTGCGGCACTGCAGCGCAGTGAAGCTCTGCTCCGCGCCCTTGTCTAAATCGACGCTTAGCTTGTTCAGGCTCGCGCCGACCAGATAGATCTGCGTTTTACCTTCCAGCATGTACTGCGTACCCCGCTCGATGCCCGCTTCCCCTTCCAGCCGCATCGGTCGTATGTTCACCGGCCCGTTGAACTCCACGGCGAAGTGGTCCTCGGGATAGGCATGCTCCTTCCAGCTCCACTGCTGGGCATTCGCTACCAAGGGAGCCGCGGCCAGGAGCGCGAGGAGAAGACGCTTCACGCTCGCTCCGCCGCAAAGAGTGGGCCGGGCTGATGGGTTTTTAGACAGGCGGTTGCAAGGTTCCACAGGTAACGTTCCCCGTGTGGCCTATCGCTCTGCGTTACGCCACGACACTCGGGGGGGGGGTGTGATGGTCGAGAACATCAAAGCTCTTGGTCTTTTTATCGGGCTGCTCGTCGTCCAGTACGCTCTTATGGTCTTGGTACTCTACCCATTAGTAAGCGGCCATTTCCGAAGCTTGTAACTCGCGCCAGATTGGCTAATCCGAGGCTAGAGTGGGTACCAACTCGGAACGCTTACGAAGGTCAGCTAACCATAGACCTAGAAGGACCACGGCGAGGATCGCATGCTCATGGTGAAGCGTTGTGTTCACTACCCCGACACCGACGGTAACGATCCATGCGCCGAGGGCACTTCCCCAAAGCACCCAAGTCTCGTCCGGGGCATCCGGCTTCGGTCGATGGCGGACAAGCGATATGAGCCATGCAAGTAGCACAGCAGCGAGCGCCGCAGAACCGATGATGCCGCGCTCGGCTAGGGTGTTGAAGTAAAGGCTATGCGCGTGCGGGAAAGTTTCATATTGAGCAAAGTCGTAGGGCCTGCCGGCCTCATCGAGAATTATCTTTAGTCTCTCCGGTCCGAGCCGATCGTAGTTCCGCATCCCAACGCCGACCACGGGGTAGCGCTCCCAGGCTGCGAGGGCGGTTCGCCAGATACCGTTACGATTCGCCATCACGTTGTTCGCCTCGACATTCGCCTCGTGTTTGCGAAGGACAGGAGCGCCGCTTACGACGACAACTACGGCCGTGATGGTTACGGCAATGAGGCTCGCGGGAAGCGGGACGCGCCAACGCCACCGCCACGTCGCGCCAAGGACAAGCAGCATGAGAGCGCTAATCCCAAGTGCCCCACGGCTCGCGGCCACAACCACCGATGCCAGAACAAAAGCGGTTATTCCAATTGCGAGCGCTCGTTTGGTTGCTGACCAAGTCGACCAATAGGCGAAAAGACATGATGCACACACGCCGAGCATGATCGCGATGTAGATCGCCGTGTGGTTCACATGACCGACAGAATGCAGTTTTAGACCATCGAGCCTGTCGGTCCACATTGCATAACCTGCGATCAGGCCGATCACCGTAGAAAGAATCAGAGCGCCCAACACCCAGTGAATCTCGCGAGCCGTGAAGCGACTGCGCTTTACCAACCAGAACACAATCCCATAGCGGAGCAGATCCGAAGCTCCTCGCCATTGGTTTCCTTCGAGGCCGGCAAATGTCGCCACGACGCATCCAGATGCAATCCACGCCGCGATAAGAGTGTCCCACGAGTCCCAACGGCCCCCGAAGTCGCGAGCTTGCACACGATTTGCTATCCAGACACCGAGGTAAACAAGGGCGAGAATATTCTTAGGCGCCTCGAACAGCGGTAGAAAAAAGCAGAGTGCCACCAACACTCCGACTTCGACCGAGCGGCGCGACGGGGTCATTGCTTAGCCTTTAGATTCTGGTACGTGTCGGCGCTAGTTCCATTAAGACTTGAAAGCAGAATCCCCCAGAGGAAAAACGCGAAGATTCCAGGATACGGCTGCCGCAGGGGCACCTTCAGATTGTTGTCAAGGATCAGGATGAATGCGACCACAAAAGTGAGCCCTAGTAACGGCAACGTCATCCGATTCCGAGCGCGCCACAGCCACGCGCCCGTATAGGCGATAAGCCCTAGCAAAGGCAGCAAAGCGAAGACACCGAAGTTGTACAGCACATCTAGATAGTAGTTGTGCGCGCTGGTCGCCTCAGATCGTGGTGGGGGGGTGGCATGACCGACCAGAAACACGCCGGTGCTATGTGAACTCGCCTTCCAATACGCGCTCCAGCCCTGCAGGCGCTGTTGGAGCCCCACTGGCAAATTTGCCGCAAGGCTGCCCTCCGGAAACAGAAATTTGTCCATCTCTGCCACACCAGCCGGGGTGGCGTATTGGCCCGCACCGCCGAAAGCGTACTTGTGGCGAAGGTGTGGAGAATTTAAGTTGTAAGTGAGAAAAGCCCCGGCAGACAGGATTGCCGCAAGAAGAGCGCCCGCAGCCCAGCGATCTCGATTGGTAGCGAAGAATAGAAGACCAATGCCGACCAAAACCTCCAGCAGAGCAAGCGCGGAGAACGAAGCTGCCGCGTAATAACCCATGACCGCGGCCAGAGTGATTTGAACCTTGCTTGGTTTCCAATACGCAAAGAGCCAGATCAGGTACGCCGATACGAGAATTACGGGGACGTACTGGCGATTCTGGTAGATGCTGAAGAGCCAAAGATCATGCGGGAGTTCGCTCAGGTTAGCGCCTATCGAGAGCACAACTTGGACCGGAACGATCGTTAAAAGAACTGCT
>JAXDQC010000203.1:0-10441 GCA_034668045.1 Betaproteobacteria bacterium | reverse complement strand
GCGGCCGCAGCGGCCTTGAGCAGGCCGTCCTGCTGGTTCTTCGGCAGGCGGGCGAAGGCGCGCTCATTCACCACCACCACGTTCTTCGGGTTCCAGGCGTTGGTCTTGTAGTAGTTCTTGACGAACTCCCACGCCTTGCTCGCCGTGCCGGTGGCGGACGAGGTCACCATCGTCTGCATCGCGCCGGTGGCGAACATCTGCGGGATGTCGGGCACCTGCGCCTGCACCGGCGCAGAGCCGAGCAGCTCGGCGAGCCGCGAGGTGAGCGGGCTATAGGTGCGCATCTTCAAGCCCTTGAAGTCGGCGGTGGTCTTCACCGGATCCCTGGTGTAGATGCCCTGGCCGGGCCAGGCCACGGCGTAGAGCAGCTTCATGCCGCGGCCCTCGAGCTTCTTCTCCAGCACCGGCTTCTGCGCCTGGTAGAACTTCAGGCCGGCGTCGTAGCCCGGGGCAACGAAGGGCACGTTGTCGGCGGCGAACACCGGGTCCTCGTTGCCGAATTGGCCGAGCAGGAACTCGGCGATATTCACCTGGCCGGTCGATGCGGCGCGCAGGATGTCGGGGTGCTTGATGAGCGAGCCGTTGGCGTGCACCGTGATGTCGAGAGCGCCGTTGGTGTTCTTCTTCACGTCCTCGACGAACGCCTTCACGTTGCGGGTGTGGAACTCGCCTTCGGAATACGGCGTCGGCATGTCCCACTTGGTTTGTGCCTGCGCGGCGCCGAACGCGGCGAAAGCCGCCAGAGCAACGACTGTCTTGCGCATTTCCATCCCCCGGAGTATTTCCCTAATGTAATTGGTCCAGCACCATCCCGGCAAGGGCGAGCGAGGACGTGAGGCCCGGCGACTCGATGCCGAACAGATGCACCAGCCCGGGCACGCCGTGCTCGCGCGGGCCCTGGATCTGGAAGTCGGGCGCGGGGTCCTTCGGACCGGCGGTCTTCGGCCGGATGCCCGCGTAGCCGGGCGAGAGCGAAGCGTCGGGCAGTCCCGGCCAGTAGCGGCGGATCGCCGCGTAGAAGCGATCGGCGCGGCGAGGATCCACGTCGTAGCCGATTCGCTCCACCCACTCGACGTCGGGACCGAAGCGCGCCTGGCCGGCGAGGTCGAGCGTCACGTGCACGCCGAGGCCGCCGGGCTCGGGCACCGGATAGACGAGGCGCGAAAAAGGATTCTTGCGATTCAGCGAGTAGTAGTTTCCCTTCGCATAGAACTCGCCCGGCGCCTTCTCCGCCGGATAACCCCGGATCGCCCTCGCAACGGTTGGCGCGCGAAGACCGGCGCTGTTGACCAGGACCCTGGCGTGAATGCTCTCCTGGAGAACGAACCCGTCCGCGACCACCTCGCATTTCTCCAGAGGGCTCTTCAGGGCGAGCATCGCGCCCTTCGCTTCCGCATCGCCGAGATAGGCGAGCATCAGCGAGTGGCTGTCGATGATGCCGGTCGACGGCGAGTAGAGCGCGGCGACGCAGTGCAGCTCGGGCTCGAGGGCGAGCGCCTGCTGGCGCGTCATCCAGACGACGTCGGTGACGCCGTTCGCATGCGCTTTGCTCTGAATGCCTTTCAATTCCTCGATCTGTTTCTCATCGGTCGCGACGATGAGCTTGCCGCAGCGGCGGTGCGGCACTCCATGGCTGACGCAGTATTCGTACAGGAGCTCCTTGCCCGCGACGCAGCTGCGTGCCTTCAGCGAGCCCTTCGGGTAGTAGATGCCGGCATGGATCACCTCGGAGTTGCGCGAGCTCGTGTGGGTGCCGAAGGCATCCTCGCTCTCGAGGATCACCACCTCGCGCCCGGCGAGGGCGAGGGCGCGCGCGACTGCCAGGCCGACCACGCCTGCGCCAATCACGACGGCATCAAGCCTTTCCACGCGCCAGCCTCCTTTCGAAGACGAACGCACAGACCCCCGCCACGGCGGCCACGCTCGCCATGGGGTGCGAAGTACCGTCGAAGGTCAGCCCGAGAAGCGCGCTGAGCAAGGCCCCCGACGTAAACCCGATCGCGCCGATGAGCGACGAAGCGGCGCCGGCCGCGTGGGGAAAGGGAGAAAGCGCCATCGAGGTCGCGCTCGGAATGACGAGCGCGCTGCCGAAGAGCAGAAGCGTAAACGGCAGCACCACCGAGAGCCAATGACTCGCGCCGCCCCACGACAGGGCGCCGGCCGCGATGCCTCCGCAAAGGATGAGCAGTGCACCGGTGCGCATCAGGCGCGCCGATCCCAGGTACATCACGAACCGGCTGGCGACCCAGGCGCCCGTGATCTGGCCGAGCATCACGCCGGCGAACATCCAGCCGTAGGCCGCGATCGAAACGCCGGCCTGGACCAGCGTGAAGGAGGAGCTCGCCACCCAGGCGAGGATGCCGGCCTGGCAGGACAGGAATAGGAGCAGCGGCGAGATGAAGCGCCGCTCCGCGAGGATGCTCGCCAGGGTGCGGGCAATCTCGGCCGGCCGCGCCGAGCGGCGCTCGGCCGGCACCGTTTCGCGCAGGCCGAAGGCCACGGCGACGAGAAGCCCGATCGCGATGGCGGACAGGGCCCAGAACACGGCCCGCCAGCCGTACTGGGAGGTCAGCGCCGCACCGAGGATGGGCGCGCCGATCGGCACGATGCTGAAGACGATCATCATGCGGGCAAGGAGCCGCGCCGCCTGCTCGTGCGCGTGCAGGTCACGCGCTACCGAGCGCGCCACGACGACGCCGCCCGACATCGCCAACCCTTGCGCGAGGCGCAGCAGCGTCAGCATCGCGATCGACGGCGCGAAAGGCGCGGCCGCGCTGACGACCAGCATGCCGCTCAATGCCGTCAGCAGGACCGGACGGCGCCCGTACCGGTCGGACAGCGGGCCCCAGAAGAGCTGGCCGAGGGCAAGCCCGACGAAGTAGGTCGTGATCGTGAGCTGCGTCGCGCGCACCGGGGCCGAGAAGGACGCCCCGGCGTCCGGCAGCGCGGGCACGTAGAGATCCGTGCCGAGGGCGGAGAGCGCGACCAGGATGCCGAGCAACAGCGTGAGGCCGAGCGGAGTATCGTTGTTCTTCAAGCTAGCATCGCATTCTAGTGAACCTTCCTCCCGCGCCGGTATGAAAGAACGAGCCACCCTGGCCAACTGGCGCACCGCGCCGTACAACCGCTGGGCGTTTCACCATGTGCGCGAGCTGATCCCGACCGCGGACATCGCGAACGATCCGCGCCGTATCAGGGAGCTTCCTTTGGAAAGAAAAGATATCGGTATTCGCGTCGAGCCCGATGCGGGCGAACCGCTCGATTTCGAGCGCTTCCTGGCCGAGACCGATACCGACGGCCTGGTCATCCTGCGTCGCGGCCGCATCGTCGCCGAGCACTACGGCAACGGCACCACCGACGAAACGCCGCACATCCTGATGTCGGTCTCCAAATCGATGCTGGGATTGCTGGTCGCCATGCTCGACATCGATGTCGAGCGCCCGGTCGCGGACTTCCTGCCCGAGCTGCGCGATACGGCCTACCAGGGCGCCAGCATCCGGCACCTGCTCGACATGCGCGCCGGCGTGGCGTTCGAGGAGGACTATCTCGCGACCTCGGGTCCGATCGTCGACTATCGCAAGGCCACCGGCTGGAATCCCCTCGCGGCGGGAGACACGCCTTCCGACCTGCGCTCCTTCTATTCGGTCCTGAAGCAGAAGGATGGATCGCATTGGGGCCGCTTCCACTACATCTCGCCCAACACCGATCTGCTCGGCCTCGTGATCGAGGCGGCGACCGGCCGACGCTACGCCGATCTGATGAGCGAGAAGCTCTGGAAGCCGATCGGCGCCGAGCGCGGCGCCTATATCACCGTCGACCGGCACGGCGCGTCGCGCACCGCCGGCGGGATGTGCGTCACGGCACGGGATCTCGCCCGGGTCGGGCAGTGGATGATCGAGAATCCGAGCCCCTGGATCGACGATATCGAGCAGAACGGCGACCGCAAAGCCTGGGACGCCGGCAGCTTCGTCCCGTACTACCCCGGCTTGCCGATGAAATACCGCAGCAAATGGTACGTGCTGGAAGGAAAGTCGCCGCTGATGTTCGGCATGGGCATCCACGGCCAGAACCTGTTTGTCGACCGCGCGAACCAGATCGTCATCGCCAAGCTGTCCTCCCAGGCCATGCCGCTCGATGCGCCGCGCATCGCCTTGACGATGCGAGCGGTCTCGGAGCTGAGGAAGCATCTGTCGTGAGCGGCTGGCAGTTCTGGATCGACCGCGGCGGCACGTTCACCGACATCGTCGCGCGCCAACCCGGCGGCAGGCTGGCGACGCACAAGCTCCTTTCCGAGAATCCCGGCCGCTACGCCGACGCGGCGATCGCCGGCATCAAGCATTTCCTCGGCGATCCGGTGCCGGTGGAGAAGATCGACAGCGTCAAGATGGGCACCACGGTCGCCACCAACGCGCTGCTCGAGCGCAAGGGCGAGCGCACCGTGCTCTTCATCACGCGCGGCTTCCGCGACGCGCTGCGCATCGCCTATCAGAACCGGCCGCGCATCTTCGACCGGCACATCGTTCTGCCGGAAATGCTTTATTCCAGGGTCGTGGAGGTCGAGGAACGGGTTGGCGCGCAAGGCGAACTCGTCTTGCCGCTGAACGAGACGAAGACCCTCGAGGACCTGAGGGCCGCGTTTGGGGAGGGCAACCGTTCCGTTGCAATCGTCTTCATGCACGGCTACCGCTTTACGCAGCATGAGGAGCGAGTCGCCGAGTTGGCGAAAACGGCGGGCTTTACGCAGATTTCGGTCTCGCACCGGGTGAGCCCGCTGATGAAGCTGGTCGGGCGCGGCGATACGACAGTGGTCGATGCCTACCTGTCGCCGATCCTGCGCCGCTACGTCGAGCAGGTCGCGGGCGAGCTCGGCGACGCGCGGCTGCTGTTCATGCAGTCGAACGGCGGGCTGACCGACGCACGGCGCTTCCAGGGAAAGGACGCGATCCTCTCGGGCCCCGCCGGCGGCATCGTCGGCGCCGTGCGCGCCGCTGCCGCCGCGGGCTTCGAGCGGATCATCGGCTTCGACATGGGCGGCACCTCGACCGACGTCTCGCACTACGCCGGCGAATTCGAGCGCGAATTCGAGACCCTGGTCGCTGGGGTGCGGATGCGTGCGCCGATGATGCGCATCCACACGGTGGCGGCGGGCGGCGGCTCGATCCTGCATTTCGACGGCACGCGCTACCGCGTCGGTCCCGATTCGGCCGGCGCGGTGCCGGGACCGGCAAGCTACCGGCGCGGCGGGCCGCTCACCGTGACCGACGCCAACGTCATGCTGGGCAAGATCCAGCCGAAATACTTTCCCCCTGTTTTCGGCGCACGCGGCAACGAGCCGTTGGATGAAATCGCCGTTCGGGAAAAGTTTTCCAAGCTAAGACAAGAGATCAAGGACAATCGCGCCGCCGAAGAGGTCGCCGAAGGCTTTGTCCGCATCGCCGTCGGCAACATGGCGAACGCGATCAAGCACATCTCGGTACAGCGCGGCCACGACGTCACCGGCTATACGCTGTGCTGCTTCGGCGGCGCTGCCGGCCAGCACGCCTGCCTGGTCGCCGACGCGCTCGCCATGACGCGCGTCTTCATCCATCCGCATGCCGGCGTGCTCTCGGCCTATGGCATGGGGCTCGCCGACCAGGTGGCGATGCGCGAGCGCTCGGTCGAGGCGCCGCTATCGGAGATGGCGGCATTGCAGAAGCTCGCCGGGGAGCTCGCCACCGAGGCGCGCGATGACCTCGTCGCGCAGGGTGTCGCCAGCCAGCGGATCGAAATCCTGAAGCGCGCCCACCTCAAGTACGAAGGCACCGACACCGCTTTGCCGGTCCCGCTCGGGCCGATCGCCGACATGACCGCGCAATTCGAGGCGGCGTACCGCAAGCAGTTCTCTTTCCTCATGCCGGGTCGCAAGCTGGTTGCCGAGGCGCTTTCCGTCGAAGCCGTCGCCGCCGGCGAGACGGTCGAGGAGGAGAAAATCTCGAAAAAGGCCGACGCAACTGCCGTCGAGCAGATGCGTATGTTCACGGGTGGCCGCTGGCATCAAGCGCCGCTCTATCGCCGGGACGATCTTGCCGCCGGGCAGAAGATCGACGGCCCGGCGATCATCGCCGAGGCCCATGCCACGACCGTGGTCGAGCCGGAGTGGTTCGCAGTGGTTTCTGCTTCCAATTGCCTGATTCTGGAGAGGGCAAAGGAGAGAAGCAAAAGCGTCGCCATCGGCACGTCGGTCGACCCGGTGATGCTGGAGATCTTCAACAACCTCTTCATGTCCATCGCCGAGCAGATGGGCCTGCGCCTGCAGAACACCGCCTACTCGGTGAACATCAAGGAGCGGCTCGACTTCTCCTGCGCGCTGTTCGACGCCGCGGGCAACCTGATCGCCAACGCCCCCCACATGCCGGTGCACCTCGGCTCGATGGGCGAGTCGATCAAGACCGTCATCCGCCTGAATTCCGGAAAAATGAAGCCGGGCGACGTCTACGTGCTGAACGCGCCCTACAACGGCGGCACGCACCTTCCCGACGTGACGGTGATAACGCCCGTCTTTTCTGCCGATCAAATTCTTTTTTATGTGGGTTCGAGAGGCCACCACGCCGACATCGGCGGGATCACGCCCGGATCCATGCCGCCGGGCTCGAAGGTGGTCGAGGAAGAGGGCGTATTGATCGACAACTTCCTCCTTGTCGACGGCGGCCGCTGGCGCGAGGAAGAAACGATCGCGTTGCTGGGTGCGGGGGAATACCCCGTGCGCAACGTGCGCCAGAACATCGCCGACCTGCGGGCGCAGGTGGCCGCCAATGAGAAAGGCGTCCAGGAGCTCGGCCGCATGGTCGAGCACTTCGGTCTCGAGGTCGTGGACGCCTACATGCGGCACGTGCAGGACAATGCCGAGGAGTCGGTGCGCCGCGTTCTTGGTGTCCTGAAAGACGGCGCTTTTTCCCTTCCCCTCGACAACGGCGCAGTCATCAAGGTTCGGATCACGATCGGCAGCGACCGGAGGACCGCAAAGATTGATTTCACCGGGACTTCGGGTCAGCTGCCGAACAACTTCAATGCACCGTCGGCGGTCTGCATGGCGGCGGTGCTCTATGTGTTTCGCACCCTGGTCGACGACGACATCCCGCTCAACGCCGGCTGCCTGAAGCCGCTCGAGGTCATCATTCCGGAGGGCTGCATGTTGCGGCCGCGCTATCCGGCGGCAGTGGTGGCGGGGAACGTCGAGACTTCGCAGTGCATCACCGACACGCTCTACGGTGCGCTCGGCGTACTCGCCGCGTCGCAGGGCACCATGAACAATTTCACGTTCGGCAACGACCTCTATCAGTACTACGAGACGGTCGCCGGCGGTTCGGGCGCCGGTCCCGGCTTCGCGGGCGCCGACGTGGTGCAGACCCACATGACGAACTCGCGCCTCACCGACCCCGAGGTGCTGGAGTGGCGCTTCCCGGTGCGGCTCGATAGCTTCGAGATCCGCCGCGGCTCGGGCGGCAAGGGGCGCTGGCGCGGCGGAGAGGGCGCGATCCGCCGGGTGCGCTTCCTCGAGCCGATGACCGCGGCGATCCTTTCAGGCCATCGGAAGGTTCGTCCGCACGGCATGGCGGGCGGCGAGCCTGGATTGCCTGGACGCAATTACGTCGAGCGCGCCGACGGTCGAGTAAGCGAGCTCGGCCCGTTCGACCAGACCGAGATGGCCGCCGGAGATGTTTTCGTTATAGAGAGTCCAGGCGGGGGCGGGTATGCGCCCGCCGAATATAATAAGAACTAAAGAATGAACCCGACCGCCATCTACTCGAAGTCCGGCAAAGGCGTCCAGGAGGCGTCGGGCAAGACCAGCTTCCTCGATCGCGGCGACCGCGCGGTGCTCTCCGCGATCGACGGCCGCGCCACGCTCGCCGACGTCGCCCAGAAGGTCGGCAAGAGTTTCGACAACACCTTCCAGACGCTGATCGCGAAGCTCGACAAGGACGGCTTCGTCCGCGAGGCGTCTGCGGGCGCGGCAGGCAAGTCCGCGGCGCCGGCGGCAAAGGCCCCGGCGGCCGGCAAGCCGCCGCCGAAGCCGGCGGGCAAGGTTGAAGAAGCCGGGGAAGACCTCGATTTCAGCTCGCTTGGCGGGGCGCCCAAGGCCGCATCGGCTCCGCCCCGGCCGGCAGCACCGCCGCCGCGGCCAGCAGCTCCGCCGCCACCGCCGCCGAAGCCCAATCCGGCTGCCGAGGCGCAGGCGAAGGCGCAGCAGTCCGCGCTGCAAAAGGCCCGCGAGGAGGCCGAGAACAAGGCGCAGGCCGAGCGCGACAAGCAGCGCGCCGAGGCCGAGGCCAAAATTCGAGCCGAGACGGAGTCGACGCTGCGCGCCGAAGCCCTGGCCAAGGCCAAGGCCGAGGCGGAAGGACAGATCCGCGCCGAGGCGGAAGCCAAGGCGAAGGCGGTGCGCGACGCAGCGGTCAAGGCGGCGGCGGAGGCGAGGGCGAAAGCCGAGGCCGAGACGAAGGCGCGGCAGGAAATCGAGCGCAAGGCCAAGGAAGAGATCGAGCGGGCGAAGAAGGCGGCCGAGGAAGAGGCGCGCCGCGCTCGCGAGGAAGCCGAGCGGGTGCGCAAGGCGGCCGAAGAGGAAGCGCGCAAGGCGCGAGAGGAAGCGGAGCTCGCGCGCAAGGAAGCCGAGCGGGCGCGCAAGGAAGCCGAGGAAGCGGCGCGCAAAGCGCGCGAAGAGGCCGAGCGCAAGGCAAAGGAAGCGGCGGAAGCGATGCGCCGCCAGCACGAGGAAGAGCGCCGGCGCGAAGAGGAAGAGCGTATCGCCCGCCGCAAGGCCGAGGAGCAGGAGCAGGCCGAGCGCCGCAAGGCGCGCGAAGAGGAAGACCGCCGCCACGAGGAAGAGCGCGCGGCGAAGCGCAAGCAGCGCGAGGAGGCCGACGAGGCCGAGCGCCGCGAGGAAGAGGAGCGTGCCTCGCGCCGCAAGCGCGAGCGGCAGGAGGACCAGAGCCAGCCGGCAGCCGCGCCGCCGCCCCAGGCGAAGAAGAAGGAAGAGGCGCCGGCCAAATCCGAGGCCGCGGGCGGCCTCGATTCGCTGATGGCCGACCTCGACTCGTTCACCACGCGTGAAGACGAGGAGCGCAAGCAGAAGGAAGAATCCGATCGTAAGGCCAACGAAGCGGCCGCCCAGCGTGCCCGCGAGGACGCCGAGCGGCAGGAGCGCGCGGAAGCCGAGCGCAAGACCAAGGAAGAGGCGCGCACCCGCAAGGAAGAGGAGAAGCGGCGCAAGCGCGAGGAGGAAGAAGAGCTCGCCCGCAAGCGCGAGGCCGACGAAGAGCGGCTGCGCAAGGAGGAAGAGAAGCGCAAGAAGGAAGCCGACGAGCGCGAGCGCAAGGCGAAGGCGGACGAGGTGCTCGCCGCCAAGGCGACCCGTGGCCCCGCCGTCGCGGTCGGCGAGGATACCGACGAGGTGAGGAAGCGGATGGTCGGTCGTCGCGGCGGCAGCGCCCCGATGGGCGGCTTGGAGGCGCCGTCGGCGCGACGCAAGAAGTCGGGCTGGGGCAAGCCGGTCGCGATCGCGTTGGTGCTGCTGCTGGTCGCCGCGGTGGGCGTGGTGCACGTGCTGCCGGTTCCGACCGAGAACTACGAGCGCGCCGCTTCCGAGGCATTCGGCAGGCCAGTGAAGATCGGCGAGGCGCGTATCTCGCTTATCACCGGCCTGCAGCTCAAGTTCAAGGACATCCGCCTCGGCGACGAGGTACGGATCGCCAGCGGCGCCGGCGTGCCGGAGTTCGAGGCGCTGCGCGGCGAGAGAAAGGTCTTCAGCCGCATCGATCTCGAAGGTGTCGAGCTGCCGCAGGAAGCCATCGGCGAGGCGCTGCTCGCCAAGGTCAAGGGCGACAACTTCGCCGTCGGCCGCGTGGTGGTGCACGGGCTCAAGCTGACTGGTCCGGCGCCGTTGCCGGGGCCCCTCGAGGCCGACCTCGTCTATGGCGAGGATGGCGCGCTTCGCTCCGCGACGATACGTGGCCCGGATACGCTGCTCGCCAGGATCACGCCGTCGGCGAACGCGATCGAATATGTGGTCACCGCCAGCGGCTTCCCGCTGCCGGTCCTCCCCGAGGTCACGCTGGTTGATTTCGGCATGAAGGGCACCGCGACGCAACGCGGCATGACGATCTCGGAGTGGGGCGGCAAGATTTTCGGCGGCAGCGTCTCCGGCACCGCCAATCTGCGCTGGGGATCGGGCTGGACGATCGACGGCGTCGTGACCGCGCGCAACATCAACGCCGCGGTCTTCGCGCCGGCGCTGCTGTCGGAAGGCCGGGCCGAGGGCACCGGGCGCTTCTCGATGAGCGGCACCGAGCCCGCCAAGCTCGGTAGTGGCGGCCGGCTGGAGGGCAATTTCACCGTCGGCTCGGGCGCGCTCGGCAGCATCGACCTCGGCCGCGTCATCCGCAGCTCCGGCAAGGAGTACGCAGGC
>JAXDQC010000202.1:0-19173 GCA_034668045.1 Betaproteobacteria bacterium | reverse complement strand
AGGTTTCTTCGACGCCGAATCTGATCTTTTTAATCTCCTGGAGAGCTACTACCTTGAGGCGTTCGAGACTCAGCTAATCGGATTTCCGAAAGATTGGAGTAGTTATCGTCACCAGGTAGAGATACTTGCGGCTTGGTCTAGGAAGCTGAAGTTCGGAGGACTCGCATTGGCTGATGAAGTGAAAGCCATGGAGGCTGAAATCCGTGGCGGCTAAGCAATTGACCGCGAGTCAGCGCAGCGCCGTCGAGCGCGCAAAGCGGAGTGAGAATCTCCGGCCGATCCTTTTTCGCAAGGCCACCGGATTGGAATGGTTCGAGGTTTTTCAGGAGGCTGGATTTGTTCGTCCGGAAGATTTTCCGGCGCCAGTGCCATCAAAGGAAGAAGGTTACGTAACCATTCCTGTGTGGCCAATAACCGACTATCTCGTCAACGCGAGTGTCGAGTTGGGTGTTCCGGAAAATGCGCAACACGCAGAGGGGTTTCTCGATTTCATTCGCAAGGCAACTCGTTTAGCGGAATCAAGAGGTATTTCCAACTATCGCGTCTGGTGGCAGTTCGCCAAGGTAGTGCACCGGCTGCCGCCAAAGTTTCTTTCGATCAACGACGTCGAACTCGCCGATTATTGGTTGAACGATCCATACGAGCGCGGTTTGGTTGCCGAGGCGCTGGGGGATTGGCTACTTACACTGTTGCAGGCGGGCGATGTACATGGAAACCGCTTGGCGTTGGAACTTCTCAAGACGCTCTACAAACTTCAGTTCGTCACGCGGACCGTGGGCACTTTGGAAAAACGGGAAGTGAAGCTTCGCTTTGACGCTTGGCATGCGCGCAATCTGAGTGACAAAACGACCAAGGGAGTCGTTGCTGCCTTGGGCGGTCAGGCGGTTCTTTTCTTCCAAGGCAAGCTGGAGGAGCTGCTGAAAGAGGAAGGCAACGACAAGTGGTCATGTGTTTGGCGTCCGGCCATTGAAGAGCACACCCAGAATCACGGTCGAGATGACGTTGAAAGTGTGGTGCTTGAGATGTATCGCGACTCCGTACTTACCTTGCTCGACAAGAGTCCAAATGCTGGGAACGAACATGTCGCGGCGGCTCTAAAAACCACGCTTGAGACGTTGCAACGCGTAGCAATCTATGCGATCGACCAGAGGTTTAGTCAACTCGGACATTTGGTGGTTGAGCTAACTGATGAGCTGTATTTCAAGAGAAGCAATTTCCGTCACGAGCTTTGGCATCTGCTGCACCGTCACTATCCGTGGTTCAAGCGCGATGTCCAAGATCAGGTGCGCGATACGATCATCAATCTTAAGCAGACTGATGACGTCGGCCAACCACACGAAGGTGCTACAGCGTATCTACGCTCAATTTGGCTCACGGCACTCAAAGACTTTTCAAACGAGCTGAGCGAACTGTATGACCGGAGCGTGGCGGTCACTGGGCGAGCACCGGAGCATCCGGATTTTGCGAGCTACGTCTCAGTCGGATGGGTTGAGCATAAGACCCCGATAACCGAAGAGACGCTCTTGTCCTTGAGTGCTACGGAACTGGTCACTACTCTGAATGGCTATAAAGGGCCAGAGCGGCGGCAAGGGTTTGACGAAGTCGGCCTAGAGGGGCTCGCGAAGGCGGTACGGCGAGTGATAAAAAGAGCTCCACTGAAGTTCTATGCAGATTTGCGGCACCTTGCGAACCTAGATCTTCTTTATGTTCACGAGGTAATAGAGGGGTACAGCGAGCTTTGGACGGAGAAAGCGCAGTTGCCCTGGACGGACGTACTGACTCACCTATTCGGCTTCATTGGCGAAGTCATCAAGCAGCCGCGTTTCTGGGCATCTGACAAGCCGCATCCGTCCGAGCCCTTTATTGCGAATCCTCATTGGATTGTGTCCGCCATAGCGCGCCTGATCGAGAATGGGATGCGAGCGGACGAGCATGCTTTCCCGGAAAAGTTCTTAGACGATGCGGAATCGATAGTCTTGGTACTGCTCGACAATGAGCCTAGCGAGGAGTTCAAGACCGAGAGTGATGCGATGGTTGTCGCCATTAATAGTCCCCGCGGGAGATGTCTTGAAGCATTAATCAACTTGGCTCTAAGGCGCGCCCGAATTGAACAACGGGAGACAGATCAGCACGAACTTACTTGGAAACGATATGCAAGCATTTTCGACAGAGAGCTTCGTGCGCCAAAGGCGTACGAGTTTGCAACGTTGGTCGTGAGCTACTTGCAGAACTTTCTCTATCTATCACGGGGATGGGTGCTCGAAAATCTGCGGAGCATCTTTAATACATCCGACTACATGCGGTGGCTGTGTGCGATGCAGGGCTACGCGTATGTCGGCATTGTTTATGAACCCATCTACGATTTTCTGAAAAAAGAGGGGCACTTCCTAAGAGCACTTAACAACGAGAATTTGAAGGACCGCATAAGAGACAAGGTAATTCAAAACATTGGTGTTGCGTATCTCCATGGCTTTGAGCAGCTGAGTGAAGAAGGTAGCCTTATTGGGACGATCATCGACCGGCAGAATCCGAACGAACTGCGCCAGCTCATCTGGTTCATGTGGACGTTACGGGGATCTAAAGAGAATCTGGAAGACACCAGAACCAAGATATTCGCACTGTGGGAGGAAATACTCGCTAAGGCGAATGCGTCGACGAGGGAGGGGCGCGCGACCCTCAGTCATCTATCAAGCTGGATAGCCTTTGTCGACATTGTGGATGACAAGACGCGATCTCTGATCGCCCAGGTACTTCCGCATGCGGGGGACCATCATCACTCGCACGACATGTTGAAGGGCTTGGCGCAAATCAGCGAGCGACAGCCGATGGAAGCTTATGCCCTATGGAAGAGGCTGTTGGAGTTCGCTGCGCCGGACTATCCGCCGGAGGATATGAAACGGGCATTGGTCAATATCGCCAGTACTGGGCCGGATGGTGTGAGGAACGCAAAGGAGATCGTTAGCTTGTATGTCCAACAGGGAAACGAGCATGCCCTGAAGTTTCTCGAAGAGCTACCGGCCGTTAGGCAGCGCAAGGATTGAGAAGCGACAAGGTCCTAACCCGCTGCAGAATGATCATCAGGGAGAAGGGCCCGCGGGCCGAGTAGTACGCGGTATGGATCCCGAGCTGCCTCTGGCCGCCGGCGCCATGTAGCATGTCGCTCCCCGGCCGATCGGCCAATCGAACATGGAGACGCAATTGATCAAGTTCTACTACAGCACGGCCCCCAACCCGATGAAAGTGGCGCTGTGCCTCGAGGAAATGGGGCTCGCCTACGAGCCGATTCCGGTCGACACGCGCAAGGCCGCGCAGCACAAGCCCGAGTACCTCGCCATCAACCCCAACGCCAAGGTGCCCTCCATCGTCGACGGCGACGTGACGGTGTTCGACAGCAACGCCATCGTGCTCTACCTCGCCGAGAAGACCGGCAAGTTCCTGCCGAAGCCGGCGCAGCGCGGGCCGGCGCTGTCGTGGCTGATGTTCGTCGCTTCCGGCATCGGGCCCTTCACCGGCCAGCACGTGCACTTCAAGAACTACGCGCCGGAAAAGATCGCCTACGCCATGAACCGCTACGAGTTCGAGGCGCTGCGCCACTGGAACATCGTCGAAGCGCGCCTGGCGAAGAGCAAGTACATGGCGGGCGACACCTACACCGTGGTCGACATGGCCCTCTGGGGCTGGGCGCGGCTGGTCGGGAACATCCTCGGCGACCACGCGGCGAAGCTCGTCAACGTCAAGCGGCTGGTGGACGAGATCAGCGCGCGGCCGGCGGCGCAGAAGGCGATTGCCCTCAAGGACCGCCACGCCTTCAAGACCGAGAACGACGAGGAGGCCAAGCGCTCCATGTTCCCGGGCAACTACCGCGCGCAGGCCGCGAGCTAAAGAAAACGGGCCGCGCTTTGCAGCGCGGCCCGTCGGGTACTTCCGGGAACCGCTTACTTGCTGGTGCTGCCGCCCATCGAGCCGCCGGTGCTGGGGGCCGGGGTCGGGCTGGGCGACTTGGTCGTCGAGCTGTCGGTCGAGCCGCTGCCCGTCGAGCTGGACGAGCTGCCCGTGCCGGTCGAGCCGGAGGAGCTGCTGGTGCCGCCGCTCGAGGAGCTGGAACCCGACTTATTGAAGTGGGCATCCCATTCCGAGCGCGAGATCTGGCCGTCGTTGTTGCTGTCGATGGACGAGAAGCTCGGCTGCGAAGCGCTGCCCGAGCTGGAGCTGGGCGAGCTCGAGCTGGAGGTGCCGCCGCTGGCGGACGGGCTCTTGCTGGACGAAGAAGAATCTGCCGCGACGGCGAGCGTCGAGAGGGCAAAAAGTGCAGCCGCGGTGGTAACAGTTACGGATTTGAGCATCTGAAGTCTCCTCATGGGTGGGGGGAAGTACCCTCGAGGTGCCGCAAGCGTCGTGCCGGGTGAAGCTGATGCGAGGCGCCAAGGCATGCCGCTTGCGACGAATTGGCTCTCGCCCAACGGCAAGGAGCCAATCAAATGAAAGCCGTCGTCTTCCACGGAATCGGCGATATCCGCCTCGAGACCGTCCGCGATCCGAAGATCAAGGCGCCGACGGACGCGCTGATCCGCATCACGGCGAGCGCGATCTGCGGCACGGACCTGCACTTCATCCGCGGCACGATCACCGGGCTGGAGCCGGACACGGTGCTCGGCCACGAGGCGGTGGGCGTGATCGAGGAGGTCGGCAAGGACGTGCGCAATTTCAGGCCGGGTGACCGCGTGGTGGTGCCCTCGACCATCTGCTGCGGCTACTGCTCCTATTGCCGCGCCGGCTATCAGTCGCAGTGCGACGTGGCGAACCCGGACGGGCCGAAGGCGGGAACGGCGTACTACGGCGGCGGCATGCAGGGCTTCGACGGGCTGCAGGCGGAGTACGCGCGCATCGCCTACGCGGCGTCGAACCTGGTCAAGCTGCCGGACGCCGTGAGCGACGAGCAGGCGATCCTGATCTCGGACATTTTCCCGACCGCGTACTTCGGCGCCGACCTGGCGGAGATCAAGCCCGGCGACACCGTCGTGGTATTCGGCTGCGGGCCGGTCGGGCAGTTCGCGATCGCGAGCGCGAAGCTGCAGGGCGCGGGACGCGTGTTCGCGGTCGACTGCGTGCCCTCGCGCCTCGAGATGGCGCGCGACCAGGGCGCCGAGGCGATCGATTTCAACCGCGAGGATCCGGTCGACGTGCTGCAACGCATGACCGGCGGCATCGGCCCGGACCGCGCGATCGACGCGGTCGGCCTCGACGCGCTGGCGCCGAGCGCCGGCCCGGCGGCGAAGGAAGCGAAGAAGCAGCGCGCCGAATTCCGCAAGGAGCTGAAGGAGCTCGAGCCGGAAGCGAACCTGCGCGGCAAGCAGTGGCGCGCGGGCGACGCGCCCTCGCAGGTGCTGCAGTGGGCGGTGAAGAGCCTCGCCAAGGCGGGCACGCTCTCGATCGTCGGCCTCTACCCCGAGGGCCGGCTCTTCCCGATCGGCGAGGCGATGGAGAAGAACCTCACCATCAAGGCGGGCAACACGCCGCACCGCAAGTACATCCCGGACCTCGTCGACCTGGTCGAAACCGGCGCGATCGACCCGTCGGAGATCCTGACGCAGACCGAGCCGCTCGCCGACGCGATCGAGGCCTACGAGGCGTTCGACCGGCGCGAGTCGGGATGGGTGAAAGTGGAGCTCAAGCCCGCGGCCCGGGAGCGCAAGGCCGCCTAGCGCTATTCGGGCTTGATGCCCGCTTCGCGCATCAGCTTCGCCCACTTCGCCTGATCGTCGCGGATGAAGCGGGCGAATTCGTCGGCGGTGTTGCCGGCGAGGTCGGCACCCAGGGCGGAGGCTCTGTTTCGCAGGTCCTGGTCCGCCATCACGGCGACAACATCACGATTCAATTTCAACACCACCTCCCTCGGCGTCGCCGCCGCGGCGAGAAGGCCGAACCAGCCGACCGCTTCGTAGCCGGGAACGCCGGCTTCCGAAACGGTGGGGAGGTCGGGAAGGGTCTCGGCGCGCTTCGCGCCGGTGGTGGCGAGCGCCTTCAGCTTGCCGGCCTTGACGTGCTGGATCACCGACTGAGAAGGCGCGAAGAGAAGGTCGATCTGGCCGGCGAGGAGGTCGGTGACGGCCTGGCCGGTGCCTTTGTAGGGAACGTGCAGCAGGTCGACCTTCGCCATGGACTTGAACAGCTCGGCGGAGAGATGCGAGGCGGCGCCGGTGCCGGAAGAGCCGAAGGTGAGCTTGCCGGGGTTGGCTTTTGCGTAGGCAATGAGCTCTTTGATCGAAGAGAACGTTGTTTTTGAAGGGGCGGTAACTACATAGGGAGAAGCGGAAACCAATGTGATCGGCGCGAACTGTTGCACGTTCTTCTCGGTGAGCGAAGCGGTGGAGCTCATCATCAGCGTCTTGCCGTCGGCGGCTGACTGGGCGACGAAATCGGCGCCGATGTGGCCGCTCGCGCCGGGCTTGTTCTCGACGAGCACCTGCTCCTTCCACAGCTCGGCGAGCTTCGGCGCCATCAGGCGCGCGAGCGCATCGGCGCCGCCGCCGGGCGGGAAGGGAACGACGATCCGCGTCTGCGAAAGCGCGGCGGCGGAGAAGAAAAGCGCCAGCAGGGCGGCGAGGAATCTCATGCCAGAATTCTAGTGATGATGAGGAACGCGGTCGCGGTTGCCTGCATTCTCCTCGCGCTGCCGGCGTGGGGACAGTCGGTGCTCTCGCTCGAGGGCATCCCGGAGGAGCAGCGCGCCGACTACCTGAAGCTCATGCGCGGCTACGTCGAGACGTTCCGCATCCTGGGGCGCGCCAAGCTCTGCCGCCACGACTTCGACCCGGAGCCTTATTGGCGCGAGGTCAAGCGCCGCCACGGCGAGAAGAGCCAGGCGGTCGCGGTGGCGGCGCTGGGCTACGCCGCCGGCGCGGACAACATCATGATCGCCCGCGAGCTCGAGCCCAGGCCGGCCGCGCCGATGCCCTGCGACGTCGTGCCGTACATGAAGGACATGCGCCTGCCGGAGCTGCCGGCCTCGCTCGACCCCGGACCGCCGATCCAGGGCCAGGGACGCGGATTGCGGGGGCGCTCAGGGCGCGACGATGTGCGTGCGCAGGGTGGCGATGCCTTCGATCGCGCACTCGACCACGTCGCCGGGCTTCAGGAATAGCTCCGCGGCGTTCGGCTTGCCCACCGCGACGCCGCCGGGCGCGCCGGTGGAGAACAGATCGCCCGGCTCGATCGGGATGTGGCGCGAGAAGTGCTCGAGGATATCGGGCAGCTTCCAGATCTGGTCGGCGGTGTTGACGCGCATGCGCTGCACGCCATTCACCGAGCAGGTCATCCACAGGTCGTAGGGGTCGCGGATCTCGTCCAGGGTGACGATCTCCGGCCCGAGCGGGCCGAAGCCGGGAATGTTCTTGCCGGTCCAGAAGCGCGAGCCCGAGGCGACCTCGCGCTGCTGCGCGTCGCGGTCGGTGAGGTCGTTGAGGATGGTGACGCCCGCGACATAACTCAGGGCGTCCTCGCGCTTCGCGCCGAGCGCCCGCTTGCCGATGACGAAGACGAGCTCGGGCTCGTAGTCGAGGCGCGTGATGCCGTGCGGCCGTGCCACCTTCGCTTCATGGCCGACGAGGCAGGAGTTGAGCTTCACGAACGCGGTCGGCTCCTCCGGCGTCTCGGTGAGGAGCTTGTTGGCGCGCAACTCGGCCAAGTGCGTGCGGTAGTTCTTGCCGACGCAGAGGAATTTCTCGGCGTCCGGGATGGGAGGCAGGTACGTGATGTCCTCTACCGGGATGCCTTGTCCGGAGGCTTCGATCTTCGCCAGGTCGCGGATCACATCCTTCATCCGGCCACCCAGAGCGAAGACGCGCTCGCCGCGACGCAGGCCGGCGCGGGGAGTTGGATCATCCCGGGTACGGAAAGTCAGCAGCCGCACTACGTAGTCGGCGAGAGGCCTGGCTTGCCGGAGGTGAGCTCCAGCTCGCGCGCCCGGGCCAGCACCGGCGCGAAGTGCTCGGGCATCTTGTCCCGGATCCAGAGCAGCAGCGCCTGGGAGGAGGGCATGAGCGCGCCCTTGTTTTGCCAGGAGACGAGCGATTTCAGCAGCGGACCGCGCACGTTGCCGACCACATCGGCGATCGCCCGATTCACCGTCAGCCGGTGATGCGCGTAGTCGTCGGCCGGGATGACGTGGCTGTGCGTGCAGCAGACGTTGCCGAAGGCCTGGTCGTAGACCTTCGGGTCGAACTTGTCCATGAAGAAGGAGCAGAAGATGGCGATGTTCTCCTCGTGCGCCACCTCGTCGAAGAACTCCTCCAGGCGGTGCGAGCCGGCGGGGTTGCCGTCGACGTAGAGGTTGTTGACCATCTCCCCCCACCAGCGCACGCGCGGATATTTGCCGCCGGCGCGGGCCCTGGCGATGGTCTGCTTCGCCAGCGGCTTGAAGATGTCGCCGTCGGGCAGGCCGGCCAGCATGAATTTCGGCAGCGTCTGCTCGGCATCGAGCAGCGTCAGCTGCCCCTGGCGGAAAAGCTGGTCGAGGTTGAAGCCCTTGCTGCGCAGGCGGCCCGAGATATTCTTCCAGTGCGGCTGCGTCGCCACCAGGATGACCGACTCGCCCCGCGCGATGCCCTCGGCGGTGAAGTGGCAGATGGCTTCGCCGTAGAACTCGTCGTCCTGGTAGAGCTGGACGATGTGGCCGTTCTCGCCCGGGTCGGCGAGCAGCCCTCTCCACGACGTCGCACTTGCGTTCACCCCGCGGAGGTTACCATCCGCTCTCCGTAGCGATCTGTCGCCAATTCAACGATTCGAGGAGAAGGAAAATGCAGGTCCGCGCAGCGGTGGCTCACAAGGCCGGCGCGCCGCTCACGATCGAGACCGTCCAGCTCGAAGGCCCGAAGGCGGGCGAGGTGCTGGTCGAGATCAAGGCCACCGGCATCTGCCACACCGACGAATTCACGCGCTCGGGCGGCGATCCGGAAGGGCTTTTCCCCGCCATCCTCGGGCACGAGGGCGCGGGAATCGTCGTCGACGTCGGGCCGGGAGTGACATCGCTCCGGAAAGGCGACCACGTCATCCCGCTCTACACGCCCGAGTGCCGGCAGTGCAAGTCGTGCCTCTCGCGCAAGACGAACCTGTGCACGGCGATCCGGGCGACGCAGGGCAAGGGCGTGATGCCGGATGGAACTTCGAGATTCTCCCTGGGCAACGACAAGATCCACCACTACATGGGCTGCTCCACGTTCGCGAATTTCACCGTGCTGCCCGAGATCGCGCTGGCGAAGATCCGCGCCGACGCGCCGTTCGACAAGGTCTGCTATATCGGCTGCGGCGTGACGACGGGAATCGGCGCGGTGATCAACACGGCCAAGGTCGAGCCGGGCGCCAACGTGGTGGTGTTCGGCCTGGGCGGCATCGGCCTGAACGTGGTGCAGGGCGCGCGCATGGCGGGCGCCAACATGATCGTCGGGGTTGATTTAAATCCCAAGCGTGAAGCCCTGGCGCGCAAGTTTGGCCTCACGCATTTTCTGGATGGAAAAGATTCGGTTCAGAAAATCATCGACCTCACTGGCGGCGGCGCTGATTACAGCTTTGAATGCATCGGCAACGTCGAGGTGATGCGCCAGGCGCTCGAGTGCTGCCACCGCGGCTGGGGCGTGTCGGTGATCATCGGCGTCGCCGGCGCCGGGCAGGAGATCAGGACGCGGCCCTTCCAGCTCGTCACCGGCCGCGTCTGGAAGGGCACGGCCTTCGGCGGCGCGAGGGGCCGCACCGACGTGCCGAAGATCGTCGACTGGTACATGGACGGCAAGGTCAACATCGACGACCTCATCACGCACGTGCTGCCGCTCGAGCGCATCAACGAGGGCTTCGACCTGATGCACAGCGGTGCATCGATTCGTAGCGTGGTGACCTACTGAGGGTGGGCGCGGCTCTCGGGGGTCTCGAGGCTGATGCGGCCGAGGACGCCGCTGCGGTAGTCCTGCATCAGGGCGCGGCCGGCTTTCTCGTAGTCGGGCTTGCCGCCCTTGCGAAGGTAGCCGCGCTTCCGCGCGATCGCGGCGATCACGCCGTAGCCGTCGAGCTTCTCCGCTTCCAGGTCGTAGCGCGTGCGCAGAAGCCCCGGGTATCGCGCGGCGAGGAGGTCGCCGAGGAAGGTGGCAACGTCCTCCTGCGTGTAGGACTCGGGACCGATGAGGTGGCTTGCGGCGAGCATGAAGGCGTCGCTCGTGCGCGGGATCGAGGCCGGCATCAGGCCGGGCGTATCGATGAGGTCGTGGCGCTCGTCGAGCGTGAACCGGCTCTGCTGCCGCGTGACCGCGGGCTCGTCGCCGGTCTTCGCGACCTTGCGCTTGAGCAGCGCATTGACGAGCGTGGATTTGCCGACGTTCGGCACCCCCATCACCATCATGAGCACCGATTTGTCCGCGCGGTGCGGCACCAGCGCGGCGGCGAGCCGCGGGATCTTCGCCACCTGGTCGGCGCGCTTGCTGGAGATCGCCACCGCGGTGACCTTCTTCTCCTCGCCGAAGTGGCGCACCCAGGCGGCGCTCGCCGCGGGGTCGGCGAGGTCGGCCTTGTTGAGGATTTTCAGGCAGGGCCGCTGGCGCTCCTGACGCAGGCGCGCGATGAGCGCATTGCTGCTCGCGCCCGGCAGGCGGGCATCCAGCACCTCGATCACGACATCGATCTTCGCCATGGTCTCGGCCGCCTTGTCGCGCGCGGCGGCCATATGGCCGGGAAACCAGGCGATGGTCATGCGGCCTCCTCCTTCAGGAGCCGCAGCAGGGCCGGGCCGTAGCGCTCGAGTTTCTTGACCCCTATGCCGCCGATGGCGGAAAGGGTCTCGATGTCTCGTGGCCGCGCGGAGGCGATGGCGGAGAGCGTGCTGTCGTGGAAGACGACGTAGGGCGGGACCGATTGGGCACGCGCCTGCTCGGCGCGCCAGGCCTTGAGGCGGTCGAAGAGGGGACTCGCAGCGCCCGATGCACCTTTCAATTTCTTCTTCTTCCGCGAAACGGCGGCCTGCCGGCGCATCTCGACGCGCTGCTCGCCCTTCAGCACCGGCCGGCTGGCCGCGGTGAGGCGCAGGCCGCCGAACGCGTCGTGGTCGGGGCGGGCATAGCCGAGGGCAACGAGCTGCCGGAAGACGCTGCGCCAGGTGGCCTCGTCGAGCTCGGCGCCGATGCCGAAGACGGCGAGCTTGTCGTGGTTCCACTGCGACGTGCGGTCGGTCTGCCGGCCGAGCAGCACGTCGATCAGGTGCAGGGCGCCGAAGCGTTGCTCGGTGCGATAGATGCACGAGAGGGCCTTGCGCGCCGCTTCGGTGGCATCCCAGGTTTGCGGCGGCTCGAGGCAGGTGTCGCAATTGCCGCAGGGAACACTTTCTTCGCCGAAGTAGCCGAGCAGGCGCACGCGGCGGCAGCCCGCGGTCTCGCAGAGACCCAGCAGCGCATCGAGCTTGGCGAAGGAGAGGCGGCGGAATTCCTCGTTGCCTTCGGATTGCTCGAGCAGGCGGCGAAGCTGGACGACATCGCCCAGTCCGTAGGCCATCCACGCGTCCGCCGGCTCGCCGTCGCGACCGGCGCGGCCGGTCTCCTGGTAGTAACCCTCGATGCTCTTCGGCAGGTCGAGATGCGCGACGAAGCGCACGTCGGGCTTGTCGATCCCCATGCCGAAGGCGATGGTCGCGACGATGACGATGCCGTCCTCGCGCTGGAAGCGCGCCTGGTTGTCGGCGCGCGCCGAGCCGTCCATGCCGGCGTGGTAGGGCAGGGCGCGCACGCCGCGCTCGGCCAGCCAGGCGGCCGTCTCGTCGACCTTCTTGCGCGACAGGCAATAGACAATGCCGGCCTCGCCGGGATGCTCTTCCTCGATAAAGCGCAGGACCTGCGCGCGCGGCTCGTCCTTGTCGACGATGCTGTAGCGGATGTTCGGCCGGTCGAAGCTGGAGAGGAAGACCCGCGCCTCCTCGAGCTGCAGGCGGCGGATGATCTCGTCGCGCGTCTGCGGGTCGGCGGTGGCGGTGAGCGCGATGCGCGGCACGCCGGGAAAGCGCTCGTGCAGCAGCGAGAGCTGCAGGTACTCCGGGCGGAAGTCGTGGCCCCACTGCGAGACGCAATGCGCCTCGTCGATCGCGAACAGCGCCAGCCGGGATTCGCCATACATCTGCGAGAGTTGCTCCAGCATGCTGTCCATGACCAGCCGCTCGGGGGCGACGTAGAGGAGGTCGAGCTCGCCCATGCGCAGGGCGCGCTTTGTGGTGATGACTTCATTTTCTTTTAACGACGAGTTCAAAAAGGCCGCCCGCACGCCAAGCTGGCGCAGCGCCGCCACCTGGTCCTGCATCAGCGCGATCAGCGGCGAGACCACCAGCGCAGTGCCTTCGCGCAGCAGCGCCGGCAGCTGGTAGCAGAGCGACTTGCCCCCGCCGGTGGGCATCAGGACCAGCGCATCGCCGCCTGCAGCGACGTGCGAGACGATGGCTTCCTGCGGGCCGCGGAATTCCGGGTGGCCGAATACCGTGTTCAGGAGATGAAGCGCGGGCGGTTGCTGCATGAGGTCGTGCCTATTCTAGAGAGAGCGGCTGGTGTCGCGGTGTAAGCTGCGCGCCATGGTTCGCCTTCTCATTGCGCTCATCGCTTTCTGGGCCGCGCCGGCGCCGGCCGCGGATGCGCTGCGGGTCGTCACCTTTCCCAACGCCAAGGCGCTGCCGCTGCACGCCGGGATCGTCAAGGGGATCTTCGCCAGGCACGGCTTGGCGGTGCAGCTTTCGTTCACCGAGAGCTCCATCAAGCTGCGCGAGGGCCTCGGCTCCGGGGCCTTCGACATCGCGCATCTCGCGGTCGACAACGCGGTGGCCATGGTCGACGTCGCCCGCCAGGACGTGATCATCGTCACCGGCGGCGACAGCGGCATGAACGAGTTCTTCGTGCAGCCCGACATCCGCTCGTTCGCCGACCTGCGCGGCCGCATCCTGGTAGTGGACGCGCCCGACACGGCGTACGCGGTGGTGGCGAAGAAGATCCTGCAGAAGCACGGCCTCGAGGCGGGGAAGGACTACACCGTGAAGCCGGTCGGGCGCGGCGAGCTGCGCCTGAAGGCGATGGCGGAGAGCCGCGAGAACGCCGCGGCGATCCTCAACCTGCCCTACACCATCCAGGGCGAGCAGCTCGGGCTGAAGAGCCTGGGCAGCACCGTCGACATGCTCGGCCCCTACCAGGCGAACGGCGCGTTCGTGCTGCGCGCCTGGGCGAAGGCCAACCCGCGGCTGCTCGAGCGCTACATCGCCGCCTACGTCGAGGCGGTGCGCTGGTCGCTCGCCAACCGGGAGGAGGCCATCGGCATCCTGGTGGAGCGGCACAAGCTGCCGCGCGATATCGCGGAGCGCACCTGGCAGGCGCTCGCCGATCCGGCGCGCGGGTTTACGCCCGATGCGCGCTTCGACATCCAGGGCTTCCGCAACATGCTGGCGTTGCGCGCCGAGATGGAAGGCGGCAAGCCCGGTGCGCCGGAAAAATATTTCGATCTCTCCTACTACGACCGGGCGATGAAAGCATTGCCGGCCGCCTTCCCGGGCGGCGCCTCGCGCATCATCGTGCCGTTCCAGCCCGGCGGCTCGACCGACATCCTGGCGCGCGCCATGGCGCAGAAGATGGGCGAGCGCTGGCAGCAGCCGGTGGTCGTGGAGAACCGCGCCGGCGCGAACGGCACGCTCGGCGCCGCGGTCGTGGCCAAGGCGCCGCCCGACGGGCGCACCATGCTGCTCGTGCAGGCGGGCTACGCCTCGAACCCGAGCCTGTTCCGCAGCCTGCCCTACGACCAGGCGCGCGACCTGGCGCCGGTGTCGGTGCTCGCCTCGGGGCCGCTGGTGCTGGTGGTGAATCCCTCGCTGCCGGCGAAGTCGGTGAAGGAGCTGATCGAGCTCGCGCGCGCGCGGCCGGGCGAGCTCAACTACGGCTCGCCGGGAACCGGGTCGCTGCCGCACCTCACAGCGGAGCTGTTCAACATGAGCGCCGGCACGCAGATGACGCACGTGCCCTACAAGGGATCGGGCGCCGCGCTGGCGGACGTGCTTGCCGGCCGGGTGCCGGTCTACTTCATGAACCTGGTTCTCAGCCTGCCGTATCTCGCCGATGGCCGGCTGCGCGCGCTCGGCGTCAGCAGCCCGAAGCGCACGCCGGCCGCGGCGCAGCTCGCGACGATCGACGAGGCGGGCCTGCGCGGCTTCGACATGACGACCTGGTATGGGCTGCTGGTTCCCGGCACGACGCCGCCCGCGATCGTCGCCCGGCTGCGGGAAGAGGCGGCGCGGGTGCTCGATCAGCCGGACGTGAAGGAGCGCTTCGCCGCTGACGGCGTGGCGGTGGTCGCCAGCACGCCGGCGCAGTTCGCCGAGTTCCTCGCCGCCGAGACCGCGAAGTACGCCCGCATCATCCAGGCCGCCGGCATCAAGCCGGCTGACTGACTACCGAGGCGAAGCGCAGGATTTCCTCGAGGGTGTTGCGCCCGTCCTGCTGCGCCGGCATGACCGGCCAGAGCTCGGCACGCGGCATCAGCTCCTTCAGCGCGAGCGACGCCGAGTAGGCGTGCGAGGAATCGTCGCCGGTCAGGATGGTCGCCGGAACGTCGATCTTCATCAGCTCGGCGCCGCTCGCGCCGGAGGGCATGGTGTCGCCGAAGAGCGCGTCCCGGCTTCTTTCGACGATGCGCAGGTATTCATCCAAATTCTGTTTTAAGAGTTCTTGGGAAAAATCCGGATACACGGCAGCGGGCGAGCCCCAGGGCCCGATCTCGGGATCGAGCCAGAAATTTTCGCCGCGCGGCGCGCGCGCGACCACGGCCTCGAGGCCCTGCGCGCGCACGAAGTCCATGTGGCGCTGGAAGAACGTGCGGCCCTTCATCATCCAGCGGTAGCCGCCGACCGGCCAGTGCAGCATCAGGCCCTTGCATGCCGCCGGGTGGCGCACCGCGAACGCCAGGGCGAGCGCCGCGCCCATGCAGCTGCCGAGGACCCAGGCCTGCTTCGCGCCGGCAAGGTCGAGCAACGCCTTCGCTTCGCGCACATACAGGTCCCAGGTGAGCGGCTCGACGCGACCGCCCGAGAGGCCCGACTCGCGCCGGTCGTAGGCGATGCAGGTGAAGTGGCGCGACAGCGCGGCGAGCCCGTCCATCTCCTGCCACTCGCGCTTGCCGCCCTGCGCTGTCCAGCGCGACATCACCGAGCGGAAGCCGCCCGGCGCAAACATGAGAAGCGCCGGGCCGCTGCCCTGGATCAGGTAGTGGACGCGGATTCCGTCAATGGTGGCGAACGGCACGCGCGCATTATTACCTGATGCACAATGGCGAATCGATCCGAAGCGTCGTCTACTGACGGGAGACTCACCATGTCCAAGAACTCCGATGCGATGAAGCGCAAAGCGAAGCAGATGGCGAAGAAGAAACTCGCCCAGGCGAAGGTCCAGCTCGGCAAGCTCAAGGCCAGGGCGAAGGTCGAGCTGAAAAGGCACCAGCGCGCCTTCAAGCTCGCCGCCAAGCGCTACAAGCTCTCGCTGAAGCAGGGATGAGGGTTCTCCTCCTCGCCGCGGCGCTGCTCGCGCCGTCGCCGCTGCTTGCCCAGGCCTGGCCGGCGAAGTCGGTGACGTTCGTCGTGCCGTTCGCCCCCGGCGGCGGCACCGACATCTCGGCGCGCACGGTCGGCGTGAAGCTGCAGCAGATGTGGGGGCAAGGCGTGGTGGTGGAGAACCGCGGCGGCGCTGGCGGCGTGATCGGCACCGACGTGGTGGCGAAGGCGAGGCCCGACGGCTACACGCTGCTGATCGCCAATGTCGGCATCACTTCGATCAACCCGGCGCTCTATCCGAAGCTGCCCTACGACCCGGACAAGGCGTTCGCGCCGATCTCGCTCATCTGCGAGCTGCCGTTCGTGCTGATGGCGAGCCCGAAGCTGACGGCGAATTCGGTGCAGGAGCTGGTCGCCTACGCCAAGGCGAACCCGGAGAAGGTGACTTACGCGAGCTCGGGGCAGGGCGGCTCGCCGCATCTCACGGCGGAGCTCTTCCAGCTCCTCACCGGCACGAAGATGACGCACGTGCCGTACAAGGGCGGCGGGCCGGCGATGATCGACCTCATGGCCGGCCACGTCGACATCCTCTTCGCTTCCGTGCTCGAGGGCTCCGGCAACATCAACTCGGGGAAGCTGAAGGGCCTTGCGGTCACGCACGCCAGGAGAAATCCGGCGCTCCCCGGCGTGCCGACGATCGCCGAGGCAGGCGTGAAGGGCGGCGAGTCGGGCTCGTGGATCGCGCTGCTCGCGCCGGCGGGAACGCCTTCAGCCGTGATTCAGAAAATTGCCAAAGACGTTGCCGAGGCTGTCGCCGACCCGGCGGTGAGCGCAAAGCTCGTCGGCCAGGGCGCGGTGCCGCAGGCGAGCACGGCGAAGGAGCTGCAGGCGCTGATCGACAAGGACCTCGCCCGCTACGGCAAGATCATTCGCGACAAGGGATTGCGCGCGGAGTGATGCGTCAGCGGCGGTGCGGCGTCCGGCGCACGGGGCGAACGACGGTCGCGACCGGGTAGTAGTAGCCGGAGCGGTAGTAGGTCTCGGCCGGCGGCGCGGCATAGACGGGAAGCTGGCTCGTCGCCATGAGGCGCTGGCGCTGCAGCCACTCCTGCTGAAGCATCACCTCGTAGGGCGTGGGCGCCGAGTAGTTGGCCACGCGCCCCAGCATCGGATCGGTCTCGTACGTCGAGACGCGGTCGGCAACGGTCTGCGCGGCCTTGGCCGCCGTCAGCGGCGGGGTATTGGAGTAGTTGATGACGCCGCGCTCGTCCACCCACTTGTAAGTCTCGGCGTGGGCCGCCGCGGCCAGGAGGAGCGTGAGGGCGAGGAGTCGCCGCATGGCGACAAGTCTAGACCCGAAATTTCCGCCCGCGCTGCGCATTTGTAAACGGATGTTGCCGCACGTGCGCGGCCAGCGCGTCGCTGAAATCCCGCGCGTAAGGCGGCAGCCCTCGCCGCCGGTCCCACAGGAGGACGAGCGTCTCGGCCAGCGGCTTGCCGCGGTGCGTGATGCGCGCCACCCGCAGGCGATAGCGGTCGGTCGGCAGGACCGAAGGCACGACCGCCACGCCGTGGCCGGCTTCGGCGAGGGCGAGGAGGGCGTGCGGCGTACGGCTCTCGAGGAACACGTTCGGCTTCACGCCCGCGAGCCGGCAGGCGGCGTCGAAAGTGGTGCGGACGTAGAAGCTCGGGTCGAGGAGCAGGAGCGGATGCGAAGCGAGCTGGCCGATTTCCAGGTCGCCGGCCTTGCCGCGCTTGGCCGTGGCCGGAAAGGCGGCGAGGAACTCGATCGGCGCAAGCTCGAGCCGCTCGATCGCCTCGTGGTCGCCCTTGACCGCGTCCATCAGCCCCAGCAGCGCAATCGCCAGGTGGATCTCGCCGCGCTCGAGCATGACGAGCAAATCCGCGCCGACCGCTTCGCGCAGCCGGATCGCGACGTTGGGCCGCAGCCGGCCGTAGCGCGGCAGGAAGCTCGCGAACACCCCCTCGATCGTTTGCGGCGTGGCGGCGACCTTGAGAATGCCGCGGTCCCCGCGGCGCAGGCCCTGGGCGCGCTCGGCGAGCGTGTCCACCGAGCCGAGGATCGTGCGGCAATCGCCGAGCAGCTGCTCGCCTTCGCCGGTCAGGACGAGCCGGCGGCGAATGCGATCGAAGAGCTTGAGGCCCAGCTCTTCCTCGAGGTCGCGGATCTGGCGCGACAGGGCGGGCTGGGCGGTGCGCAGGTGCTGGGACGCTTTCGACACCGTCCCCTGCTCGGCAACCGCGACGAAGGTGCGAAGGTGGCGCAGGTCCATGCTCAAGTCTATGCCCGGCCGGCATCAACTGGCAGACCGATTATGTATTGGACGAACGACCGAGGGCTGGGCATGCTCGCCCCATGACTCCCTCCGCCCTCGCACTCGCCGCCCTGCTGCTCGCCGCGCCCGCCTTGGCGCACGAAGAAGATGCAAAGCAGGCCGGCCAGCCGCCGGAGAAGCTCGGCAGGGTGAGCTTCCCGACCTCGTGCGATCCGGCGGTGCAGCCGCTGTTCGAGCGCGGCGTGGCGCTGCTGCACTCGTTCTGGTTCCCCGAGGGCCTGAAGACCTTCAACGAGGTGCTGAAGCGCGATCCGTCGTGCACGATCGCGTACTGGGGCATCGGCGTGAACCGGCTGCTCAATCCCTTCGGCGGCCAGGCCGCCGAGGCCGTCGCGCTGCAGGGCCAGGAGGCGGTGGAGAAGGGCCTCGCCATGGACGCGAAGAGCGAGCGCGAGCGCGACTACCTCGCCGCGATCAGCGCCTTCTACGGCCGCGACCGCGCGCCCTTCCGCGAGCGCGCGGCGCGCTACGAGGCGGCGATGGAGAAGCTCGCCGCCCGGTACCCGCAGGACAAGGAGGCGGCGGTGTTCTACGCGCTCGCGCTCAACATCGCTTCCGACCCGACGGACAAGACCTTCGCGAAGCAGCTCAAGGCGGCGCAGATCCTCGAGCCGATCTTCGTCGCGCAGCCCGAGCATCCCGGCGTCGCGCATTACCTCATCCACAGCTACGACTACCCGCCGATCGCTGAGAAGGGCCTGCCGGCGGCGCGCCGCTACGCGGACATCGCGCCGGATGCGGCGCACGCGCTGCACATGCCCTCGCACATCTTCACGCGCGTCGGCTCGTGGGAGGACTCGCTCGTCACCAACAAGCGCTCGGAGCAGAACGCCCTCAAGAACAAGGCCGGGCAGGACATGCTGCACGCGCTCGACTATCAGGTGTACGCGGCGCTGCAGCTCGCGCGCGACCGCGAGGCGCGCGAGGCGATGGCGCGCATGCAGGCGCTGCCCGCCAACCCGGACCAGCGCGCGAGCTACTACGCGCTCGCCGCCATTCCGGCGCGCTATGCGCTGGAGCGCGGCGACTGGAAGGCGGCCGCGGCGCTCGAGCCGGTGCCGACCACCTACGTCTACACCGTGGCGATGACGCACTTCAGCCGCGGCTACGGCTCGGCGCGCCGGTTGGTCTGGATCGAATCGTCCCAGGCGCCGACCCGTGTGAAGATGTGCGAGGGCATGTGCAGCGCGTGCGCCGCCGACGGTGCGATGGCGGCGTATTTGCGCGCCGCGGCGATCCCCTTGGCGGCGATCGGCGGATAGTCGTAGCTATGGATGAGGT
>JAXDQC010000201.1:0-3715 GCA_034668045.1 Betaproteobacteria bacterium | reverse complement strand
TCCAGCCGGAGGAAACGGCGCTGGAGTGGTGCCAGGAGTGGTTGCGCAAAGTGAGGCAGAGGCCCGCCCAACCGGCCTAGCGCCGGCGCGCAACCGGCGGCACGCGCTTTGCTCTAACAGGTGCGTGCGTACCCTGAAATGGTTTGGCGGGGCCGTCCTGGTCCTGGTCGTGCTGCTTGCCCTGACCGTCGTCTTCGGCCTGAACTCCCTGAAAGGGCCGATTACGCGCGCGATCAGCAAGGCGACCGAGCGCGAGCTTGTCATCCAGCGCCTGACACCGGTCTGGAGCTGGCTGCATCCGCGCTTCCGCGCCGAGGGCGTGAGCTTCGCCAACGCCAAGTGGGGCAAGGCGGACTACCTTCTCAAGGCCGACGCCATCGAGGCCTCGGTCGAGATCCTGCCGCTCCTCGTCGGCCGCGTGGTGATCCCGGAAGTGCACCTGGAGAAGGCGGAAATTTCCCTCGAGCAGGACGCCGAGGGAAGGAAGAACTGGGTCATGAAGGAAGACCCCGAGCCCAAGCAGGAGTCGCGCATCGACATCCACCTCCTGACGCTCGACCACGCCCGCCTCGCCTACGAGGACGCCGGCCACGACATCAGTGTGCGGACGGAGCTCACCACGGATACCGAAGGGGTCGGGTTTACCGCGCAGGGCAAATACAACGGCATGGCGCTGAAAGGATCCGGCCACGGCGGCCCGGTGCTGTCGATCCGCGACCAGAAGACGCCCTATCCCATCAAGGCGCAGGCCAAGATCGGCGACACCTCGATCAAGCTGAGCGGCACCATCACCGGCATCGTCGGCCTGCAGCACCTCGACCTGCAGTTCGAGCCGTTGAGCGGCAAGTCGCTCGACGATCTCTATCACATCGTCAATGTCGCCTTTCCCGCGACCAGTGCCTACACCACCACCGGGCGCCTGGTGCGCAACGGCGGCAACATCCGCTACGAGAAATTCACCGCCAAGATCGGCGAGAGCGACCTCGCCGGCTCGCTCGAGGTCGATACCGGCGGCAAGCGCACGCGCATGACCGGCGACATCACCGCCAAGGTGCTGAACATCGTCGACCTCGGGCCGCTGGTCGGCACCGACAAGCCCGGGCAGAAGACGGGACTCCTGCCCGACGCGCCGTTCGACTCCAGCCGCTGGGAGAGCGTCGACGCCGACGTGAAGATCCGCGCCGGCACGATCAAGCGCCCGCAGCAGCTGCCGCTCGAGCGCCTCAACACGCGCATCGTCATGAAGGACAGCGTGCTCAGCCTCGACCCGCTCGAGTTCGGTATCGCCGGCGGCAAGCTCGCGGGCATCGTGCGGATGGACGGCAAGCAGGACCCGATCAAGAGCGACCTGCGCATGGGCGTCACCGACCTCAAGCTGGGCGAGCTCTTCCCGACGGTGGAGAAGGCGAAGGCCTCGGTCGGCGACATCAGCGGCGTGATCGAGCTCACCGGCAGCGGCGACTCGGTGGCGAAGATGCTCGGCTCGGCGAACGGCAAGATCGGCGTGTTCATGGACGGCGGCAAGGTGAGCAAATTCCTCATGAACGCCGTCGCGATCGACATCTGGGGCCTCGCCCGGACCAAGCTCGAGGGCGACGAGCCGGTGGAAGTGCGTTGCGCGATCGCCGACTTCGGCGTCAAGAACGGAGTGGCGAAGGCGAATGCGCTGGTGTTCGATACCAGCGTGGTCAACGTCGGCGGCGACGGCACGATCAATCTGAAGGATGAGCAGATGGACCTGACGCTCAAGCCCGAGCCGAAGGACAAGAGCGTCGCCTCGCTCAACAGCCCGCTCTATTTCCGCGGTACCTTTTCCCAGCCGAAGGTCGGCGTCGACGTGAAGCGCCTCGCCGCCAAGGGCGTCGGCGCGGTGGCGATGGGCATCCTCAATCCGGTGCTCGCCATCCTGCCGCTTCTCAACCGCGGCGAGGGCAAGGACTCGAACTGCGCGGCGCTGATTACTGCGGCGACTTCTTCAGCCCAATCTGCTGCAGCAGGCGCGACAAAGAAGCGTCCTCCGCCGCAACCAGCTCGCTGAACTGCGCGGCCGGCAGGAACGCCGGCCGCACGCCGAGCTTCGCCGCCGCGCCGGCGAATTCGGCCGATTCGACGGTTTTGCGGATGGAGTTTTCCAGCTTCGAAATGACCTCGCCCGGCGTTCCGTGGGGCACGGCGATGCCGCGCCACGCGTCGAGCGCAACGTCGAAACCCTGCTCGCGGGCGGTCGGCACGTCCGGCCAGGCCGGATCGCGCGCCTGGGTGAGCGCGGCCAGGAGCCGCACCTGCGCCTGCTTGACCGGCCCGGCGAGCGCGCCGGGGAACTGCACCACCGCGTCCACGTGCCCGCCGAGCAGGCTCGGGATCACCTGCGCGGCACCGAACGGCACCTCGTTCGGTTGCGCCCCCGCGGCGCTGAAGAGCGAGACGAGCGAGATGTGCGTGTGGCTGCCGATTCCCGAATGGCCGACGCTGATCTCCTTGGGCTTTCGCTTCGCTTCGGCGACGAGCTCTTTCAGGGTGCGGAAGGGCGAATCGGCGCGCACCGCCACGACCACCGACTCCGAGAGCACGCGCGCCACGGCATCGAACGCCTTGTAGTCCAACGAAAGCTGCCCGGAGTGGTGGCTGGTCGAGATCGAGTTCGAGTTCCAGACCAGGGCGTAGCCGTCCGCCTTCTGCGAGGCGACGTGCTTGTAGCCGATCGCGCCGCCCGCGCCGGGACGGTTGACCACCAGCACGCGCTGGCCGAGCTCGCGCGACATGCCGTCGGCGAGCAGGCGCGCGGTGACGTCGGCCGAGCTGCCGGCGGGGAAGAGCACCGTGATCTCGAGCGGGGCGCGTTGCGGGAACGCCGGCTCCTGCGCGAATGCCGGCAACGCGAGCAGCAGGAAAAGGAATCTCATCGCAGCACCTCCGCCACTTCGACGCGCCTGCCTTCTTTCGCCGAGCGGATGCCGGCGAGGATCACGGCCAGCGAGCGCGTGCTGCGCTCGCCGTCCATCTCGGGCTCGACTTCGCCGCGCACCGCGCGCGCGAATTCTTCCAGCTCGTCGACGATCGGGTCGTTCTTTTTCAGCGGCACATTCTGCGGCTTTTCCGAGCCGCGCCGCAGCAGCCGCAATCCTCCGTGAAAATCGAACAACGCCGTGGCCTCCTTGCCGTAAATGTTCATCAGGTAGTACTCGGAGGCCGAGGCATAGCTCGCGTTCAGCGTCGACAATGCGCCGCTCTCGTGTTCGAGGACCAGGCTCGCCACGTCGGGGTTGTCTCCTGGCAGCACCAGGCGCACGAACTGGCCGCTCACCGCCTTGACCGGCCCGAGCAGATACTCGAGCACGTCGCTGTAGTGGATGCCGATCTGCAGCATGACGCCGCCCGGCATGCCCTCGGCGGTGTAGCGCCAGGAACTGAGGTCGACCTTGCCGAGGCGGTCGCGGCTGATGTTGGCCTCGGCGTTTACCAGCGTGCCGAAACTGCCGATGTGCTCCTTGATCCAGCGGAAATGGCTTTCCCGCCGCCGCTGGTAGCCGAGCGCAAGGACGACCTTCGCCTTGCGGCAAGCCTCGGTAATGGCGCGCGCGTCGGCGATGGTGTTGGCGATCGGCTTGTCGAGGAAGACATGCTTGCCCGCGGCGGCGGCCGCGCGGGTGGGTTCGAGGTGCGTGCCGTTCGGCGTGGTGTTGATGATCGCCTGGATGCTCTTGTCGCCGAGCAT
>JAXDQC010000200.1:0-18968 GCA_034668045.1 Betaproteobacteria bacterium | reverse complement strand
GGCTACAACCTGAAGCTGCTCGGCGAAGCGCCGCTGGTCATGGCGACCGTGGGCGAAGACATCGGCCCTTACCTCGAGCGCCTGCAGCGCCTGGGCATCGATGCCGCGCTGCTGAAGAAGATGCCGGGCCAGTTCACGGCGCAGGCCTTCATCACCACCGACCTCGACGACAACCAGATCACCGCCTTTCATCCCGGGGCGATGAACAGCTCGCACGAAAATCACGTACGGCGCGAGCTCGGCGCGGACGTCGCCATCATCGGCCCCGACGGCAAGCAGGGCATGCAGCAGCACGCGCGCGAATGCGCCGAGCTCGGCGTGCCGTTCATGTTCGATCCGGGCCAGGGGCTGCCGATGTTCTCGGGCGCGGAGATCGAAGAGTTCCTGAGTCGCGCCACCTACCTAGCGGTGAACGACTACGAGGGCAAGATGCTCGAGGAGAAAACCGGTCGCAAGCTCGAGGAGCTTGCGCCGCGCGTGAAAGCGCTGGTGGTGACGCTCGGCGCGCAGGGTTCGCTTATCTTCGCCGGCGGCAAGCGCCATGAGATCCCGGCCGCGAAAGCCGACAAGGTGGTGGATCCCACGGGCTGCGGCGACGCCTACCGCGCCGGGCTGCTCTACGGCATCGCGCGCGGCTGGGGCTGGCCGGACATCGGCAAGCTTGCTTCGGTGATGGGCGCGATCAAGATTTCACACCGCGGCGCCCAGAATCACACCGACGGCCGCGCGGAAATCGACGCGCGCTTCAAACGCTCTTTCGGTCACTCCCCGCCCGGAGCCTGATAGCCGGCGCAGGGCACCTGGTAGAGCTTGCGGTCTTGCAGCCGCAGCGCGCTAAGGCGCCCGCCCCAGACGCAGCCGCTGTCGAGGCCGGCGAGGCGCTCGTCGAGCCTCAGCCCGAGCTGCGACCAATGACCAAAGACGATGGTCGTCTTCTCGCTCGCCGGCCGCGTTTCGAACCAGGGTAGAAAGCCGCGGGGGGCCTTCGCCCCTTTCGCGTCGAGCTCCATTCGCCCTTCGCGACTGCAAAAGCGCATGCGCGTCATCGCATTGACGATCACGCGCAGGCGGTCCCAGCCGGAAAGGTTGTCGCGCCATGCATCCGGGCTGCCGCCATACATGCGCTGCAGGAAATCGCGGTAGTTGCGAGCGGCGAGCGCGGCCTGCACCTCCGCGCCGAGCTCGAGCGCCATTTCCACCGACCAGGCGGGAAGAATGCCGGCGTGCACCATGGCGTAGGAATCGTCGGCATGCATCATCGGCCGGGCTCGCAGCCAGTCGACCAGCTCGCGCGAATCGGGCGCGTCGAGCACGTCCTGGAACGTGTCCTTCTCTTTCAGCTTCTCGACGCCCTCGTACTGCGCGAGGAGGTGCAGGTCGTGGTTGCCGAGCACCGTGACCGCGGCGTCGCCAAGGCTGCTGACGAAGCGCAGCACCTCCAGCGACTTCGGCCCGCGGTTGACGAGATCGCCGACGAACCAGAGGCGGTCGCGGCCGCGGCGAAAGCCGACCTCGCCGAGGAGCTGCCTCAGCTCGTCATAGCACCCTTGCACGTCGCCGATCGCGTACGTCGCCATCCGTTCCTAGAAACTGGCATCCAGCCGCCGGTACTGTATCGCCTCGGCGATATGTTCCGCGCCGATCGTCGAGGCGCCGGCGAGGTCGGCTATGGTACGGGCAACGCGCAGCACCCGCTGATAGGCGCGCGCCGACAGCAACATCCGCGCGAGCGCGTGGCGCAGCAGCTGGTCGCCGTCACCATCGGTCGCGCAGTGGCGGTCGATCTCGCGCGTTCCGAGGTCGGCGTTGGCCTTGCCCTGGCGCGCGAGCTGCGAGTGCCTCGCTTTCTCGACCCGCGCGCGGATGGCGTCCGAGGCCTCGCCGGCGATCGGCGCCACCAGTTCCGCCTCGCGCGGCGCCGGCACTTCCAGCTTGATGTCGATGCGGTCGGCGAGCGGGCCGGAGATCCGGCCGCGGTAGCGCGCGATCCGCTCGGGCGTGCAGCGGCAGCGGCCGCTGCGGTCGCCGCAATGGCCGCAGGGACAGGGATTCATCGCCGCGACGAGCTGAAAGCGCGCCGGGAACTGCGCCTGGCGGGCGGCGCGCGCGATCGAGATGCGGCCCGACTCCATCGGCTCGCGCAGCGCCTCGAGCACGTCGCGGTCGAATTCCGGCAGCTCGTCGAGGAACAGTACCCCATGGTGCGCGAGCGAGATCTCTCCCGGCCGCGGCACGGCGCCGCCGCCCACCAGCGCCGCCGCCGATGCGCCGTGATGCGGCGCGCGATACGGCCGCTCGCCCCAGCGACCGGCATCGAACCCCTGCGTCGACACCGAGTGGACCGCGGCGACTTCGAGCGCCTCGTTCTCGGCGAGCGAAGGCAGGATGCCGGGAAAGCGGGCGGCGAGCATCGACTTGCCGGTGCCGGGCGGGCCGACCATCAGCACGCTATGGCCGCCGGCCGCCGCCACCTCCAGCGCGCGCTTCACTTGCTGCTGCCCCTTTACGTCGCAGAAATCCGCGTAGCTGGGGGCGCGTCGCAAGGAGCCGTTCGCGTACTCGACGAGCGGTTTCTCGCCGGCAAGGTGGGCGACCACTTCGAGGAGCGTCCTCGCGGGCAGGATGCGCGCGCCATCGGCCAGCGCTGCCTGCGGTGCGTCCTCTGCCGGCAGCACGAAGGCGCGGCCGGCGCTGCGCGCCGAGAGCGCCATGGCGAGCGCGCCGCGCACCGCGCGCAGCTCGCCCGTGAGCGAAAGCTCCCCCGCGAACTCCTGGCCGGCGAACGCTTCGGGCGCGAGTTGCCCGCTCGCCGCCAGGATGCCGAGCGCGATCGGCAGATCGAAGCGGCTGGAATCCTTCGGCAGCTCCGCGGGCGCGAGATTCACCGTGATGCGCCGCGCGGGAAACTCGAAATGCGCATGGTTGAGCGCGGCGCGTACGCGATCTCGCGCTTCGCGCACTTCCGTATCCGGAAGTCCGACGATGTGAAACGCCGGTAACCCCGGCCCGAGGTGCACTTCGATTGTCACCTCGGGCGCGTCGATTCCCGCGAGCGCGCGGCTCGCCACGGTCGCGACCGTCATCGATAAAGAACGCGGTGCTGCGCTTCGGGTTTACCGCCGGGACTACCGCTGGGGCTTGCGCGCCTCGAGCTCGGCGATGCGCGCTTCCAGCTCCGCGAGCTTTGCCTGCGCGCGCTCCAGCAGCTTTTTCTGCACGTCGAAGTCCTCGCGCAACACCAAGTCGAGGCGATCGAACCAGGCGGCGAGGAGAGCCTTGAGATTTTTCTCCAGATCCTGCGCCGGCGAACCGCGCAGCGCGTCGTCGATGCGCTGGCTGAGGTCGTCGAGAAAACGCTTGTCGATCACCGCCCAAAAGTAGCACTGCTGCCCGCACCACATCCGGGCGGGCGCGATTAGCTGATGCACCGTCGTGGGGCATCGTGATTGAGCCGCTCTCCTAAGCGTCTAATAAATAAAGAGAAATCCTCTGGCACAGGAGATGCTAATAACTGTCGCCGCAACTTCAACTAATCCCAGGGAGATTTCGATGCAGAAGACAGTCCTGTCGCTTTCCGTCGCCGCCGCGCTCGCCATTCCAGTTCTCGCCATGGCGCAGGCGCCGGCCCCCGCCGTTCCTACCCTCGACAAGATCCTCGAGGCCTCGGGCATCAGCATGACCGGCTACCTCGACGCCGCCTACACCCACGCCAACCGCGACATCCAGACCGGCTTCTCGCCGCGCGTGTTCGACTCGTACAACAACTCGTTCGTGCTCCATCAGGTCGGCGTGCAGATCGCCAAGCAACCGAAAGCGGGCGTAGGCGGCCTGGTGAACGTGACCATGGGTCGCGACGCGACGATCATTCACTCCTCCCCGGACGGCAGCACGTCGACGTTCGACATTACCCAAGGCTTCCTGCAGTACGCCACGGGCCCGCTCACGGTGATCGGCGGTAAATTCACCACGCTGCACGGCACGGAAGTGATCTGGAGCCCGAACAACGCGAACTACTCGCGCTCGCTCCTCTTCGGCTCGGTGCCGTTCACGCATACCGGCGTGCGCGGCACGTACGCGATGGCGGACAACCTGAGCTTCATCGCCGGCCTGAACAACGGCTGGGATCAGCTGGTCGACACCAACAAGGGCAAGACCCTCGAGCTCGGCGTCACCGCGGCGCCGATCAAGCCGCTCAGCCTCGCCGCGTCGTACTACGGCGGCCAGGAGTCCGGCACGGTCGCGGGCGTCCCCGGCAGACGCAACAGCCTCAACTTCACCGCGAGCTACGCCGTGATGGACCCGCTCAGCATCGGCTTCGAGTACCTGCGGGTATCGCAGAAAGACGCCGTGAGCAACGGCTCGGGCGGCACGAAGGACGCGAGCTACAGCGGCGTCGCCGGCTACCTCTCGTGGACGTTCATGCCGAAGATGAAGCTGTCGCTGCGCGCCGAGTCGCTGAACGACAAGGACGGCTTCAGGTTCTCGGGCGCGGCGGCAACCGCAGGAACCGCCGGCACGAAGCACAAGGAGTTCACCACGACACTGGCGTATGCCTTGGCGGACAACCTCGAGCTGCGCGGCGAGGTGCGTTCGGATCGGGCCGACCAGGCGGTTTACGTGGACGGCACGAACCTGAGCAAGAGCCTGCTCACCTACGCCATCCAGGGCCTCTACAAGTTCTGATGCCCATGGCAAACCCAACCGGGGATACCCACCCATGAAACTGGTTACCGCAATCATCAAGCCGTTCAAGCTCGACGAGGTGCGCGAGGCACTGTCAGCGATCGGCGTGCAAGGCATCACCGTCACCGAGGTGAAGGGCTTTGGCCGGCAGAAAGGCCACACCGAGCTCTACCGCGGCGCGGAGTACGTCGTCGACTTCCTGCCGAAGGTCAAGGTCGAAGCCGCGATCAAGACCGAGCTGCTCGAGCAGGCGATCGAGGCGATCGAGAAATCGGCGAACACCGGCAAGATCGGCGACGGCAAGATCTTCGTGTTCGATCTGGAAAAAGTGATTCGCATCCGCACGGGTGAAACCGATGCGGCGGCGCTCTGAGGGAGAACGTAATGAAAAAGCTCTGTGCATTTCTCGCAGTGGTGCTGTCGCTCGCCTTCGCCGGCGTGACGCTGGCGCAGGACAAGAAGGCGGCGGCGCCGGACAAGCCCGCTGCCGAGGCGGCGAAGCCGGCGGCCGCACCGGAAGCGAAGAAGGAGGAAGCCAAGCCGGCGCCGACGCCCAACAAGGGCGATGTCGCGTGGATGCTGACCTCCACCGCCCTGGTGCTGATGATGAGCGTGCCGGCCCTGGCGCTCTTCTACGGCGGCATGGTGCGGGCGAAGAACACGCTGTCGATGCTGATGCAGGTGTTCGTCGTCTTCTCGCTGGTGACGGTGCTGTGGTGCATCTACGGCTACAGCCTCGCCTTCACCGAGGGCAACGCCTACTTCGGCGGCTTCGACCGGCTGTTCCTGAAGGGGACGTTCGACGCGGTCAAGGGTGAGTTCGCCATGGCGGCGACCTTCTCCAAGGGCGTGGTCATCCCCGAGCTGGTCTTCGTCGCTTTCCAGGCCACGTTCGCGGCGATCACCTGCTGCCTGATCCTCGGCGCGCTCGCGGAGCGCGCTAAGTTCTCGGCGGTGCTCGCATTCATCGTCATCTGGTTCACCTTCGCCTATGCGCCGATCGCGCACATGGTGTGGTTCTGGATGGGGCCGGACGCCTACACCACCGCCAAGGTGGTGGACGAGATGAACGGCAAGGCCGGGTTGCTCTGGCAGTGGGGCGCGCTCGACTTCGCGGGCGGTACGGTGGTGCACATCAACGCCGGCATCGCCGGCCTGGTGGGCGCTTACCTGATCGGCCGCAGGATCGGCTATGGCAAGGAAGCCATGCCGCCGCACAACCTGACGCTGACGATGATCGGTGCGGCGCTGCTCTGGACCGGCTGGTTCGGGTTCAATGCCGGCTCGGCCCTCGAAGCGAACGGCAGCGCGGCGCTCGCCTTCATCAACACGTACCTGGCGACGTCGTGCGCGGTGCTCTCCTGGATCGCGGGCGAAGCCATCTTCAAGGGCAAGCCCTCGATGCTGGGTGCGGCTTCCGGCGCGGTAGCGGGACTGGTGGCGATCACGCCGGCGGCGGGCAACGTCGGGATTCCCGGCGCGTTCGTCATCGGCCTTTCCGCGGGCCTGGTCTGCCTGTGGGGCGTAAGCGGGCTGAAGAAGCTGCTCGGCGCAGACGACTCGCTGGATGTATTCGGCGTGCACGCCATCGGCGGCATCCTTGGTGCGCTGCTCACCGGCGTGTTCAACTCGCCCGACCTCGGCGGTCCGAGCTTCATGGTGGACTGGTTCGTTGCCACGGCGGTGCCTGCGAAGGACTACTCGATCGCCGGCCAGGTCTGGATCCAGGCCAAGGCAGTCGGCGTGACGCTGCTCTGGTCGGGCATCGTCGCCGCGGTCGCCTACAAGCTGGTCGACTGGACGATCGGGCTGCGCGTCTCGGAAGAAGACGAGCGCGAAGGCCTCGATACCACCGCCCACGGCGAGGCGGCTTATCGCATGTAAGCAGCGGGTCGCAGCAATGGAAAAGGGCGCTTCGGCGCCCTTTTCTTTTTAGGTCAGCCGGAGAGCTTTTCCAGCAGCGCAAGCAGTTGGCTGCGCTCGGCGGCGCTGAGATGCGCGGCGACCCGGCGCTCGTGAATCTCGATGCGCCGCTTCAGGCGCGCGACGAAGGATCGGCCGCCGCTCGTCAGCCACAGGCCGTTGGTGCGCCGGTCGTCGCCGCGGCGGCGCTCGACCAAGCGACGCGTCTCGAGCGCGTCGATCACGCCCACCATCGTCGAGCGGTCGAGGCCGACCGCCTGCGCGAGGCGGCCCTGTGTCACGCCCGGGTTGGCGTCGATCAGCAGCAGCATGCCGGCGCGGCCGGGAGAAACTTCGGTCACAGCGGAAGCGAAATCGCGGAATACGGCCTGCTGCGCGAGCCGCAGCCGGTAGCCGAGCAACCCGGGCAGCACGCCCGGCTTAAGCGGCGCGGCGCGAGACATGAGTTTGGACTCCAAAATCTGTGGCGATGCTAGCGTAAAATCCCGCCTTTTCGAGGACAGCATGGCTCACGCAATCCCCCTGTGGACCCCGCCGGCGCTGCCGATCTCCGGCAGCGGCGACACCTTCCCCGTTCGGCGCATCTTCTGCGTCGGCCGCAACTATGCCGAGCACCAGAAGGAGATGGGCGGCGACGGCCGCGAGACGCCGTTCTTCTTCATCAAGACCGAGTTCGCGCTCGTGCCGCGCGGAGGCGAAGTCCATTACCCGGCGAAAACCTCCAACTACCACTATGAGACCGAGCTGGTCGTGGCGCTGTCGAAGGGCGGCCGGCGCATCGATGCGAAGCGCGCCAACGACACCATCTACGGCTACGCAGTCGGGCTCGACATGACGCGGCGCGACTTGCAGCAGTGGGGCAAGGACCACGGCCGGCCCTGGGACTTCGGCAAGAACTTCGACGAATCGGCCCCCTGCGGCGAGCTCTTTCTCGCTAGCAAGATCGGCCATCCGGCGAAAGGCGGCATCTGGCTCAACGTCAACGGCAAGCAGCGGCAGAAGGCCGATCTTGCCGACATGATCTGGTCGGTGCCCGAGCAGATCGCCTTCCTCTCCGAGCACTACACGCTCGAACCGGGCGACGTCATCTTCACCGGCACGCCCGCGGGTGTCGGTCCGGTAAAGCCGGGCGACGAGCTGCACGCCGGCATCGACGGCGTCGGCGAGCTGAAGGTGAAGATCGCGCCGGCGCTTTGAAGCTCTACACATACTTCCGCAGCTCGGCCGCGTTCCGCGTTCGCATCGCGCTGAACCTGAAGGGTCTGAAGTATGAGCCGGTGTTCGTGCACCTCGCGAAGGGCGAGCATCGCGGCGGCGCCTATCCGCAAGTGAATCCCCAGGCGCTGCTGCCGACGCTCGAGCTCGACGACGGGACACGACTCAATCAGTCGCTGGCGATCATCGAGTACCTGGACGAGAAGCACCCGCAACCGCACCTCATTCCCAAGGAGTCGCTGGCGCGTGCCCGGGTGCGCTCGCTGTCGTATCTCATCGCGTCGGAGATCCACCCGCTGAACAATCTCCGCGTGCTGCAGCACCTCAAGCGCCTCGGTCAGACGCAGGAGCAGATCGACACCTGGTACCGGTACTGGATCGCCGACGGCCTCGCCAAGCTGGAAGCCGAGCTGGGCGGCAGAGCCGGGAAGTTCTGCTACAGCGACGCGCCGACGATGGCCGACTGCTGCCTCGTGCCGCAAATCTTCAACGCCAAGCGCTTCAACAGCGACCTCGCGCCTTATCCGACCACGATGCGCGTCTTCGATGCCTGCATGAAGCTGGAGGCATTCGACCAGGCGCAACCTTCGAAGCAACCGGACGCAGAATGAAAAAACTCGTCGGCTACCGCAGGCCCCATCCCGGCACACAGCCGGCCTACAACTATCCGCCGTATCGCTCGACGCAGAAGCGCTGTCCGACGCAGCCGCTGGTGCTGCCGCCGCAGACGATCTCCGAGATCACCGGACCGGTGTTTGGCCACGGCGATGTCAAGCCGGCCGACAACGACCTCACGCGCCAGCACAAGGGGGATCCGATCGGCGAGCGCATCATCGTCACCGGCCGCGTGCTGGACGAGAACGGCCGGGCCGTGCCGAATACCCTGATCGAGGTCTGGCAGGCGAACTCCTCCGGCCGCTACCCGCACCGCACCGACCAGCACAACGCGCCGATCGATCCGAATTTCTCCGGCGCCGGCCGCACCGTCAGCGATAGCGAGGGCCGCTACCGCTTCATCACCATCCGGCCCGGCGAGTATCCCTGGCGCAACCATTACAACGCCTGGCGCCCGGCGCACATCCATTTCTCGCTCTTCGGCCAGGCCTTTCTCACGCGCATGGTGACGCAGATGTACTTCCCCGGCGACGCGCTGCTGCCCTACGACCCGATGTTCACCTGCATCGAGAACGAGGCGGCGCGCAACCGCCTGGTCTCGGTGTTCGATTGGGAAAGCACGATCCCCGAGCAAGCGCTCGGCTACCGCTTCGACATCGTGCTGCGCGGCCGAGAGGAGACGCCGATGGAGAAAATGCCATGAGTCTCTTCGCGAGCGGCAACCAGACCGTCGGCCCATACCTGCATATCGGCCTCGAGTGGCTGACGACGCGCGACATCGCCGGCAAGGGCATCAAGGGCGAGCGCGTGGCGATCGCCGGACGGTTGATCGACGGCGACGGCAACGGCGTGAACGACGGGCTGATCGAGATCTGGCAGGCGAACGCCGAAGGCAAGTACGCGCACCCCGAGGACACGCAGAAGAAGCCGATCGAGAAGGGCTGGCGCGGATTCGGGCGCATCCCCACTGACGCGAAGGGCGGCTTTCGCTTCACCACGATCAAGCCGGGGCGCGTGCCCGGGCCGGGCGGCGGCCTGCAAGCGCCGCATCTCGTCGTCTCGGTGTTCATGCGCGGCATGCTCAAGCATCTTGCGACGCGCATCTATTTCCCCGACGAGACGGCGGCCAACGCCCAGGATCCGGTGCTCGGGCTCGTGCCGCCCGCGCGCCGCGCGACGCTGATGCCGAAAAAGAAGGGCAAGGCGCTGGAGTGGAACGTCGTTCTTCAGGGGAAGAACGAAACGGTCTTCTTCGACTACTGAGCCTCGAGCTCCTCTTCGCCGACGAGGCTTGCGCCGGACTGCTGTCCGACGAGAAGCTCATCGCGGCGATGGCACGCTTCGAGGCCGCGCTGGCGCGCGCCTCGGCGCCTGCGGCACATGCCGATATCATCAGCCGTGTGTGCGAGAGCGCGCGATTTGATGTCGCGACACTGGCACGGGAAGGGCGAGCCGGCACGCTCGCCATTCCGTTCGTCAAGCAGCTCACCGCACAGGTCGCCGCCGTGTCGAAGGACGCGGCGAAGCACGTTCACGCCGGTGCGACCAGCCAGGACGTCATCGATACCGCGGTCGTGCTCTGTCTCAAGCCCGCTTGTGCGCGCGTGGACGAGCTCACGGTACGCCTCGGCGATGCCGCTGCCGGCCTGGCCCGGCGTCATGGGAAGACGCGCATGGCGGCGCGCACGCTGCTGCAACCCGCTCTTCCCGTGCCCTTCGGCTGGAAGGCAGCGGTATGGCTGTCTCTCGTTGGCCGTTGTCTCACAGGGGTGCGTCGCGCGGCAAACGACGCTTGCACGCTGCAGTTCGGCGGCCCGAGCGGCACGCTCTCGGTGTTCGGGGAGCAGGGCGAAAAAGTATCGGCGGCGCTCGCCCACGAGCTCGATCTGCACGCGAGCCTCGTGCCGTGGCACAGCGCCCGCGACCGCTTCGCACGGCTGGGAGCGGAGCTGGCGATCCTCGCCGGCGCCGCGGGCAAGATCGGCCGCGACGTCGCGCTTCTCATGCAGGCGGAAGTCGGCGAAGCCGCGGAAGCAGCCGCGCCCGGACGCGGCGGCTCCTCCAGCATGCCGCACAAGCGCAACCCCGCGCTCTCCATGCTGGCGCTCGAGGCGGCACAGCGCGCGCCGGGGCTCGCGGCCATCCTTCTCGGTCAGCTCACCCCTGAGCACGAGCGCGGCCTCGGACAATGGCAGAGCCAGTGGTTCACGCTGCGCGAGCTCGTCTGCAGCACCGCGAGCAGCGTCGCGGCGATGGTGGACGTGCTCGAGAGCCTGGAAGTGAATGAGAAAGCGATGCGCGACAATCTCGCAAAGCTGCTCACGGATCATGCGCACGATTCGCTCGGCGCCGCCGGCGCGATGATCGATTCCGCCCTCGCCGAATGGGCTAGCGCACGCGAAACAGCGCCTTAAGCTCCTCCGGAATCGTCTCGCCCTTCAACGGCTTTCCCGGACCGGCGCGACCCCAGACCCGGGTCTCCGTGCCCTTCGCAAGCGCGGTGCCGTCGTTGCGCATCATTTCGTGCGCGACCACGAACGACTTGCCGCCAAAGCGCGTGATGCTGGAGCGCACTTCGCAACGATCGCCATGCAGCGCCGGCGAAAGGAACTGGCAGTCCGCCGAGACGAGCGGCATGGAGAGATGCTCGTCGCGCATGCGCTTCGGCGTGTAGCCGACCGACTCGAAGAACGCCCAGGTCGCCGCATCCATCCAGCGGAAATAGGTGGGATAGAAAATGATCGCCGCCGGGTCGCAATCACCCCATTGCACCTGGCAGGGAAAGACGCCGACGATCGAGCGGAACTCCATGGCCCATGGATTGTAAGGGCAAGCGTTGACACTCCCGGTCGAAGTGGGCAGACTCCCACTCAGCGCCGATTTGATGCTCAGCTTGCGGGGCGCGCGATAAATACCGCTAAAGAGACGCGCGTCGCGAGGGGGCCCGTTTCTGCGCAAGCTGAGCGGGCCTTTTTCTTTCTTGGAGCGGAGTTAGTGGCGGAGACGCAGCACACGCAACTGGAAACGCTGCTCGGCGAGCGCATCCTGCTCCTCGACGGCGCGATGGGCACGATGATCCAGCGCGCCCGTCTCGCCGAGGAGGACTACCGCGGCGCGCGCTTCCGCGACTGGGCGCGCGAATTGCGCGGCAACAACGATCTTCTCGCGCTCACCCAGCCAGCGCTGATTCGCGACATCCATGCGCAATACCTCGATGCCGGCGCCGACATCATCGAGACCAATACCTTCAACTCGACCTCGATCGCGCTCGCCGACTACGGCATGCAGGACCTGGCGCGCGAGCTGAACCGCGAAGCCGCGACGCTGGCGCGCACGGCAGCGCGGCGCGCCGAGTCGAGGACGCCGAAGCAGCCGCGCTTCGTCGCCGGCGTGCTCGGTCCAACCAACAAGACCGCGTCCCTCTCGCCGGACGTCAACGATCCCGGCTTCCGCGCCGTGAGCTTCGAAGAGCTGGTCGCCGCGTACAGCGAAGCCCTGCAGGGCCTGCTCGAGGGCGGTGTCGACCTGCTGCTGGTCGAGACCGTGTTCGACACGCTGAACGCCAAGGCCGCGCTGTTCGCCGTCGAGGAGACCTTCGACAAGGTCGGCGTGCGCCTGCCGGTGATCATCTCGGGAACCATCACCGATGCTTCCGGGCGAACGCTCTCCGGCCAGACTACCGAGGCGTTCTACAACTCCATGCGCCACACGCGGCCGCTCGCCATCGGCCTCAACTGCGCGCTCGGCGCGAAGGAACTACGGCCGTACGTGGAGGAGCTCTCGAAGATCGCCGAGACACGCACCTCCTGCCATCCGAATGCCGGCCTGCCGAATGCGTTCGGCGAGTACGACGACACGCCCGAGTCGATGGCGGCGCATATCGGCGAATGGGCGAGGAACGGCTGGCTGAACATCGTCGGCGGCTGCTGCGGCACGACGCCCGAGCATATTCACGCCATGGCCGAGGCGGTGGCGGGAATCCCGGCGCGCGCCGTTCCCCAACGCCCGCGCGCGCTGCGGCTCGCCGGCCTTGAGCCGCTCAACGTCGACGACCAGTCGCTGTTCGTCAACGTCGGCGAGCGCACCAACGTCACCGGCTCGAAGGCATTCGCGCGCCTGATCCTCGCCGGCGACTACGCCGGCGCGCTCAGCGTAGCGCGCCAGCAGGTGGAAAACGGCGCGCAGGTGATCGACGTCAACATGGACGAGGCGATGCTCGATTCGGAGAAGGCGATGGCGACTTTCCTTCGCCTCGCCTCGGCCGAGCCCGACATCGCGCGCGTGCCGTTCATGATCGACAGCTCGAAATGGAGCGTCATCGAGGCCGGCCTGAAATGCGTGCAGGGCAAGCCGATCGTCAATTCCATCTCGATGAAGGAGGGCGAGGCCGAGTTCCTGCGCCAGGCGCGCCTCTGCCGCCGCTACGGCGCCGCGGTCGTCGTCATGGCGTTCGACGAGTCCGGTCAGGCCGACACACTCGAGCGCCGCGTGCAGGTGTGCGAGCGAGCCCACCGGCTGCTCACGGAGCAGGCGGGCTTGCCGGCCGAGGACATCGTCTTCGACCCCAACATCTTCGCCGTCGCCACCGGCCTGGAAGAGCACGCGCGCTATGGCATCGACTATATCGAGGCGGTGCGCTGGATCCGCCAGCACCTGCCGGCGGCAAAAGTCTCGGGCGGCGTCTCCAACCTCTCCTTCTCGTTCCGCGGCAACGACACGGTGCGCGAGGCGATGCACACCGCCTTCCTCTACCACGCGATCCGCGCCGGCCTGTCGATGGGCATCGTCAACGCCGGGCAGCTCGGCGTCTACGAGAAGATCGAGCCCGAGCTGCGCGAGCGCGTCGAGGATGTGCTTTTCAATCGCCGTGCCGACGCCACCGAGCGGCTGGTCGAGTTCGCCGGCAGCGTCAAAGCGGGCGTCAAGGAAGGCAAGCAGGACGAAGCCTGGCGCGCCGGCGCGGTCGAGGAGCGCCTGGTACACGCCCTGGTCAACGGCATCAACGCGCACATCATCGCCGACACCGAAGAGGCGCGGCTCAAGTATCCGCAGCCGATCACGGTGATCGAAGGACCGTTGATGGACGGCATGAACGTCGTCGGCGATCTCTTCGGCGCCGGCAAGATGTTCCTGCCGCAGGTGGTGAAGTCGGCTCGCGTCATGAAGCAGGCGGTGTCGCACCTCGTGCCCTTCATCGAGGCCGAGCGGGCGAAGAGCGGCCTGGCGGCGCGCTCCAAGGGGCGGATCGTCATCGCCACGGTCAAGGGCGACGTGCACGACATCGGCAAGAACATCGTCGCCGTCGTGCTCCAGTGCAACAACTACGAGGTGGTCAACCTCGGCGTGATGGTGCCGGCGCAGAACATCATCGACACGGCGCAGAAGGAGAGCGCCGACGTCATCGGCCTTTCCGGGCTGATCACGCCTTCGCTTGAGGAAATGTCGCACGTGGCGCGGGAAATGGAGCGCGCCGGGCTGAAGCTGCCGCTGCTGATCGGCGGCGCCACCACCTCGCGCACCCATACCGCGGTTCGGATCGCGCAGAACTATTCCGGCCCGGTCGTCTACGTGCCGGACGCCTCGCGCAGCGTGCCGGTGGTGCAGAGCCTGCTTTCCACCGACAGCCGGGACAGCTTCATCGCCGAGGTGCGCGCGGACTACGAGCGCCTGCGCGCGGCGCACAAGGAAAAGAAGGGGCCCGGGCCGCTGCTGATGATTGCCGATGCGCGGCGCCGCGGCTTCAAGACCGACTGGAGCGCCTACCGGCCGGCGCGCCCGCGCCAGACCGGGATCGTCGCCCTCGAGCGCTACCCGCTCGCGGAGCTGATCGACTACATCGACTGGACGCCGTTCTTCCAGGCCTGGGAGCTTTCCGGGCCCTATCCGAAGATCCTCCAGGACCCCGTGGTCGGCGAAGCCGCGCGCAAGCTCTTCGCCGAGGCGCAGGAAACGCTGCAGCGAATCGTCGACGACAAACTGATCACGCTGAACGGCGTCTTCGGCCTGTTCCCGGCCGCGCAGGTGAACGACGACGACATCGAGATCTACGCCGACGAGGGCCGGCGCGACGTGCTCATGACCTGGCACAATCTCAGGCAGCAGAACGTCAAGCCGAGCGGCCGGCCGAACCTCTGCCTGGCCGATTTCGTCGCCCCCAAGGCAAGCGGCGTGCAGGACTGGGCCGGCGCCTTCGCGGTCAGCGCCGGCGGCATCGAGGCGCGGGTCGCCGAGCTGGAGAAGGCGCACGACGACTACGCGGCGATCATGCTGAAGGTGCTTGCCGATCGCTTCGCCGAGGCGTTCGCCGAGCGACTGCACGAGCGCGTGCGGCGCGAGTTCTGGGGCTACGCCACGGATGAAAAGCTCGGCCGCGAGCAGCTCATCGCCGAGGGATACCGAGGCATCCGGCCCGCGCCGGGTTATCCGGCCTGCCCGGATCACACCGCCAAGGGGCCGCTGTTCAAGGTCCTCGATGCCGAGCGCCGAGCGCATATGCGGCTCACCGAATCGTTCGCCATGCTGCCCGCGTCCGCGGTGTCGGGCTTCTATCTCTCGCATCCGGAGTCGAGCTACTTCGCGGTCGGCAAGATCGGCCGCGATCAGGTCGAGGACTACGCGCGGCGCGCCGGCATGCCGCTGGCGGAAGCCGAAAAGTGGCTCGCGCCCTATCTCGCGTACGAACTTGAGACCGTATAATCGCCGTCATGGGAAAAGGCGATAAGAGAACGCGAAAAGGCAAGATCTACCGGGCGAGCTACGGCAAGAAGCGGCCGCACCGGCCGAAGAAGAAAGCCAAGAAGACCGCCTGAAGCCGTTCCTGGCGATCGGCGCGCTGCTCGGCGCCGCGGCAGTCGTGCTCGGCGCTTTCGGCGCGCACGCGCTCAAGGCGCGCTTGGGCGGCGAAGCGCTGTCCATCTGGCAAACGGCAGTCCAGTACCACTTCGTGCACGCCCTGGCGCTGCTCGCGACACCTCAGCTCGCCGGCGCATGGGCGAAAGCCGCGGGCTGGCTCTTCATCATCGGCGTCCTCGTCTTCTCCGGAAGCCTCTACGCGCTGGCGCTCGGTGCGCCGCGGCCCATCGGCATGGTCACGCCGATCGGCGGGGTGGCACTGATCCTCGGCTGGATCGCGCTCGCCGTCGCGGCGATCAGGGCCTAGTCAACTCTCGTCGCGCCGGCCGACCGGCAGGCCGAGCGCTTTCAGCTTGCGATAGAGATGCGTGCGCTCGAGCCCGGAGCGCTCGGCGACGCGCGACATGCTGCCGTGCTCGCGCGCGAGCAGGTGCTCGAAGTAGATCCGCTCGAAGGCCTCGCGCGCCTCGCGGTAGGGACGATCGAAGGCCACCTCCGGCAGCGCGCTCTGCGGCTGCCGGCCGGCGAGCACGCGCTCGACGTCCTCGAGCTTGATCTCCTCCTCGAGCGACGTGAGCGCGAGATCCTTGATCACGCTCTCGAGCTCGGCGAGGTTGCCGTGCCAGCCGTGGTGACGCAGCGCATTAAGCGCGGCAATGGCGAGCCGTCGCGGCGGACAGGCGCGCGCCTCCACCAGCAGCGCGAGCATCAGCGAGGCGAGGTCCGGCACGTCCTCGGCGAATTCGCGCAGCGCCGGCAGGCGCAGGGTGAGCTCACCGAGCCGCGCGGCGAGCTCCGCGTCGAACTCATGCCTCTCGCACAGCGTGCGTGCATCGACGGGCGAGAACGAAACCACCCGGGTCTTGTGCTTTTCGGCGCGCGCCAGCACGAACTCGAGGTTGCGCTGCTCGGCGCGCTCGAGGCGGCTCAGGTCGGCAACGAAGAGGATGCCGCCGGCGGCGCGCGCGAGGAGATCGGACAGGGGTTCGGCGACGCCCTCGCCGCCGGAGATGAACGGCGCGCCCGGCGCCGCGAGCAGGCGGGCGAAGAGCTCCGGCCGCATCCCGCGCTCGCCGCGAAGCAGGAGTGGCGCGCTCGATTGCGCAAGCTGGGCAAGGCGCTTCTTGGTGTCGGCGAGCGCAGTCGAGCGGCCGAGCGCGGCGAGGGCAAGGGGCGGCGGCGCCGCGGCCTCGGGATTGCGCAGCGCGCGCTTGACCGTGGCTAGCAGGCGCTGCAACGCGATCGGCTTCTCCAGGAAGTCGAGCGCGCCGATCCTTGTCGCCTCGACCGCCGTCTCGATGGTGCCGTGCCCCGACATCATGACGACGGGCATGGTGAGCTGGCCGCTCGCCGCCCATTCCTTGAGCAGCGTGATGCCGTCGGTGTCGGGCATCCAGATGTCGAGCAACACGAGGTCGGGGCGCTGGGCCTCGCGCAGCCGCCGCGCGCCGCTGGCATTCTCCGCCACCAGGACCTGATGACCCTCGTCGGCGAGGATCTCCGAGAGCAGCTCGCGAATGCCGATTTCGTCGTCGACCACCAGGATCTGGGCCATCGCGCTACGCCGCCTTGGAAAGAGGCAGGAGCACGCTGACCGAAGCGCCGCTGCTCGGCCGGTTCTCGATGGCGATGCTGCCGTGGTGCTCGTCGACGATCTTCTTGACGATGGCGAGGCCGAGGCCGGTGCCTCTGGGCTTGGTGGTGACGTAGGGCTCGAAGATCCGCGCCATCAGCTCCTCGGGAAAGCCGCCGCCATTGTCCGACACGGCGAGACGGACGCGGTCGCCGGCGAGCTCGGTGCGCACTTCGATGGTGGGATTCGATCCCTGAGGGCGCATGTTCTCGAGCGCATCCTGCGCATTCTGGATGAGATTGTGGATCACCTGTCGAATCTGCGCGCCATCGGCCCACACCTGCGGCAGGCCGTGCGCGAGCCGCGTCGCGATCGGAAAGCTGGAATTCTCGTAGAGGCCGAGGACGTCCGCCACCAGGGCGTTGAGATCGAGCCAGGCCGGCTCGGGCGCGGGCAGCCTCGCGTACTCCGTGAAATCGTTGACCATCGCCTTGAGGGCGGAGACCTGGTTGACGATGGTCTGCGTCGCGCGGCGCAACGCTTCTCCTTCCTCGGGTGGCAGGCGGTCGGCGAGCTTCATCTCCAGGCGCTCGGCGGAGAGCTGGATCGGCGTCAGGGGGTTCTTGATCTCGTGCGCCAGGCGGCGCGCGACTTCCGCCCAGGCGGTCGCCCGCTGGGCGTGGATGAGCTGCGTGACGTCGTCGAACACGATCACGTAGCCGCCGCCGGTCGCCTTGGGCAGGCGCGCGCCGCGGGCGTGCAAGGTCTTGCCGGTGCCTTTCAGCTCGAATTGCAACTGCCAGTCCTTGTCGCCGTGCGCGATGAACTGGCCGCGCATCGTTTCGGCGAAGCTGTCGAGCTCGGCATCGAGGATCGCCGCGGCGCCGTGGTTGGAGATCGAAAGCCTGAGCTCGTGGTCGAATACCAGCACGCCCGCCGACAGGTTGGCGAGAATGCTTTCCAGGCGCGCCTTTGCCGCCTCCAAAGCGACGCGGTTGGTCTCGACCACGTGCCGCGCCTCGTCGAGCTGGCGGATCATGGAATTGAAGCTCTCGGTGAGCACGCCGAGCTCGTCGCGCGTTGTCACCGGCACCTGGCGCGAGAAATTGCCGCGCGCCACCGCCTGCATCGCCTGCGCGAGCCGGGCCAGGGGCTCGGCGAGCAGATTGGACTGCGTCGCCGCTACCGCCACCGCAACGAACAGCGCCATGAGCAGCGCGAAGCTCAGCGTCACGACGTAAATGCTCTTCAACTCGTCGCGCGAGATGGCGAGCTGGCGGTAGTCGCGATAGGCGGTCTCGATCGCCTCGGCGCTGCGCGCGAAGGCCGGCGGCACGTTGGCGCGCAGCTGCAGGTAGCGGGCGTCGCGGGCGCCGGACTCCACCGGCACGATGACGCGCAGCGAGAGCGGCTGGCCGGCGAGCGAGTCGGTGGAGGCGTAGACGCGGTGGTCGCGCGCCTGCATGAGGAGATAGGGCGGCGGCGCATCCGGCACCAGCTTGGCGATGTCTTCGCTGCTGCTCGCCAGCACCCGCCCCCCCGAAGTAACGAGCATCGCGTCCTGGGCGCCGGCCTGGCTGCGAATGCGCTGGAACTGCGACGTCATCTCGGTCGCCGGCAGCGTCGAGAGCTCCTGCGCCATCGCCTGCGCCTTGCTCTGCACCTCGACCAGCATCTGATCGATCGCCTGTTGCCCCAGATTGATGCCGCCTTCGAGTGCCGCATCCACTCTGACGTCGAACCAGGACTCGATCGATCGCGTCAGGAACTGCACCGAGACGGCGTAGACGATCAGCCCGGGCAGCACGGCGAGCGCGGCGAAGCGCAGCAGCAGCCGCAAGGTGAGGCGCGTGCCGAACACGCGCGCGCGGTAACGCCGCACCAGCCCGGTGAGCTGGTACGTAAGCAGCGTCGCCAGCAGAACCGCGAGCACCGCATTCAGGCCAAAGAGCAGCGAGTAGTGCCTGGCGAGCAAGGGCGTCTCGCCGCTCGCGGTGGCGAGCAGTAGCAGCCCGACTGCCGCGACCGCGCCACCGACGATGAGCAGGAGCTTCATCGCGTCAGCGCCTTCTTCGGCTCGCGGCTTTCCACCGGCGCGGCAAGCTGC
>JAXDQC010000199.1:0-5592 GCA_034668045.1 Betaproteobacteria bacterium | reverse complement strand
AAAAGGCCGCCGCTGCAGCGGGCGACGGCTTCCTCCTCGCTGCGCACCACTGCCGAGCCGCAAACGGGACACTTCCTGGGAAGATGGAACGGCACGGCGCCCTCGGGTCGCCGGTCGACTAGCACGGAAACGATTTCCGGAATCACGTCGCCGGCGCGGCGCACGATCACGGTGTCGCCCACCCGCACGTCCTTGCGCCGCAGCTCGTCTTCGTTGTGCAGGGTCGCGTTCGCGACCGTGACGCCGCCGACGAATACCGGCTTCAGCTTCGCCACCGGCGTGAGCGCGCCGGTGCGTCCCACCTGCACCTCGATGCCGAGCACCTCGGTCGACTGCTCTTCGGCCGGATATTTGTGAGCGAGCGCGAAGCGCGGCGCGCGCGAGACGTAGCCCAACCGCTCCTGCCAGTCGAGGCGATTCACCTTGTAGACGACGCCGTCGATCGCGTACGGCAGCTTGTCGCGCATCTTGCCGATCCTGGCGTAGTACCCGAGCAGGCCGTCGGCGCCGGAGACCACGTCGCGCTCCTTGCAAACCGGAAAACCGAGCTTGTCGAGCCGGTCGAGGCTCGCCGAATGGGTCGCCGCGGCCGACTCCGAAACGAGCGCGTAGGCAAAGAACCTCAGCGGCCTCGCCGCCGTGATCCGCGAGTCGAGCTGGCGGATGGCGCCGGCAGCGGCGTTGCGCGGGTTGACGTATTCCTTCTCGCCCGCTTCGCGCTGACGGGCGTTCATGGCGTCGAAATCCTTGCGGTACATCAGGACCTCGCCGCGAACCTCGAGCTCCCCTTTGGCCGCGACCTTGAGCGGAACCGAGCGGACGGTGCGGAGGTTCGCGGTTACGTCCTCGCCGGTCGTGCCGTCGCCGCGCGTCGCCCCGCGCACGAATTGCCCGTCGCGATAGGCGAGGCTGATCGCCAGGCCATCGAACTTCGGCTCGGCGGCGTACTCGACCGCGTCAGCCTTGAGCGCCTCGCGCACGCGCTTGTCGAAGGCGCGCACGCTCTCCTCGTCGAAAGCATTGTTGATCGACAGCATCGGCGCGCGATGCCGGACCTCGGCGAACTCCGCCAGCGGCGCGGCGCCGACGCGCTGGGTCGGCGAGTCCGGGCTGCTCAGCTCGGGATGCTGCTCCTCGAGCTGCTGCAGCTCGCGGAAGAGCGCGTCGTACTCGGCGTCGGTGACCTCGGGCGCGTCCTCGACGTAGTAGAGCCGGTTATGGCGCTCGATGGCCTCGCGCAACTTCCTGATCCTGCTGTCGGGCTTCATGAAAACAGGCGCAGCGCGAGCGGGCTCCCCGGTTCGATGCCGCGCCCGGCGAGCTCCCCGCGCACGACCTCGAGCTGCGCGCCGATGGTGGCGAGCGCGCGATCGTCGAGCGCCGCGCCGTTGTCGTCCACCAGCCGGCCGCCGCCGGCGGCGGCGTGCCGGCCGGCGCGCACCATCGCCTCGTAGCCCCTGCCAGGCTCGAGCGTGCGCGCGACGTCGAGCGTCAGCGTCAGGCCGTCCTCGCGACGCGATACGTGGAACGGATGCTCTCCGGCAGGCGCCTCGGCTCCCGGAATGCCGACGACGTGCAACGCCACCTGGACATCGGCGTCCGCGCAGGCGCGGTCCAGCTCCTGCGCGGCCTCGAGCGCCGGCCGCATCTCCGGGGCACGTACCGTGGCCGCCACTTTCGCCGCCAGGGTTTCGACCTCCGAACGGAACTCGAGCAGCTCGGCCTCGCTGACCACGCCCTCGCGCGTGACCATCTGCAGTCCGGCGCGTGCCACGCTGTCCTCGATCGCGAGCAAGGCCCGGCGGCCGAAGCGGTGGTCGATCACGGCCCAGCCCTCCTTCAGCGAGGCGCCGGGAGGTAGGGCCATCTCGATGACATAGTCGACGAGAGGATCGGGCGTCGCCCCCGCCTGGGGCTCCGGGCGCCTGTGGACAGGCTCCAGGGTCGGCTCGCGCCGCACTTCCGGCTCGGGCAGCAGCACATCGGGATGGCGCGAAGTGAAGCTGCGCTCGGCCTCGCGGCGCGCCGAGCGCTCCTGGACATAGTTGTAAGCGAGGACCCCGACCAGCGCGACGACGCCCAGCACCACCAGACCGATATGCAGATCGGTCAGGCGGCGAGCTCCTCCCGGATCCGCAGCGCTTCGTCGATGTCGACCGCGACGACACGCGACACGCCGGATTCCGGCATGGTCACGCCGATCAGCTGCTCGGCCATCTCCATCGAGATCTTGTTGTGGCTGATGAACAGGAACTGCGTCTGCGCCGACATGCGCTTCACCAGTTCGCAGAAGCGCAGGGTGTTCGAGTCGTCGAGCGGCGCGTCGACCTCGTCGAGCAGGCAGAACGGCGCCGGGTTGAGCTGGAAGAGCGAGAAGACGAGCGAGATCGCGGTCAGCGCTTTCTCGCCGCCCGAGAGCAGGTGGATCGAGGCGTTGCGCTTGCCCGGCGGCTGCGCCATCACCTGCACGCCGGCGTCGAGGATCTCCTCGCCGGTCATGATCAGCTTCGCCTCGCCGCCGCCGAACAGGGTCGGGAAGAGCGAGCCGAAGTGCTTGTTGACCGACTCGAAGGTTTCGCGCAGCAGCTCGCGCGTCTCCCGGTCGATCTTGCGGATCGCATCCTCGAGCGTTCGCACCGCCTCGTCCAGGTCGGCGGCCTGCGAGTCGAGATAGCTCTTGCGCTCCTGCATCGAGGAGAGCTCCTCGAGCGCCGCCATGTTGACGGCACCCAGCTCGCCAATCGCCTGCGACAGGCGCGTGATCTCGCCCTGCAGCGCCGACGGGCGCGGCGCGTCCGCCGCGTGCGTGGCGAGCGCGGCCTCGTCGGCGCCCGCCTCGGTGAGTTGGGTCGCGTACTGGTCGTGGTTGATCTGCGCCGCCTGCTCCTTCAGCCGCAGCTCGGCGAGGCGCTCGCGCAGCGGCGCGGCGCGCGACTCGACCTGCAGCCGGCTTTCCTCGATCTCGCGCAATGCGGCCGCGGCAGCTTCGACGGCATCGCGCGCCGTCGCCAGCGTCTTCTCGCAGGCAAGCCGTGCCTCGACCGCGGTCTCAAGCTGGCGCTTGACCTCGGGAATCGGATCGGCGGCGAGCTCGGTCGTGAGCTTGGCGATCTCCAGCTCGGCGTGCTCGATCTGCTGGTCGATGACCTTCACCGAGTTGTCGATCTCGGCGATCTTCGACCCGCACTCGCGCTCGCCGAATACCGCGTCCTGCTGCTCGCGCTCCGCCTGCTGCGCGGCGCGGCGCTGGGCGACGACAGCGTTCTCTGCCGCGGTCAGGGCCTGGCGAGCCGCCTCCAGCCGTTCCCCGGCCGCGGCGATCGCTTCTTCGCCGCGGGCGATGGCCGCCTGGCACTCCGCCAGCCCCTGGTGGGTGCGCGCGCGCTCGCGGTCGATCTCGGCAAGCTCGCCGCGCACCTGCTCGCTGCGCTCGCGATAGCGTTCCTCCGACTGGACGAGCTTCAGCTCCTCGATCTGCGCGTCGTGACGCGCCTTCTCCATGCGGGAGATCTGTGTCCGGGCGGATTCCAGTGCATCGGTGCGCTCGGCCGCGTGCGCCTCGGCTTCCTGCAGGGCCGCCTGCGCGCGGCGCAGGGTGTCTTCCAGCCCCTTGCACCGCTGCTCCAGCGTTTCGATCTCCGCCTGGCGGGCGAGCAGGCCGGCATCGACCGCGTCCGGCGCGTGAAAGCTGACGGTATGGCGGGTGAACTGGTGGCCTTCCCGGTTGACGAGCAGCATCCCCGGGCGCAGGGCTTCACGCGCCGGCTGACCCTCGACGGCATACACGTCGGCGAGCCAGTCCGCGAGCGCACCCGACACCGCCGGATCCGTTGCATGGACGTGGGCGGCCAAAGGCGTCAACCCGGCAACCGGCGCAGTCGCCGCGGCCATGCCACGCTCGAAAAGGCTCGCCTTGGCCGGCGGCATCTCGCCGGGCAGCTTGTCGATGCCGCTCGCTTCGAGGGCATGCAGCCGCTCTCGCAGCACGGATTCGACCGCGGCTTCCCAACCGGAATCGATGCGCAGCTTCTGGAACAGGCGCGGCAGGCTGCCCAAGGCATGGCGGTCGAGCCAGTCGCGCAAAGGCGCGTTGTTCTCGGTGTCGGCCTGGATCTGGCGCAGCGTGGCGAGCTGCGCCTGCGCCGCCGTTTCGTCGCGCTGCGCGGCGTTCAGGGCTTCGGTCGCCGCCGCGCGCCCCTCATCCGCCGCAGCGCTTTCCGCCTGCAGGCTCTCGAGCTGTGCCTGCGCGGACTGGAGCGCCGCATCGAGCTCGCGCACTCCCGCCTGGACCGCGCTCGCCGCGGCGGCGTCCGGCGCGGCAAGGGTCTGCAGCTCCGCGTCCAGCCGCTCATGGCGCTGGCCCAGCGCATGCACGCTGCGCTCGAGGTGCGCGAGATTCGCCTTCTCGAGCTGCAGCGCGCTTTCCGACTGCTGCACGCCGCTGCGCGACTCGTTCGCTGCCTCCTGCGCGGCGCGGAAGGCGTCTTCCGCCCGCGGCAGCAGTGCGTTCTCCTGCTCGAGCTTGCCCTTCGCCTGCGCGGCGCGCTCCTTGGCGGTCACCGAGCGAGCCGCCCACATGTGCAGTGCGTGGGTGAGTTGGGCGCGCTGCTCGCGCCACGAGGCAAGCTGGGAGCGCCGTTCGGTATGCTGGTTTTCCAGGCGGCTGCGCGTCTCTTCGGCGTAGCGCAGCTGCGATTCGTGGCTGGCGACGGTCGCATTGGCGGTATAGAGCGCGCCTTGCGCGCCATTCATGGCGTCGCCCGCCTGGTAGTGCGTCGCCCGGGCGGTCTCCAGGCGCGACTCGAAGTGCCGAAGCTGCGCGTTCTCGGCCTCCATCTCGTTGCCGACCCGAGCGATCTCCTGGGCGTGGCGCTCGCGCTCGCTGCTGGCGTCGCGCCGGCGCAGGTACCAGAGGAGCTGCTGCTTCAGGCTCAAGTCCGACTGGAACTCCTTGTAGCGCGCGGCGATCTTCGCCTGCGCCTCGAGCTTCTCGAGCTGCGCGCCGAGCTCAAGGCGGATATCGCTGATGCGCGCCAGGTTCTCGCGCGTGTCCGTCAGGCGGTTCTCGGTCTCGCGCCGGCGCTCCTTGTACTTGGAGATGCCCGCCGCCTCCTCGAGGAAGACGCGCAGCTCTTCGGGCTTCGCCTCGATGACGCGCGAGATCATGCCCTGCTCGATGATGGCGTAGGCGCGCGGCCCGAGGCCGGTGCCGAGGAACATGTCGGTGATGTCGCGCCGGCGGACGTGAAGGCCGTTGATGTAGTAGCTCGACTCGCCGTCGCGCTGCAGGACTCGCTTGACGGCGATTTCGCCGTACTGCGACCACTGCCCGGCGGCGCGGCCCTGCGAATTGTCGAAATTCAGCTCGACCGAGGCGCGTGCGTGCGGCGGCCGGTTGCCCGAGCCGTTGAAGATCACGTCCTGCATCGAGTCGCCCCGCAATGCCGACGCTCGCGTCTCGCCGAGCACCCAGCGCACGGCATCGATCACGTTCGATTTGCCGCAGCCGTTGGGGCCGACGACGCCGACCAGCTGGCCGGGAACGTTGATGGTGGTGGGATCGACGAACGACTTGAAACCGGAGAGCTTTAG
>JAXDQC010000198.1:0-38271 GCA_034668045.1 Betaproteobacteria bacterium | reverse complement strand
GGTAGGTGAAGCGGCCGTCGGCGTCGGTCTCCCAGACGTATTCCTGCGAGGTCGTCGCGACGTCGTGGAAGCGCCGCTCGCGCTCTGCGAGCGCGCCCTCGGCGCCCTTGCGCTGGTCGACGTCGGCGATCGTGCCCGACATCCTGAGCGCGCGGCCGCCGGCGTCGCGCTCGGTGACGCGGCCGCGCGCGTGCAGCCACTTCCAGGCACCGCTCGCCATGGCGATGCGGAACTCCGCTTCGTACTCCGGCGCCTCGCCCTTGAGGGCGCGCACCCAGGCCGCCGACGCGCGCTCGCCGTCCCCCGGGTGGATGCGGCCGAACAGATCGATGCCGCGCGCGGTGATCGGCGATTGCTCGTGGCCGAGGAACCGTACCCAGCCGTCGCCGGCATGGAGATCGCCGCTCTGCGCGTCGAAATGCCACTCGGCGAGGTTGCCGCCGTCGAGCGCGCGCTCGAGGCGCGCCTTCGCTTCCAGCAGGCGCCGCTCGGCCAGGCGCTGCTCGGTGACGTCATGGCCGACGCCGCGGTAGCCGCGGAAATTGCCGGCTTCATCGAGGCGCGACTGGCCGGAGATGATGTGAATCTGGCGTGCGCCGCGCTCGTCGGCGCGGGCGATCTCCAGGTCGAAGAACGACAACCGCCCCGACAGCCGCTCGAGATGCGCGCCGAGCGCGCCCGGATCGACCTCGACGCGCGGGATCTCCCAGAAGCGCTTGCCGTAGGCCTTGGTGCCGCCGAAAAAGAGCGCCACCGGCCCGCCGCCCGAGAGCCAGGTGATGCGGTGCTCGTCGTCGGTCTCCCAGAACCAGTCGGCGGAAAGCTCGGTGAGGCCGCGAAACCGCGCTTCATTTTCCTTCAATTCAAGAATTCTCTTGGTGTGACGGCGCGAGAGCAGGACCATCACCAGGTAGACCACCGCGGCGGTGATCAGGAGAAGCTGGACGACGTCGGCCACTAGCGAGCCAGGGTGTCCCGGATGGGGGGCGCGACCTTGAGCACTTCCTCGATGGTGGTCTGCCCCGCCCCCACCTTCATCGCGCCGCTGATACGCAGCGGCTTCATGCCTTCCTTGAAGCCGATGTCGCGCAGCTTTTCGAGGTCGGCGCCGGCGGCGATGAGGGTCTTGACCTCCGAGCTGAAGATCAGCACTTCGTAGATGCCGACCCGGCCCATGAAGCCGGTCATGCGGCACTCGAGACAGCCGACCGCCTTGTAGACGTGCGTCGGCCGGTTCGACTTCCAGGGCGAAACCAGCGCGTCCCAGGCAGCGTGGTCCTCGGCGCGGTTGAATTCCACCTTCTGCTTGCAGTGCGTGCAGAGCACGCGCACCAGCCGCTGCGCCATGATGCCGTTCAGCGTCGCATTGAGCAGGTAGGGGGCCACTCCCAATTCCAATAACCTGGTGACGGCGCTCGGCGCGTCGTTCGTGTGCAGGGTCGAGAGCACAAGGTGGCCGGTCAGCGCCGACTGCACCGCCATCTCGGCGGTCTCGAGGTCGCGGATCTCGCCGACCATGATGATGTCCGGGTCCTGGCGCATCAGCGCGCGCACGCCCTCGGCGAAGCCGAGGTCGATCTGGTGCTGCACCTGCATCTGGTTGAACGAGCCCTCGACCATCTCGATCGGGTCCTCGATCGTGCAGACGTTCACTTCCGGCGTCGCCAGCGTCTTCAGCGTCGAATAGAGCGTGGTGGTCTTGCCCGAGCCGGTCGGCCCGGTGACCAGGACGATGCCGTTCGGCTTCTCGGTCATGTCGCCCCAGCGTTTCTTGTCGTCGTCGGAGAAGCCGAGCTCCTTGAAGTCGCGCACCAGCACTTCCGGGTCGAAGATCCGCATCACCAGCTTCTCGCCGAACGCGGTCGGCAGCGTCGACAGGCGCAGCTCGACCTCCTGGCCATCGAGCGTGCGCGTCTTGATGCGGCCGTCCTGCGGCCGGCGCTTCTCCACCACGTCCATGCGCGCCAGGATCTTGATCCGGCTGGTCATGGCGTTCAGCACCGTCGGCGGGATCTGGTAGACCTGGTGCAGCACGCCGTCGATGCGAAAGCGCACGATGCCCTGCTCGCGGCGCGGCTCGACGTGGATGTCGCTCGCCCTCTGCTCGAAAGCGTACTGCCAGAGCCAGTCGACGATGCGCACGATGTGCGCGTCGTTCGCGTCGAACTGCTTGTTCTCCTTGCCGAGCTCGACCAGCTGCTCGAAGTTCGAGAGGCCCGAGACCCCCTGCTGCTTCTTGCTCGCGCCCTTGATCGACCTGGCGAGGTTGTAGAACTCGACCTGGTAGCGCTCGATGTCCGCGGGGTTGGCGATCACCCGCTTGATGTCGCGCTTGATGATCGGCTGCAGCTCCTTCTCCCACTCGCGCACATGCGGCTCGGCGGTGGCGATGGTCACTTCCTTGCTCGTCACGCCGACCGGCAGGACGCGGAAGCGCGTCGCGTACGCCGACGACATCACCTCGGTGACCGCCGAGAAGTCGATCTTCAGCGGATCGATGTGCAGGTATTCCATGCCGACCCGCTTCGCCAGCCACTCGGTGAGGAACTCGATGCCGAGCACCTTGTGCGGCGGCGCGAGCTGCTTCCACTTCTGGTCGGCGACCGACACCAGCGGGTGCAGGCCGCCGCGGTGGTAGCGGCGTTCCTTCTTCAGCGCCTCCGCCGCCGCCTCGTCGCAGAACTTGTCCTCGACCATCCAGTCGAGCACTTCGTTCAACGTCAGACGATGCTCGGCGACCGGGGGTTTCTGCGCGTCCTTGTTGACGGCTTGTTGCATCGAATCAAGACTATACCCCGTTCCCTGCGGAGCCGCCGGGAAGCGGTAAGCTCACCGCCGTGATCGCGTGTCCCTACTGCAATCGTCCAGCGATGAGTTTGTGGGCCAAGTCGTCGCTCGGGCCCGGGCGAGCAGTCAGTTGCCAGTCGTGCGGCAAGCGCATCTCGACGCACTGGATCGGCATCTTCGCCGCAGTGCCTGCGTTTCTTGGCGGCTTCGCCTTCCTGAAAGCCGAATCGACCGCGCTGGGAATTGCCTGCGTCGTCGCCGGCGTCGTCGCCATGGCGTTGATCCAGACCTTCCTCGTTCCGCTCATGAAGGCGCCGTGAGATAGCGCGCGTCGAGCGTGCGACGGATAAAGGCGCGCGCCGCATCGCGATCGAAGGGAGTCCCCTCTTCCAGCTTTGCGGCGTACTCAAAGAAGGCAATGAAGAGATTGCCCTGGTCGGGCTGCGCGCGCAGCGCAAAGCGGCCACGCTGCTCCTCGAGCTCGCGCCATGCGGCGCGGACTTCGCCCCAGAAGGGCTCGGTAGCGGCGAAGGAGCGGCGCGCCGGCTCGAAGTCGAAGTCGCGAATGCGCTCGTAGCGCGCGACGCCGTACTCACGGGCAATGGCGCGCTTGTCGACGAGCACGACCTTGAGGTTGTTCTCCTCCTGCACCCAGCCGAGCGGCGTAACGGTGTGGCGGTTGCTGCCCACCAGCACCTGGTAGTCCTTGCGCACGCTGAACTCGCGCCGCGGCAGCGGGCGCCAGGTCTCATCGCTCAGCCAGGTCGAGTTCGTTTCGCCATGCTCCCAGCGCCCGCGCGCTGCGTAGCGCGGCGAGTCGTCGACCTGCAGCACCGTCTGTGTCCACGCCCCGCGCCGCTCGCCCGGCACCGGCCGGACTGCCCAGGTGTTCGCGCCCTCGTAGACCAGGAGCTTCCCCGCCTCGTAGCGCCATTCCTGCCGCCAATGCCGCTGCACCAGAGGTTCGTTCGCCTTGCCGCTGATGCGCATGAGCAGCACGTGCTGCAGAGCGATGAAATCCGGCCGGTCCTCGGCGACGAAGACGTACTCCGTCGCCCAGCTCTGGTACGGCGCGTCCGGCTTGAGCGCCGGATCGAAGCGCACCACCTCGAGGAAGTCGAAGGTGACGCGATACGGGCCCGCCATGGCGAGAATCGCGCGGCGGTCGCGCTCCTGCGGGCTCAAGCCCGGCTCGCGCAACTTGCGCCAGCCTTCGGAGGGCTCCTTGTCGTATGTCACCGGCACGCCGCGCGTCGTTCCGCCGCGCGGCTTGAGCATTGGCTCGCCCGGCGGCCAGGCGAAGATGTACTGCTGAGCGAGAGCGGCCGGCATTCCGAGCAGGAGCGAAACCGCGAGGAGGAGCGCGCGCATTCATCGATTGTCGCGCATACTCGGCGCGTGAGAAGGGTCCTACTGGCCTCGCTCGCGGCGCTCGCCTCGTGCGCGCTGCCGCCGAATGTCTCGGTCGGCAACCGGGTGATGCTGGACGGTGCGCGGGCCGGCTTCCAGAGCTGCGCGGTATCGGTGGAATTCGGCGGCGCGCCGCGCGCGCTGCACGAGACCGAAGCCGCGCGCTACACCTCGGGCATTGGCAAGCGGTTGCAGATCGACGGGCTGACTTACGAAGCGACGAGCATGGTGCAGACCGCCGTGTGCGCGTGCCGCGAAGCGCAGTTCTCCAACGCCGACATCCGCCAGGCCGAACAGGCATTCGCTCGCAATCCGAACGTCAAGATGCAGCCCGTCGCCGGCAGACCGTTCGCGCGGAGCGTGATCGGCCTCGATACGCTCTACCCGGAGCCCGAGATCGCCGGCGACCAGGCGCTGCTCGTGTTCCCGCTCAACGCGCCGCGCTGCATCTTCATCCTCGGCGGCAAGTTCGAGGCGAACGCGCCCGAGGCGCTGAGGACCTTCTTCGCCACGCTGGAGCCGATCGGAAAATGAGCAGCGCCCTCGCCGCGGAGGTGAAGTTCCGCGAAGTCTGGGCGTGGAGCATGTACGACTTCGCCAACTCGGCCTACACGACCGTGGTCATCACCGCGGTGTTCGGCGCCTATTTCGTCTCGGCAATCGCCGGCAATGCGCCCTGGGCGACGTTCGCGTGGACCGCGGCGCTGTCGGTCTCCTACGCCGCGATCCTCGTCACCGGGCCGCTGGTCGGCGCCTGGGCCGACGCGCACGCGGCGAAGAAAAAGCTGCTCGCCTTCTCGACCGCCGGCTGCGTCGTCTTCACCGCCCTGCTGTACTTCGCCGGGCCGGGCGCGGTGGTGACGTCGCTGGCGCTGGTGGCGCTGTCGAACTACTTCTTCGGCACCGGCGAGAACCTGATCGCCGCGTTCCTTCCCGAGCTCGCCGACTCGCGCGCCATGGGCCGCGTCTCGGGCTGGGGCTGGTCGTTCGGCTACCTCGGCGGCCTGGTGGCGCTCGGCATCTGCCTCGCGTACATCCTCTCGTCGGGCAGGCCGGCGAGCGAAACGGTGCCGGTGACGATGCTGATCACCGCGGCGTTCTTCGTCCTCGCCGCCGCGCCGACCTTCCTCTTCCTCCGGGAAAGGGCGGTGCCGCAGCGCATGGAATCGCCGTGGAAGCGGCTGATCGAGACGGTGAGGCACGCTGCCGACTACCGCGACTTGCGCCGCTTCCTCCTCTGCATCCTCTTCTACCAGGCGGGCATCACCGCGGTGATCTCGCTCGCCGCGATCTACGCCGAGCAGGCGATGAAGTTCACGACGCAGCAAACCATCGCGCTCATCCTGGTCGTCAACGTCACCGCCGCGGTCGGCGCCTTCGGCTTCGGCTACCTGCAGGACGCGATCGGCCATGTGCGGGCGGTGGCGCTGACGCTCGTGGGCTGGATCGTCATGGTCACGCTGGCGGGCCTTTCCGAAAGCGCGACCATGTTCTGGATCGCGGCCAATCTTGCCGGCCTCTGCATGGGCTCCTCGCAGGCGGCCGGCCGCGCCATCGTCGGCTACCTCGCGCCGCCCGCCCGCGTCGCCGAGTTTTTCGGCTTGTGGGGCCTGGCAGTCAAAGCGGCGTCGATCTTCGGACCGATCACCTACGGCGCGGTCACGCTGGCATTTCCGGGCAACCACCGCCTGGGCATCTTCGTCACCGGCGTGTACTTCGTCATCGGCCTGTTCCTGCTGAGAACGATCGACGTCGAGCGCGGGAGGCGCGCGGCGCTGCAATAGTCCGATCGGCTAGGCCGGATGCGGGCATGCGCTTTGCAGCGGATGCGGCGTGATCGCTATGCCCTTCCTCGTGGCCGCCGCGTTCGCCCTGCCCGGGTCGCTGCGCCTCGGTGACCAGACCTTGGCCGCCGCGAGCTGCGCAAGGCGCGAAACGCTCGGCATAAGCCACTACACTGCGACCCTCTATGTGCGCGCCGGTGAATCGGCGCCGCTCGCGCTGCTCGACCCGAAGCGCGCCAAGGCGTTCGAAATCGGCCTCCTGAGCAGAGCATTCATGCCGCCGGAGATGCCGCGCAAGTACCGCCGCTCGCTGGCCGAGGTATTGGACGACGACGACATGGACCGTCTGCGGGAGGCATACCGGGCGCTGCGTCCCGGCGACCTGATCCGCATCGCCTATGTGCCGGGCGCCGGGCTGAGTGTCAGCGTCAACGGCGAGCGCGTCATCGTCACGCCTGAGCACCGCGTCGTTGAATCCATCCTCGTCACCTGGGCGAATGGCAAGCCGCTCGACCAGCACCTGCGCGCCACGCTTGCCAAGCACCCCTGCCCGACTCAAACCGGATGAACCCCATGCGATCTTTCAGATCTGTTCTCTTCCTCCTCGTCCTCTGCGCTCCCGGCATCCATGCGCAGGAGCGCGCCACGTCGCTGCCCGACTTCACCACGTTAATGAAGAAGCAGGGACCCGCGGTGGTAAACGTCACCGCGACGCGCAAGGCGCCGGGGCCGAGCGCCTCCGCCGGGAATAGCGGCAACAGCGGCAATAGCGGCAACAGCAACCGCCCGCAACGCGGCGAGAAGGACGATCCGATGCTGGAGTTCTTCCGCCGCTTCCTCCCCGATCCCAACGACCGCGAAGCGCGCCAGGGCCTCGCCTCCGGCTTCATCATCAGCGAGGACGGCTACATCCTCACCAACGCGCACGTGGTCGACGGCTTCGACGACGTCAGCGTGCGTCTCGCCGATGCCAAGCGCGAATTCAAGGCCAAGGTGGTGGGCTTCGACAAGCGCACCGACGTGGCGCTGCTCAAGGTTGAGGCCAAAGGCCTGCCGGTGGCGACGCTCGGCAACTCGAAGGCGCTGCAGCCCGGGGAGTGGGTGGCGGCGATCGGCTCGCCCTTCGGCTTCGCCAACACCATCACCGCCGGCATCGTCAGCGCCAAGGAGCGCTCGCTGCCCGACGAGGTCTACGTGCCCTTCATCCAGACCGACGTCGCGGTGAATCCCGGCAATTCGGGCGGTCCGCTCCTCAACCTGAAGGGCGAGGTGGTGGGCGTCAACTCCATGATCTACAGCGGCACCGGCGGCTACATGGGCGTGTCGTTCGCCATCCCGATCGAAGTGGCGATCGACGTGAGCAAGCAGCTGCAGGCGCAGGGCAAGGTGGTGCGCGGCCGCATCGGCATCGCCATCCAGCCGCTCAGCAAGGAGCTCGCACAGTCCTTCAAGCTCGACACCACGGACGGCGCGGTCGTCGTCAACGTCGATCCGGGCGGCCCGGCGGCGAAGGCCGGCGTGAAGCTCGGCGACGTGGTGCTCGACTGGAACGGCAAGAGCCTCGAGGACCCGAACGAGCTGCCGCGCATGGTGGCGGCGACCAAGCCCGGCGCGCCGGCGAAGATGCGCGTCTGGCGCGGCGGCAAGGCCGAGACGCTGGCGATCACCGTCGGCGAAGTGCAGCCGGAGCCGGTCAAGACCGCCAAGGAGAGCGCGCCGAAAACGACGCCCAATCGCCTCGGCCTCGTGGTGCGCGAGCTGCCGGCAGAGGACCGCAAGGCGCTCGGCGTCGAGTACGCGCTGGTGGTCATCGACGTTGCGCGGCCGAACGCCAGCATGCCGATCATGCCGGGCGACGTGATCGTCGCGGTCAACCAGCGCTCGTTCAAGAGCGTCGAGGAATTCAACAAGCTGATCGGCGAGGCGCAGAAGGGCCAGAGCGTGGCGCTGCTGGTGCGCCGCGGCGAAGGCGCGCTCTATGTGCCGGTCGAAGCAGGCTAGCTGGGTAGAAGTGGCTACTGCCGGTAACAGTTACGCGGCGCAGCAGCCGACGTCCGCCGCCCGATGCGCTCTCGCGCATCGGGCGCGGTGATTGCAGGGTTGGCCCCATGCTTCAAAGATTAGCGATCCTGCTCGCGCTGCTAGCCGCCGGCTGCAGCGAAGCGCCGGACATCGATCTGAAGCTGGTGACGATCGAGAGCCCCTCGGCCGTCGGCCTCAGCCTGCGCGAATTGCCGCCGTCAGTGCTGAAATCGGTCGGCCTCTCCTACGGCCTGGCGGTCGTGAGGGCCGACGGGATGGCCGAGAAGGCGGGCCTGCGGATGGGCGATGTGGTCTACGGGGTTAACCAGCAGCGGCTGCGCAGCATCGACGACTTCCGCAGGCTGGTCTCGCAGCCCGGCGAAAGCACCGCGACGCGGCTGCTCGTGCGCCGGGGCAAGAGCGACTTCTACGTGGCGATGGAGCTCGGCGGCTTGCCTGCACCGCGCCTGCCCGAGGGCGGCAGGCCGGCACCCAACTCTAGAGATACTCTTCTGCGCACTTGATGACCTCGGTGTTCGAGGTCTTCTCCAGGCACTGCCTCGCATCCTCGCCGCGCTTCGGGCCGTGCTTGCGCGCGACGGGCTTCGGCTTGGCGGCGTCCTGCGACGCGGCGGGCTTCGGCGATTCCGGGCCGGCGGCGGGCTTGTCCTGGGCGAGCGCGGGCAGGCCGAGAGCGATCAACGCGATGAGCACGATGCATTTCATGGCTGCGTCCCTTCTACGAATCCGCAACGGCGCGAGCCTACTCCGAATTCGCCTTGCCTGCTCTGAAGGTGTTCCTCACCCGTTTCGAGAGCAGCATGTACGGCAGCCAGATCGCGACCACCACCGCCGAGCGCGCGACTTCCGTCACGACCGCTTCCGCGGCGCCCGTGATGTGCCAGACGAGCAGCGCGATGCTGGAGACAAAGGCGAGGTTGAGGAGCGCGAAGACCACGAACGCCTTCGGGAAACGCGGCGACTTGCGGAACAGCAGGACGATCAGCACGAGGTCGAAGACGATGACAACGACATTGGCGGCGATGCCGTAGACGAGCGTCGGCGCCCAGAGCGGGTGATAGGCCCCGCTTCCCGGCGTCGTCAGGCCTCCCCACATGCCGAGCTGGAAGATCGGCCAGTAGTCGGCGGCGAGGCTATAGAGCGCATAAGGGGGAAAGAGGCACAGCCCGATCGCCGGCAGCAGCAGCCAGCCGCCAATTCCCTTCGGGCGCTCGCTCGCGAGCGATGCCACCATCGTCCCTCCCGCCAGCAAGACTAACCTAACGCTCCAGCTCTTCGAAACGAAGGTCCTCGCCCGCGAGGGCGCGAAAGTCGAGGTCGGCGCAGAGCACCCGCAACGACTGCGATGGGCCGAACGCCAGCGAGACCGTGACGCACAGGCGCGGTCCGGTCACGGAAAGGTAGGGCCGCGTGATCTGGATCGCCCCGGGAGTAGCGATGGCGCGGCGGAAATACGGCTTGGTTTGCCAGTTTGTCCCGTCCAGGGGCCGCATCGGCTCGAGGCGCGGCTCGCGCGCTGACACGTTGCGCTCGGCTTCGAGGTTGGCGCCGATCTGCGCGCCCTCGCTCGACATCAGGTAGCAGCGCTGCGTGCATGGCAGGTCCATGAGCGGGCGCGCCGCGGCGGCGAAGTCGCGCTCGCGCGAAATCGCGCCGGCAGAGTCCGCTAGCGCCGCGAAGTACGGCTCGAGGCAGGCGCGGCGCCGGCCGCGGAACGACGCCGCGTCTACCTGGAAGAGGTTGAACAGGCGCTCGAAGATCTGCCGGCACTCGGCCTCGCGCGGCAGCGCTGCTGCCGGCGCGCTGAAATAGAAGCCCTGCATCATGTCGGCGTTCGCGTCAGTCGCGCAAAGCGCCTCGTCCTCGGTCTCGATGCCTTCGACGCAGACCAGCGCGCCCGCCTCGTGCAACAGCGAGACGATGCCGGTGAACATGCGCCGTGCGAGCGGCTCGACCGCGACGCGGCGCGTCATCTCGCGGTCGATCTTGACGATATCGGGCTTCAGCCGCCAGATGCGATCGAAGTTCGACGAGCCGGCGCCGAAATCGTCGATGACGATGCTGCAGCCGAGCTCGCGGTAGTACTCGACCGCGGCGGCGAGGCGCTCCTCGTCGGCGAACGGCGTCTCGATCAGCTCGACCGCGACGCGATGCGGCGCGAGGCCGGCGGCGCCCAGCATGCGCGCGAAGAAGGAGCCGTAGTGACGCCCTTCGACGGCAACGTACGGGTCGACGTTCAGGAACAGCCAGCTCCGGCTGTCGCCGAGCCGCAGAAAATTCCTGACGTGGACGCTGCGGCACTGCCGGTCGAGCAGGATGCGCGCTTCGCCGGGCGGCACGTTGTTGAAGAGCTCGACAGGTTCCACACTGGCGCCGTACCGGTCGGTGGCGCGGATCAGGCCCTCGACGCCGACCTGACGGCGATGCGACGGGCTGAAGATCGGCTGGAACGCGCTCGAAAGCTTCAGCTTGCCGTGGCGCGGCGCGGCGAACGACTCGAGCGCGGGATCGTCGACAAGCAAGCCCACTTCTTCTTTCCTCCTCCGCGCACCGCAGGCGCAAGGAGCATGCCACGCACCAAACCGGTCAGGGACTGTTAAATGCCTGTTCAGTCGTGAAATATTTCAGGCGAGCGTGCACCATCGCGAGCAGCGCGCGCACCGAGATGCAGCGTGCGCGGCAGCGCAGGCTACGCCTGCAGTAACCAGCGCAGCAAGAGCCCGGTTGCCGTCACGCAAACACAAAGGAAGAGGAAAACGCCGCCCATCAGGAGCATGACAAACACCCGGCTGGTTCGCTCCGCCTTGTGCGGTTGCGCTGCCCAGTGCTCGAGCAGGCGGACGTTGCGGACATTCGCTTTCCAGGCCGCGTCGAAGACATCGCCGAAGAAAGGCACGATGCCGACGACGCCCTCGACGGCGACATTGAGGGCCATGCGCATGAGAACCGCGCGCCCCACGCGCAGCCGGTTCGCCTCGGCGAGGATATAGGACGACGCCAGCACGCCGATCAGGTCGCCGAGGAAGGGGATGAGGCCGATCAGCGCATCGAGGCCGATGGTGAAGCGCGTGCCGGGAATCGGGATGGAACTGTCGAGCAGCCAGGCGATGAACCGCAGCCGCTCGCGCGTCTCGCGCTCCGCGGCTGTCTCCGGCGGCAGCCACTCCCCTTCAACCGGTTTTGCTTCGCGACTCTGTTTCACAGGACGATTCGGTATCATTCTCCTCCTTCCCCGTTCAGACCCCTACAGGAGATCCCCAATGGCCATCAAAGTCGGCGACAAGCTGCCGGACGGCAAGCTCATGGAATCCACCGAATTCGATTCCAACACGCAGTGCGCGATGCCGCCGAAGGAAGTCAACGTCGCCGACGCGGCGAAGGGCAAGAAGATCGCCGTCTTCGGCCTGCCCGGCGCCTACACGCCGACCTGCTCGGCGAAGCACGTGCCGGGCTATGTGCAGAACATGGACGCGCTGAAGAAGAAGGGCGTGAACGAAGTGTGGTGCGTGGCGACCAACGACGCGTTCGTCATGGCGCACTGGGGCCGCGATCAGAAGGCGCTCGGCAAGATCCGCTTCCTCGCCGATGGCAGCGCGCAGTGGGCAAAGGCGCTCGGCCTGGAGCTCGACCTCAACGCCCGCGGCATGGGCACGCGCATGAACCGCTTCTCGATGCTGGTCGACAACGGCGTGGTGAAGCAGGTCAACATCGAGGGCCCGGGCAAGTTCGAGGTCTCCGACGCCGCAACGATGCTGAAGCAGATCTGACACAAGTCGTTACAACTGGCCGTCGGCGGCGGGCTGGCTCGGGCGTTGAAGGAAGCGTCATGACCCAGAAAGGACAGCCATGAAACTTCCCTCGATCCTCGCCGCCTGCCTGCTCGCGGCTTCCACCGTTTCCTTCGCCCAGGCGCCCTCGGGCGACGCGGCCAAGGCGCCCCGCAAGGCGCGCTTCGACTGCTCGCAGGCGAAGGACCCGAAAGCCTGCGAAGAACGCCAGGCGAAGATGAAGGCGGCGCGCGACAAGGCAAGCAAGGCCTGCGAAGGCAAGCAAGGCAGCGAGCGGCGCGAGTGCATGCGCCACGAGATGTGCGCGCAATCGAAGGATCCCAAGGGCTGCGAGGAGCACGCGGCGAAGATGAAGGCAGCCATGGAGAAAGCGCGCAAGGCCTGCGAAGGCAAGCCGCAGGGCGAGCGCCGCGACTGCATGCGCCAAGAAATGCATAACGCAAAATAGATCGCGCTTCCTTCCTCGCCGGTGCACGGGCGACGCTGCCCGTGCTGCCCGGCATCCTTCCTTTCGGCGTAATCACCGGCGTCGCCATGGTGGCGAGCGGCATCGAGCCGCCCGCCGCGATGGTCCTGTCCCTGGCAGTCTTCGCCGGCGCCTCGATGGTCGCTTCGGCGCAGCTCCTCGCCTCCGGCTCCCCCGCCCTGCTGGTCGTGCTGGCGACGCTGTTCATCAACCTGCGCTTCATGATGTACAGCGCCTCGCTGCGCCAGCATTTCGCGCACGCGCCGCTGAAGTGGCGGTTGCTGGCGGCCTATCTGACCGCGGACAACGCCTACGGGCTTCTTCTCGGTAGGGAAGGCGACGAGTCGTCGAAGCTCGGCTATTTCCTCGGCGCCGGCGCGCTCATCTGGGCCGCCTGGCAGATCTCGGTCGCTGCCGGCATCGTCGTCGGCGCCGGCCTGCCCGCCTCGTGGCGGCTCGAGTTCGCGGCGCCGCTCGCCTTCGTCGCCATGTCGGTGCCGCTGCTGCGCGACCGGGCGATGGTCGGCGCGGCCCTGGCGGCCGGCATCACCGTCATCGCCGCGCAGGGATTGCCGCTGCGGCTTTCCCTCGCCGCCGCCGCGCTCACCGGCATCGCCGCCGGCCTGCTGCTGGAGCGGCGGAAGACATGAGCATCTGGCCTGTTCTCCTGGGCATGGCGGCGGTGACCTACCTCCTGCGGGCGTCTTTCCTTCTCCTGCCGCCCGAAGTCGAGACGCCGCCGCTCCTCAAGCGGGCGCTGCGCTACGTGCCGGCGGCGGTGCTGACGGCGATCTGGGTGCCCGAGGTCTTCGCTCCCGGCGATGAACGCTTGCTCGCCGGCGTTGTCGCAATGGCCGTGGCATGGCGCTGGCGCGGAACGTTCGCTACGATAGCCGCAGGTCTGCTCGCCCTCCACTTCTTCGAATGGCTGACATGAAGCGTTTCGCCGCCGCCGTCCTCTTGTTGCTCGCCGCCAGCCTGGCGCTCGCGCAGACGAAGGTCGCGTCCATCGAAGGCGTCACGGAACACCGCCTGCAGAACGGCCTGCGGGTCTTGATGCTGCCGGACCCCGGCGTCGATACCGTCACGGTCCACATCATCTACCTGGTCGGTTCGCGCCATGAGAGCTACGGCGAGAAAGGCATGGCGCACCTTCTCGAGCACCTGCTCTTCAAGGGCTCGAAGCGCCATCCCGACGTGAAAGAGGAGCTGACGCGCCGCGGCGCGCGCTGGAACGGCACCACCTCGAATGACCGCACGACCTACTTCGAGACGCTCTCGGCGACCGGCGAAAACCTCGACTGGGCGCTGGAAATGGAAGCCGACCGGATGCTGAACTCGCGCGTCGCGCGCGGCGACCTCGACTCCGAGATGACGGTGGTGCGGAACGAATTCGAGATGGGCGAGAACAACGCCGGCGGGGTGCTGCTGCAGCGCATGCAGCAGCTCGCCTATCCCTGGCACAACTACGGCAATCCGGTGATCGGCGAGCGCGCCGACATCGAGCGCGTGCCGATCGACAAGCTGCAGGCCTTCTACCGCACCTGGTACCAGCCCGACAACGCGGTGCTGATCGTCGCCGGCAGCTTCGACGAGGCGAAGGCGCTCGGCCTGGTGGCGAAGCACTTCGGCCCCCTGCCGAAGCCCAAGCGCGCCCTGCCGACCTTCTACACCGAGGAACCGGTACAGGACGGCGAGCGCACGGTGACGCTGCGCCGCGCCGGCGACACGGCCATCGTCGCCACCCTCTACCGCGTGCCGGCGGCGCGCCATCCCGACTACCCGGCGATCGACGTGCTCGTGAACCTGCTCGGCGACGCGCCGAGCGGCCGCCTGCACCGCACGCTGGTGCAGAAGAACCTCGCCACCTACACCTTCGCCGCCGAGCGCGGCCTGCACGATCCCGGCTTCGCCTATTTCGGCGCCGGCCTCGCGCGGGGCGCCGACGCCGAGCCGGCGCGCCGGGCGCTGATCGAGGTGGTCGAGAGCCTGAAGGCCCAGCCGGTCCAGGCCGCGGAGGTCGAGCGCGCGCGCACCATCCTGCTCAACGACTTCGAGAAGGCGAGCCTCGACACGGCGACCATGGTGCGCACGCTGTCCGAGTTCGCGGCGCTGGGCGACTGGCGCCTGTTCTATGTCTACCGCGAGCGGTTGAAGAAGGTGACGCTCGAGGACGTGCAGCGCGTCGCCGAGGCCTACCTCAAGCCGGCGAACCGCGTGCTCGGCGTCTTCGTTCCGACCGAGCGGCCCGACCGCGCGGCGATTCCCTCGTCGCCCGACCTGCAGGCGGCGCTCGACGCCTACCGCGGCGGCGAGGGGGTGCGCCTGGGCGAAGCCTTCGATCCCTCGCCGAAGAACATCGAGTCGCGCCTGGTGCGCGGCGAGCTCGCGAACGGCATCCGCACGGCGCTGCTGCCCAAGCGCACGCGCGGCGGCCGCGTCGTCGCCAGCCTGACGCTGCACTGGGGCGACGAGAAGCGCCTGACCAACCGCGATGTCGCCTGCGAGTTCGCCGGCGCGATGCTGATGCGAGGAACGCAGAAGAAGAGCCGCGCCGAGCTGAAGGACGCCTTCGAGAAGCTGAACGCCAGCGTCTCGGCCGGCGGCGACGGCGCGAGCATCGAGGTGCGCGGCGAGAACCTGGTGCCGGCCCTGCGCCTGGTCGCCGAGGTGCTGCGCGAGCCCGCCTTCCCGGCGGCGGAATTCGAGGAGATGAAGCGCGCCGCGCTCGCCGGCGCCGAGGAGCAGAAGAGCGACCCCTCGGCGCTCGCGAGCGTGCGCCTCGCCCGCCACCTGCAGGACTACCCGCGCGGCCATCCGCTCTACACGCCCACCGTCGACGAGCGTATCGAGTGGCTGAAGAGCACCAGGCTCGAGGACGCCACCGCCTGCTACCGCGAGCTCTATGGCGCGACCGGCGCCGACTTCGTCGCCGTCGGCGATTTCGACCCGAAGGAAGTCTCGCGCGCGGTGGAGGAATTGTTCGGCGGCTGGCGTTCGCCGACGCCGTTCGAGCGGGTGCCCTCGCGCCATTTCGAGCGGCCGGCGCTCGACAACGAGCTGCTGACGCCCGACAAGGCGAACGCGGTGCTGCGCGCCGGCCTGAACTTCCGGCTGCGCGAGGACTCGCCGGACTTCCCGGCGATGGTGCTCGCCAACTATCTGCTCGGCGGCTCCTCTACCGCGCGCCTGCCGGCGCGCGTGCGCGAGAAGGAAGGGCTCTCCTACAGCACCTACAGCACGGTGAGGACCAATCCGTTCGACGACGCGGCCGTGTTCGGCGTCTCGTCGATCTTCGCGCCGCAGAATCGCGCGCGCGTCGAGCAAGCGGTGCGCGAGGAGATCGAGCGTGCGGTGCGCCAGGGCTTCACCGCCGCCGAGGTCGCATCGGGCAAGCAGGCGGTGCTGGAAGCAAGGCGTCTCGCACGCACGCAGGACCGCGCGCTCGCCAGCCGGCTCGCCGGCTATTCGTTCGCGCGCCGCACCTTCGCCTGGGACATCGCGCTCGAGGCCCGCATTGCCGCAATCACGCCGGCGGAGCTGAACGCGGTGCTGAAGAGAACCATCGACCCTGCGCGGCTCGCGCTGGTGGCGGCCGGGGACTTCAAGAAGGCCGGTCCCGCTTCAGCAGGTCGCGGATCTCCTCCAGCAGCTTCTCCTGGCGCGGCGGCGGAGAAGCCGGCGGCTGCTCCTCGACCTTCCGCCGGAAGTGGTGGATGAGCCGCACGGCAAAGAAGATCGACGCGGCGATGATGACGAAGTCGACGCAGTTCTGGATGAACAGGCCGTACATCACCTTGGCGCTGCCGATACTGACGTAGAACTCCTTGTAGTCGATGCCGCCGACCATCGCGCCGACCAGCGGCATGACGATGTCGGCGACCAGCGAGGAGACGATCTTGCCGAAGGCGGCGCCGATGATCACGCCGACGGCGAGATCGACGACGTTGCCCTTGACCGCGAAGTCCCTGAACTCGCGCAGCAGGCTCATGGATACCTTACCTCCAGAATTTCCAGCTTTTCGTCGCCGCCCGGCGCGCGCACGGTGACGGTGTCGCCTCCGCGCGCCTTGATCAGCGCTTTCGCAATCGGCGACATCCACGATACGCGACCATGCGCCGCGTCGACCTCGTCGACGCCGACGATGGTGACTTCCCTTTCATGTTCCTTACTGCGCACTTTTACCGTCGCGCCGAAGAACACCTGGTCGGTGTCGCGGCCGGAGGAATTCACCACCTCGGCGGCCTCCAGGCGCTTGATGAGGAAGCGCACGCGGCGATCGATCTCGCGCAGGCGGCGCTTGCCGTAGATGTAATCGGCGTTCTCGGAGCGGTCGCCGAGGGCAGCCGCCCAGCGCACGGTGTTCACCACCTCGGGGCGCTCCACTTCGACGAGCCGGGCCAGCTCGGCCTTCAGGCGCGCGAAGCCGGCGGGCGTAATGTAATTTTTTCCTCCCGGCGGCAGCGCAGGCTCTTCAGCCTCCGGCTCCTCCGGTTCGTGGTCGGTTTCCTTGACAAAAGCTCTCGACATATCTGCCCGGAAAATTCTATCTCCGCTTGCAACGCCCGCGCCAAGCCCTAGAATTGGAGGCTACAGGGCAAGGGGGAAGCAAGAATGGCGGAGAAGAGGGAAAAGCTCGATTTTCTGACGCGGATGCGCATCCGCGAGCTGGTCCTGATGGGCCTCATCACGATCACCGCGGTGCTCGCCAACCTGCCGCACGAATACGTGCAGGAAACGCTGGGCGTCAGCCACAACACGCTGCTCGCGATTCTCGCCATCGCCGTCATCCTGGGCCTGTTCCTCTACCTCAAGTTCGGCCTGTTCGTCGTCGTGCTGCTGCTCATCGCCGGCGCCAACATGCCGGAGCAGATCGCCGACGGCCTCAACATCTCGAAGATTCCGATCGTGCTCGCGCTGGTGGCGCTGGTCGGCGTCGGCTTGATCAACTACGTGGTGCACCTCGTGCCCACCGGGCTCGAGCCGAAGGCGCGCGAGAAGAGCCCCGAGGGCGTCAAGGCGCTCTTCTACGCCATCGAGAAGAACAATCTCGTGTACTGCCAGAAGGTGCTGTCGATGAACTTCGACCCCAACCTGCACCACGACAACGGCTATACCCCGCTCGCCTACGCGGCGATGAAGGGCAGCCTGCCGATGGTCGAGCTGCTGCTGCGCAACGGCTCCGACCCGACGATCGTCACCAAGGAAGGCGACACGGCGGTTGAGCTCGCGTTGCGCATGGGCCACGCCGAAGTGGCCGACACCCTGAAGCGCGCCCGCTTGACTGCGATCGATTCGAGCGACGCGGCAGTCAGGGAAGCCCCGCAGCAGCAAGCCGCCGCCTAGTCAGCGTCCGCTCAGCGAAAGGGCCTTGCGAGATCGCCAAGGCCCTTTTCATTTGCTGGTCCGACTCTAGAATTGGATCAGCCACTGGCAAGCCGGCGGCGAGCGGCGCATAATGATCCTTTACTGTATATAAAGCCAGCATCAGGAGCAGGCTAGCGTGGAACAGGCAAGTGAAGTCACCAGCGTTGCCGAGCAGGAGATCTGCCGCGACACGCTGATCGAGAAGTACGCCAAGGGCAAGGAAGCGACCGTCGAGCAGGTGCGGGCGCGCGTCGCGCGCGCGCTCGCCCAGGCCGAGCCCGAGGACCGCCGCGGCACCTGGGAGCGGCGCTTCCTGCAGGCGCAGGAGGACGGTTTCATCCCCGCCGGCCGCATCAATTCCGCCGCCGGCATCGCCTTGCAGGCGACCCTCATCAACTGCTTCGTCCAGCCGGTCGGCGACTCGATTTCCGAGGTCGTCGACGGCAAGCCGGGCATCTACACCGCCCTGCAGGAGGCCGCGGAGACCATGCGCCGCGGCGGCGGCGTCGGCTACGACTTCTCGGCCATCCGGCCGAAGGGCGCCGAGGTCAAAGGCACGCATTCGCGCGCCAGCGGCCCGGTGTCCTACATGCGGGTGTTCGACCGCTCCTGCGAGACGGTCGAGTCCGCCGGCTCGCGCCGCGGCGCGCAGATGGGCGTGCTGCGCTGCGACCACCCCGACGTCGAGGAATTCGTCCACGCCAAGGACCATGGCGACCTCAGCAACTTCAACATCTCCGTGGGCGTGACCGACGAGTTCATGCTGGCGGTCGAGCGGGATTCCTCTTTTGAATTGATTCACAAGGCCAAGCCCTGGCCCGGCAAGGACGTCTATCAGCGCAAGGACGGCCTGTGGGTCTACAAGAAAATCCGCGCGCGCGAGCTCTGGGACCAGGTCATGCGCTCGACGTACGACCACGCCGAGCCGGGGATCCTGTTCATCGACCGGATGAACCGGGACAACAACCTCAACTACTGCGAGACCATCGAGGCGACAAATCCCTGCGCCGAGCAGCCGCTGCCGCCGTACGGCTGCTGCTGCCTGGGCTCGATCGACCTGACGAAGTACGTGAAAAATGCCTTCACGGAAAAATCGTCGTTCGACTTCGAGCATTTCGCCAGGACGGTCGCCACCTCGGTCCGCATGCTCGACAACGTGCTCGACGTCACCGCCTGGCCGCTCGAGCAGCAGCACAAGGAGGCGATGGCCAAGCGGCGCGTCGGCCTGGGCTTCACCGGCCTCGGCGACGCGCTGATCATGCTGCGGCTGAAATACGACACCGACGAGGCGCGCGCCATGGCGACGCGGATCTCGGAAGGCATGCGCGACCACGCCTACCGCGCCTCGGTCGAGCTCGCCCGGGAGCGCGGCGCGTTCCCGCTGTTCAATGCCGACCTCTATCTCTCCGGCACCAGCTTCGCGGCTCGTCTCCCGGATGAGATCAAGAATCTGATCCGCAAGCACGGCCTGAGAAATTCGCACCTGCTCTCGATCGCGCCCACGGGCACGATCAGCCTCGCCTTCGCCGACAACGCCTCCAACGGCATCGAGCCGCCGTTCTCGTGGACCTATACGCGCAAGAAGCGCATGCCCGACGGCACGCTGAAGGAGTTCCCGGTCGAGGACCACGCGTGGCGCCGCTTCAAAGCATCAAATAAAGATTTCAAAAATCTTCCTTCTTATTTCGTCACGGCCCTCGAGATTTCCGCGTACGCGCACGAGCAGATGGTGGCGGCGGTAGCGCCGTTCATCGACACCAGCATTTCCAAGACGGTGAACGTGCCCGAGGACTACCCCTACGCGCAGTTCCAGGACTTGTACCTGCACGCCTGGAAGTCCGGTCTCAAGGGCCTTGCCACCTATCGCCCGAACAAGGTGCTCGGCTCGGTGCTGCAAGTCGACAAGCCGCAGGATTTCGTCGGCGACGACGTCAATCGCCGCATCACGGTGAAGTCGGTGCCGGCGCCGGTGCTGTCGTCGCTGCGCTGGCCGGGGCGGCCGGAGCTGCCCGGCGGCAATCCGTCGTGGACCTACATGATCGAGCACCCGCAGTCGCGCTTCGCGGTGTTCGTCAGCCATGTCGAGAACGGCCACCCGCACGCCTTCGAGGTCTGGGTGAACGGCAGCGAGCAGCCGCGCGGCCTGGGCGCGCTCGCCAAGACGCTGTCGATGGACATGCGCGCCAAGGACCTGGGTTGGCTGCGCCTCAAGCTCGACGCCCTCGCCAAGGCGGGCGGCGACGCCTTCGACATGCCCTTCCCGCCCGGCGGCGAGAGCAAGCGCATGCCGTCGCTGGTCGCCGCGTTCGCCCAGATCGTGCGCTGGCGCGTCGAGCAACTGGCTTCCGGTTTGTCTGACGAACCCTTCAATTTATTGGCTGAGCAGGGCGCCTCTCCGATCATCGACGCGATGTTCTCGCTCAAGGAGCCGAAGACCGGCACCGACGGCACCATGTCCTGGACCATCGACATCCTCAACCCGCGCACCGGCGACGACTTCGTCCTCGGGCTGAAGGAAATTACGCTCCCCGACGGAATCACGCGGCCCTATTCAGTCTGGCTCTCGGGCGAGTATCCGCGCGCGTTCGACGGCCTGTGCAAGCTCCTGTCGCTCGACATGCGCGTCATCGACCCGGCGTGGATCGGCATGAAGCTGAGGAAGCTCCTCGACTTCCCCGAGCCGCTGGGCGACTTCATGGCCTTCGTGCCCGGCAGCCGCAAGCAGCAGACCTATCCGTCGACCGTCTCCTACCTCGCGCAGGTGATCCTGCACCGCTACGCGATGCTCGGCATCCTCGACGAGGAAGGCTTCCCGCGCAGCCAGATGGGCGTGCTCGAGGCGCCGGCCGCCGGCGAAGCGCGCGTCATGGCGGGCGCGAAGTGCCCGGAGTGCGGCAACACCACCCTCATCCGCAAGGACGGCTGCGACTACTGCACCGCCTGCGGCTTCGTCGGGGTCTGCGGCTAGCCTAGCGGAACTGCTTCACCCAGAGCAGCGCGGCGACGGTTTTGGCATCGGTGATGCGGCCGTCGCGGATCATGGCGATCGCTTCCTCGAAGCCGATGATCAGGGTCTCGAGGAATTCGCCCTCGTCGAGCTTTTTCCCCACGTGGGTCAATTTCCTGGCGATGAAAAGCTCGATCGCCTCGTCCGTATAGGCGATCGCCGTGTGGATCACGCCGATGCGCGTCCAGTCCTCCGCCGTGTACCCCGTCTCCTCCAGCAGCTCGCGCTTCGCGGTCTCGAGATGCGGCTCGCCGGGCTCGAGCTTGCCGGCCGGCACCTCGATGAACTCGCGGCCGTGCGGATAGCGGAACTGGCGCTCGAGCAGCAGCCGGCCGTCGTCGAATACGGGCACGATCGCCACCGCGCCGGGATGGCGGATGTACTCGCGCGTGCCCTCGCTGCCGTCGGGCAGCCGCACGGTATCGCGGCGAACCTTGAGGAGCGTCCCGTCGAACACCTGCTCGCCGGAGACGAACCGCTCGGTCAGGTCAGAGCGCTTTGATGACTTCAAAACAGACGTTCATCAGCATCGATGGGGCGATGCCGAAAATGAGCAGCAGCAGGCCGTTCGCCGACAGCAGCACGCGCATCTCCGGATGGCCCGGCGCCACGGCGCCCTCCTTCGGCTCGTCGAAGTACATGAGCTTGACGATGCGCAGGTAGTAGAAGGCGCCCACCAGCGACAGGACCACCGCCGCGACCGCGAGCCACAGGTAGCCCGCGGTCACCGCGGCGGAGAGCACGGCCAGCTTGGCGTAGAAGCCCGCGGTCGGCGGGATGCCGGCAAGCGAGAACATCAGCACCAGCATGAGGAAGGCGTACCAGGGGCTGGTCTTGCTCAGGCCCTTGAGGTCGTCGAGGTTCTCGCACTCGAAGCCTTTGCGCGAAAGATAGAGCAGCATGCCGAAGGCGCCGACCGACATGATCACGTAGACGATGACGTAGAACAGCGCCGCCGTGTACGCGTCGGTCACGCTCAGCCGGTTGCCGCCGACCACGCCCGAGAGCAGGCCGAGCAGCATGAAGCCCATGTGCGCGATGGTCGAGTAGGCCAGCATGCGCTTCAGGTTCGACTGGGCGATCGCCGTGATGTTGCCGATCGCCATCGACAGCAGGGCGAGGATCGCCAGCATCTCCTGCCAGTCGGACGCCAGGTCGGGCAATCCATTGATCAGCAGGCGCACCGCCATGGCGAAGGCTGCGACTTTCGGCCCCGAGCCGATCACCAGCGTCACCGCCGTGGGCGCGCCGTGATAGACGTCGGGAATCCACATGTGGAACGGCGCGACGCCGATCTTGAAGGCGAGCCCGGCGACGACGAACACCAGGCCGAAGGCCAGGAAGGCGCGGTCCGAGGTGGCGCCGGCAAGCTGCGACGTGACCCGCGCCACCTCGGTGAGGCTGAGCGAGCCGGTGGCGCCGTAGATCATCGACATGCCGTACAGCAGCAGGCCCGAGGACAGCGCGCCAAGGACGAAATACTTCATCGCCGCTTCGGTGGAGAGCGGCGAGTCGCGGTTGAGCGCCACCATCGCGTACAGGCAGAGCGACATCAGCTCAAGGCCGAGGTAGATGGTGAGGAAGCTCGAGGCGCTGATCATGATCATCATGCCGAGCAGCGAGAAGAGCAGCAGCGTGATGAACTCGCCGCGCAGGAGGCCGCGGTCGAGCAGGTACTGGCGCGAATAGACGAGCGCCGCCCAGACCGAGGCGTAGCAGACCAGCTTCAGCAGGTTCGACAGGGCGTCGGAGACGAACAGGCCGGAAAAGAGGTAGAGCTTGGCGGGGCCGTCGACCCACTGGACGAACAGCGTCGCCGCGGTGGCGGCGATCAGCACCGCCTGCGCCAGGCGGAAGCTGGCGACGCGCTGCTCGCTCTTCACCTGCACGTCGACGAGCATCACCACGCACGCGCCGAGCAGGACGATGACCTCGGGCAGCGCCGGCATGTGGTTGACGAGGTCGTGGAGGGTCATAGCTTGGGCAGCGCCACGTGGCGCAGCAGGTCATCGACGGCAGCGTGCATCACTTCGGTAAAAGCCACCGGGTAAATGCCCATGAACAGCGTCGCCACCGCCAGGGCGACGAGCACGCCCAGTTCCCTCGGGTTGAGGTCCTTCAGCGCGCCGACGTGCTCGTTGGCGACGTCGCCGAAGATGACGCGCTTGTACATCCACAGGGTGTAGGAGGCGCCGAGGATCAGCGTCGTCGCGGCGACGAAGGCGAGCCAGAAGCTCGTCTTCATCGCCCCCATGATGACCATGAACTCGCCGACGAAGCCGCTGGTCGCCGGCAGCCCCGCGTTGGCCATGGCGAAGAGCATCATCAGGGCGGCGAAGCGCGGCATGGTGTTGACCACGCCGCCGTAGTCGGCGATGGCGCGCGAGTGCATGCGGTCGTACAGGACGCCGATGCAGAGGAACAGCGCCGCCGAGACGAAGCCGTGCGAGATCATCTGCACCAGCGCGCCCTCGATGCCATAGGCATTCATGATGAAGAAGCCGAGGGTCACGAACCCCATGTGCGACACCGACGAATAGGCGATCAGCCGCTTCATGTCGGTCTGCACCAGGGTGACGAGGCCGATATAGGCGATGGCGACCAGCGACAGGCCGATCATCATCCAGGCGAGCTCGCGCGAGGCGTCGGGCAGGACCGGCAGCGTGAAGCGCACGAAGCCGTAGGCACCGAGCTTCAGCAGGATCGCCGCCAGCACCACGGAGCCGCCGGTGGGCGCCTCGGTATGCGCGTCGGGCAGCCAGGTATGAACCGGCCACATCGGCACCTTGACCGCGAAGGCGAAGAGGAAGCCGAAGAACAGCAGCACCTGGACGTTGAGCGCCAGCGGCAGCTTGTGCCAGTCGGCGATGGCGAAGCTGCTGCCCGCCTTGTTGTAGAGGTAGAGCATCGACACCAGCATCAGGAGCGAGCCGAGCAGCGTGTAGAGGAAGAACTTCACCGCCGCGTAGACCCGGTTCGGGCCGCCCCAGACGCCGATGATGATGAACATCGGAATCAGCGTCGCCTCGAAGAAGACATAGAAGAGCAGCGCGTCCATGGCCGAGAAGACGCCGTTCAGCATTCCCGACATGATCAGGAACGAGGCGTAGTACTGCGAGACGCGCTTCTCGATCACGCTCCAGCCGGCGATCACCACCAGGATGGTGATGAAGCTGTTGAGCAGCACGAACAGCACCGAAATGCCGTCGACCCCGAGGTGGTAGAAGATGTTGAAGCGCTCGATCCACAATTCGCGCTCGACGAACTGGAACCCCGCGCTCTGCGCATCGAACTTCGTGTAGAGCGGAATCGTCACCAGGAAACCGATGACCGCGCCGCCGAGCGCGATCCAGCGCTGGTTGCGGGCATTGCCCTCTCCCCCGGCGGCGAGCACCGCCAGGCCGGCGAGGATCGGCACCCAGATGGCGAGCGAAAGAAGCGGCACGCTAGCCATGCCAGAAACGCCAGACGACCCAGCTCATGCCGATCAGGACGCCGAACAGCATGAGGAAGGCATAAGTATTCACCAGGCCGGTCTGCAGCAGGCGAATGACACCCGAGAACCAGCCCACCACTCTCGCCGATCCGTTCACCCCCAGCCCGTCGATGACGATCTGGTCGCCCGCCCTCCAGAAGCCGCGGCCGAGGGTGCGCGCGCCGCCGGCGAAGAGCCACGCATAGAGCTCGTCGAAGCCGTACTTGCGCTCGACCAGCGCGTACAGGGGCCCAAGCTTGATGGCAATTTTCTTCGGCAGGTCCTTCCTCTTCATGTACAGGACGTAGGCGGTGACGATGCCAGCGACCGCCAGCCAGAAGGGCCACGCCATCAGGCCGTGCAGCGTGTAGGCGACGATGCCATGCCACTCCTCGGGTTTCTGGACGAGGCTGGAGCCGAAGTAGTCGCCGAACACCACCTTGCCGACCGGGTAGCCGGCGATGATCGACGGGATGGCGAGCAGCACCAGCGGCGCCGTCACCACCACCGGCGACTCGTGCGGCGGATGCGCCTTGTCGAAGCGCGGCTCGCCGTGGAAGGCCATGAAAACCATGCGGAAGGTGTAGGTGGCGGTGACGAACACGCACGAGAGCACGCACAGGTAGGCGAAGAGGTGCCCCGGCGTGCTCGAGTGCTGCACCGCCTCGATGATCGCGTCCTTGGAGTAGAAGCCGGCGAAGCCCGGGATGCCGGCCGAGGAGATCGCGCCGATGAGCAGCGTCCAGTAGGTCCACGGCAGGTATTTCTTCAGCCCGCCCATGCGCCGCATGTCCTGCTCGTGGTGCAGGGCGATGATCACCGAGCCGGCGGCGAGGAACAGCACCGCCTTGAAGAAGGCATGCGTCATCAGGTGGAACATCGCCGCGGAATAGGCAGAGGCGCCGAGCGCGACCGTCATGTAGCCGAGCTGCGAGAGGGTCGAATAGGCGACGACGCGCTTGATGTCGAACTGCGTCAGCGCGACCAGGCCCATCGACAGCGCGGTGATGGCGCCGATCACCAGGACGACGGACCTCGCCGTTTCGCTCAATTCGTACAGCGGCGACATGCGCGCGACCATGAAGATGCCGGCGGTGACCATGGTCGCGGCGTGGATCAGCGCCGAGATCGGCGTCGGACCTTCCATCGAGTCGGGCAGCCAGACGTGCAGCGGGAACTGCGCGCTCTTGCCCATCGCGCCGATGAACAGCAGGATGCAGATCAGCGTCATCTCACCCGGATTTGCTTTTGCCATTTCAAAAACGGTTCCATAGTCCAGGGTGCCGAAGGTCTTCAGCAGGAGCGCGATGCCGAGCAGGAAACCGAAGTCGCCCACGCGGTTGACAAGGAACGCCTTGAGGTTGGCGTAGATCGCGCTCTCGCGCGTGTACCAGAAGCCGATCAGCAGGTAGGAGACGAGACCCACGGCTTCCCAGCCGAAGAAGAGCTGCACGAAGTTATTCGCCATCACCAGCATCAGCATCGAGAAGGTGAAGAGCGAGATGTAGGCGAAGAAGCGCTGGTAGCCCGGGTCGCCGTGCATGTAGCCGATGGTGTAGATGTGCACCATCAGCGAGACGAAGGTCACCACCACCATCATCAGCGCCGACAGGCGGTCGATGAGGAAGCCGATCTCGAAGCGCGTGTCGGCGACGGTCAGCCAGGTGTAGACCGTGCCGTTGAAGGTGTTGCCCTTCAGGACGTCGGCAAAGATCACGCACGAGCAGAGGAACGACAGCAGCACGGCGAAGATGGTCACCGAGTGCGCGCGCGCATTGGTGATGCGCTTGCCGCCGAGGCCGGCGATGATCGCGCCCACTAGTGGCGCGAACGGCACGATGAGGTAGAGCTCCTTCATCCTTTCAGTGCGTCCAGGTCTTCCACGTCAATCGTGGAGAGGTTGCGGAACAGGACGACAAGGATGGCGAGGCCGATCGCCGACTCCGCCGCGGCCACGGTCAGGATGAAGAACACGAACACCTGCCCCGCCAGGTCGCCGAGGTAGTAGGAGAAGGCGATGAAGTTCAGGTTGACGGCAAGCAGCATCAGCTCGATCGCCATCAGCAGCACGATCAGGTTGCGCCGGTTGAGGAAGATGCCGACGACGCTGATCGCGAACAGGATCGCGCCCAGGACCAGGAAGTGGGAAAGGGTGAGCGTCATTCTTTTTCGGACGGCATGGAGACCAGGCGAACCCGGTCCTCGCGCCGCGCCTTCACCTGCTCCGACGGATCCTGGTGGCGGCTGTCCTTGCGCTGGCGCAGGGTCAGGGCGATGGCGGCGATGATCGCCACCAGCAGGATCACCGCGGCGATCTCGAAGGCATAGGCATATTGCGTGTAGAGCACGCGGCCCAGCTCCTTGGTGTTGCTGTAGCCGAGTGGAATCTGTTTCGGGTTTTGACCCCAGGTATTTCTGGTCAGCACCGCGACCATCTCCGCGACCATGATGCCGCCGACCAGCAGCGCGAGCGGCAGGTTGCGCCAGAAGCCCTCGCGCACGCGCTCGAGGTTGATGTCGAGCATCATGACGACGAACAGGAACAGCACCATCACGGCGCCGACGTAGACCACCACCAGCGCGATGGCGAGGAACTCGGCGCGCAGCAGCAGCCAGATCGCCGCAGCGGTGAAGAAAGCGAGCACCAGCGCGAGGGCGCCGTGCACCGGGTTGCGCGCCGTGATCACGGCCAGGCCCGAGCCAAGCAGCACCGCCGCGAAGGCGTAGAAGATCGCCGTCTCGAACATCGTTCTTTTTTTAACGGAACGGGGCGTCGGCCGCCCGGTCCCGTGCGATTTGCTCCTCGTAGCGGTCGCCGACGGCGAGCAGCATCGGCTTGGTGTAGTAGAGGTCCCCCCGCTTCTCGCCGTGGTACTCGAGAATGCGCGTCTCGACGATCGCATCCACCGGGCAGGCTTCCTCGCAGAAGCCGCAGAAGATGCACTTGGTCAGGTCGATGTCGTAGCGCGTGGTGCGGCGCGTCCCGTCTTCCCTTTGCTCGCTTTCAATATGAATCGCCAGCGCCGGGCAAACGGCCTCGCACAACTTGCAGGCAATGCAGCGCTCTTCGCCGTTCGGATAGCGGCGCAGCGCGTGCAGGCCGCGGAAGCGCGGGCTCATCGGCGTCTTCTCTTCCGGGAACTGGATGGTGATCTTGCGCGCGAAGAGGTGGCGGCCGGTCAGCGCCATCCCTTTCAATAATTCGATCAGCAGAAAGCCCTTGAAGAAATCGAGCACGCGCGTCATTTCCAAAGGCTCCAGGGCGTCTGCATCCAGATGCCGATCACGGCGATCCAGACCAGCGTCAGCGGGATGAAGATCTTCCAGCCCAGGCGCATGATCTGGTCATAGCGGTAGCGCGGAAACGTGGCGCGAAACCAGAGGAACATCGAGACGATGAAGAAGATCTTGATCAGCAGCCAGCCGGCGGGCGGAATCCAGGTGAAGATCGGCGCATCGATCGGCGCCTGCCAGCCGCCGAAGAACATCACGGCGGTGAGCGCCGAGATCAGCATCATGTTCATGTACTCGGCCATGAAGAACAGGGCGAAGCTCATGCCCGAGTACTCGACCATGTGGCCGGCGACGATCTCCGACTCGCCCTCGACCACGTCGAAGGGCGCGCGGTTGGTTTCGGCGACGCCGGAGACGAAGTAGACCACCAGCATCGGCAGCAGCGGCAGCCAGTTCCAGGAGAGGAAGGTGAGCCCTTTGTCCGCGAAGGTGCCCTTGCCCTGGCCGTTGACGATGTCGGACAGGTTCAGGCTGCCGGACACCATCAGCACGACGACCAGCGCGAAGCCCATCGCCAGCTCGTAGGACACCATCTGCGCCGCCGAGCGCATGGCGCCGAGGAAGGCGTACTTGGAGTTCGACGCCCAGCCGGCGATGATCACGCCGTAGACCCCCATCGACGAGAGCGCCATGATGTAGAGCAGCCCGGCGTTGATGTCCGCGAGCACCAGCTCGGGCGCGAACGGGATCACCGCCCACGCGGCAAGCGCCGGCATCAGCATCGCCACCGGCGCGAGCAGGAACAACGCCTTGTTGGCGTTGGCCGGCAGGATGATTTCCTTGAACAGCAGCTTGATGCCGTCGGCGATCGGCTGCAGCAGGCCGAGCGGGCCGACGCGATTCGGCCCGATGCGGATCTGGATCCAGCCGATCAGCTTTCGCTCCCAGAGCGTCAGGTAGGCGACGAAGAGGAAGAGCGGCACGACGATGGCGACGATGAAGGCGAGATTGGTCGCCGTCTCGTACACCGCCACGCCCCAGAGGGGACCGAGCTTCGACTGGCTGTAGATGAGCAGCTTGTCGAGCATCAGCCGGCCTTTTCCACCGCGACTTCGCCGAACATCGGCCCGAGCCCGGCCGTCGACGGATGCGCCGCGGCGATGCGCACGCAGTCGTCGGGCACTCGATCGTCCAGCGCGGCTTTCAATCTCGCCTGTCCCGCCTGCTGCTGGACCTGGACGAGATCGCCCTTCGCTAGGCCGAGGCGCTGCATCAGGCGGGCGTTCATCCGCGCTTTCGGCGCCTGCGCGTCCTTCGTCTTCTGCAGCGGCGGCGAGCGCCGCACGAGCGGATCGGCGAAATAGATCGGCACGTCGGCGACGCGCTGGATGCCAGTCACAGAACCTTGAGACTGGGGTTGCACAGCAATTTGGTTGGAAAGCAGCTTGGCGACGTCCCTGCCGTTCATACAGGCCGCACGCACCTGCTCCACGGTGTCGAGCTCGCAGCCCGGCCTGTCGAGCATCGTGCCCAGGACGCGCAGCACCTTCCAGCCGGGCCGCGCATCGCCCAGCGGGTTGACGGTGGCGTAGAAGCTCTGCACCCGCCCTTCCATGCTGACGAAAGTGCCCGCGCTCTCGGTGAAGGTCGCGATCGGCAGCAGCACCTCCGCATACTCGAGCCCGGCCTTGTAAGGCGTCAGGCTGACCACGAACTCGGCGGCCTGCAGCGCCCGCATCGCGGCCAGCGGATCGGCGCAGTCGAGCTCGGGCTCGGTGTTGAGCAGCACCAGGTGCTTTTTTTGCAGCACGGCGCCGACATTGCCGCCGACGGGGAGCCCGGCGAGATAGCCACCGACCGAGTTCGCCGCCTCGGCGAGGATGCCGACCTTCACGCCGAGGGCCTGCGCAGCGGCGACGATCTGCGCCGCCTGCGGGTGCTGCTGGGCGAAGTTGCCGATCAGGACCGCCGCGTTTTTCCCGGACGCAAGAGCGTCCTTGAAAGAAGCGATTTCATTTACCAGCTGCGCCGGCGAGACGATCTTCCTGCTCTTGATGCGCATCAGCCAGTCGTCGTCGACCGAGTGCAGCATGTGCACCTGCGTGCCGCGCTTCGTCGCCTGGCGCAAGCGATGTGCAATGAGCGGATGCTCCTTGCGCAGGAATGAGCCGATCACCAGCACGCGGTCGAGACTCTGCAATTCCGTGATCGGCATGCCGAGCCAGGGGATGCCCTGGCGCGCGCCGTCGGCGGAGAAGTCCGACTGCCTTAGCCGGAAGTCCGCCGCCGAGCCGAGCTTGCCCGCCAGGTACAGCTCTTCCAGCGTGGAATGCGGCGAGGCGAGCACGCCGACGTCCTTGCCGAGTCCCGCGACGGCGAAATCGAGGGCGACCTCCCAGTCCACCTCTTCCCAGGCGCCGTTGCGCTTGATCATCGGCCCGCGCAGCCGGTCCTCGGAATTCACGCCCTCGTAGGAAAAGCGGTCCTTGTCGGACAGCCAGCACTCGTTGACCGCCTCGTTCTCGAGCGGCAGCACGCGCATGACCTTGTTCTGCTTAACCTGGACGACCAGGTTCGAGCCCAGGCCGTCGTGCGGCGACACCGACTTGCGGCGCGAGAGCTCCCAGGTGCGCGCGCTGTAGCGGAACGGCTCGGAGGTGAGCGCGCCGACGGGACAGAGGTCGATCATGTTGCCCGACAGCTCGGAGTCGACCGTCTTGCCGACGAACGTCGTGATCTCGGAAAGCTCGCCCCGCTTGATCAAGCCGAGCTCCATCACGCCGGCGATCTCCTGGCCGAAGCGCACGCAGCGCGTGCACTGGATGCAGCGGCTCATCTCCTCCGCGGCGACCAGGGGACCGAGCTCTTTCCTCAGGACGACGCGCTTTTCTTCCTGGTAGCGGGAATTGCTGTGGCCGTAGCCCACCGCCAGGTCCTGCAGCTGGCACTCGCCGCCCTGGTCGCAGATCGGGCAGTCGAGCGGGTGGTTGATGAGCAGGAACTCCATGACACCGTTCTGCGCCTTCTTCGCCGCCGGCGACTGCGTCCAGACCTTCATGCCGTCGGTGACCGGGGTGGCGCAGGCGGGCAAGGGCTTGGGCGCCTTCTCGACCTCCACCAGGCACATGCGGCAGTTGGCGGCGATGGAGAGCTTCTTGTGATAGCAGAAGTGCGGCACGTACGCGCCGAGCTTGTTGGTCGCGTCCATCACGGTCGCGCCGTGCGGGACTTCGACTTCCTGGCCGTCGACGATGATCTTCAGCATTACGCCGCTTCCACCATTTCTTGTCGCTGCGTGCGGCCCCAACGGGGTTCGATTTCACCCTTAACCAAACATTCCTTATGTTGGATGTGGTGAATGAATTCGTCCCGGAAATGCTTGATAAAGCTCTTCACCGGCAGCGCCGCGGCGTCGCCCAGGGCGCAGATGGTGCGGCCGGCGATGTTGTCGGAGACGTTGTCGAGCAGGGCCAGGTCTTCCATCCGCCCCTGCCCGTTCTCGATGCGGTTGACGATGCGGTAGAGCCAGCCGGTGCCCTCGCGGCACGGGGTGCACTGCCCGCACGATTCCTCGAAGTAGAAGTAGGAGAGCCGCTCGAGCGCGCGCACCATGCAGGTGCGTTCGTCCATGACGATCACCGCGCCGGAGCCGAGCATCGATCCCGCCTTGGCGATCGAGTCGTAGTCCATGTCGGTCTTCATGATGGTGTCGGCGGGCAGGACGGGCATCGACGAGCCGCCCGGAATGCAGGCTTTCAGCTTGCGGCCGCCGGCCATGCCGCCGGCCATCTCGAGCAGTTTGGCGAACGGCGTGCCGAGCTTCACCTCGTAGTTGCCCGGCTTCGCGACATGCCCGGTGACCGAGAAAATCTTGGTGCCGCCGTTGTTCGGCTTGCCCATCGCCAGGAAGGCTTCGGCGCCGTTGCGCAGGATCCAGGGCACGGCGGCGAAGGTCTCGGTGTTGTTGATCGTCGTCGGCTTGCCGTACAGGCCGTAGCTGGCGGGGAACGGCGGCTTGAAGCGCGGCTGGCCCTTCTTGCCCTCGAGCGACTCGAGCAGCGCCGTTTCCTCGCCGCAGATGTACGCGCCGTACCCGGGGTGCGTGTACATCTCGTAGGAGAAATCGGAGCCGAGGATGTTCTTGCCGATATAGCCCGCCGCGTACGCCTCGGCGAGCGCCTCCTGGTACAGCTCGTAGGTCTCCCAGATCTCGCCGTGGATGTAGTTGTAGCCGGCGCTCGCCTGCATCGCGTAGCCGGCGATGACCATGCCCTCGATCACCGAGTGCGGGTTGTAGCGCAGGAGATCGCGATCCTTGCAGGTGCCGGGCTCGCCCTCGTCCGAGTTGCACACCACGTATTTCGCGCCGGGAAACTGGCGCGGCATGAACGACCACTTGAGTCCCGTCGGGAAGCCGGCGCCGCCGCGGCCGCGCAGCGCGGACTTCTTCAGCTCGTTGATGAGATCTTCGGGCTTGGTTTTTTCCTTCACTATTTTTTTCAGGGCGGCGTAACCATCGCGCGCCTCGTAATCCTTGAGGCGCCAGTTCCGGCCGTCCAGCCCCTTCATGAGAATCGCGTCAGGCCCGTAGTTCATTTGAGATCGTTGAGGAGCTGATCGAGCTTTTCGTTGCTCATGTAGTCGTGCATTTTCTTGTTGTTGACCAGCACTACCGGCGCCATCGCGCAAGCGCCCATGCACTCGCCTTCCTTGAGCGTGAAGCGGCCGTCGGGCGTGGTCTGGTTGAAATCGATGCCGAGCTTCTCGCGCAGGTGGTCGCCGGCGGCGAGCGAGCCCTGCAGCCCGCACGGCAGGCAGGTGCAGAGCGTCAGCTTGTACTTGCCGGTCGGCTTGAGGTTGTACATCGAGTAGAAGGTCGCGACCTCGTAAACCGCGACCGGCGGCATGCCGAGGTATTCGGCGATGCTGTCCATCACCTCGGTCGACAGCCAGCCCTTCTCGTCCTGCGCGATGATCAGCGCGCTCATCACGGCGGACTGTTTCTGGTCGGCAGGGTACTTCGCCACTTCCTTGTCTATTTTTTGTAGAGAAGCAGAAGACAAAGTCATCGATCGACCTCGCCGAAAACAATATCTTGCGTGCCGATGATCGCCACCGCATCGGCGATCATGTGGCCGCGCGCCATCTCGTCGAGCGCGGCGAGGTGCGCGAAGCCCGGCGCGCGGATCTTCAGGCGATAGGGCTTGTTGGCACCGTCGGAGACGAGGTAGATGCCGAACTCGCCCTTGGGCGCCTCGACCGCGGCGTAGACCTCGCCTTCCGGCACGTGCATGCCCTCGGTGACGAGCTTGAAGTGGTGGATGAGCTGCTCCATCCCCTCCTTCATCTCGAGCCGCGTCGGCGGCGCCACCTTGTGGTTGTCGGTCATCACCGGCCCGGGGTTCCTGCGCAGCCAGTCGATGCATTGCCGGACGATGCGGTTCGACTGGCGGAACTCCTCGATGCGCACGAGATAGCGGTCGTAGCAGTCGCCGTTCTTGCCGACGGGAATATCAAACTGGAGCTGGTCGTAGACCTCGTAGGGCTGCTTCCTGCGCAGGTCCCAGGCGATCCCGGACCCGCGCAGCATCGGGCCGGTGAAGCCGAGCGCGAGGGCGCGCTCCGGCGAGACGACGCCGATACCGACCGTGCGCTGCTTCCAGATGCGGTTGTCGGTGAGCAGCGTTTCGTAGTCGTCGACGTACTTTGGGAAGCGCTGGGTAAAGTCCTCGAGGAAGTCGAGCAGCGAGCCGGAGCGGTTCTTGTTCAGATCGGCCTTGGCTGCCGGGTACTGCGGCATCGAATCCGGCAGGTCGCGATAGACGCCGCCGGGCCGGTAGTAGGCGGCGTGCATGCGCGCGCCCGAGACCGCCTCGTAGGCGTCCATCAGGTCTTCGCGCTCGCGGAAGCAGTAAAGGAAGATGGTCATCGCGCCGATGTCGAGTCCATGCGCGCCCAGCCACAGCAGGTGGTTCAGGATGCGCGTGATTTCATCGAACAGGACGCGGATGTACTGCGCGCGCACCGGCACGTCGACGCCAATCAGCTTCTCGATCGCCAGGACGTAGGCGTGCTCGTTGCACATCATCGAGACGTAGTCGAGCCGGTCCATGTAGGGCAGCGACTGGATGAAGGTCTTGTGCTCGGCGAGCTTTTCCGTCGCCCGGTGCAGCAGGCCGATGTGCGGGTCGGCGCGCTGGATCACCTCGCCGTCGAGCTCCAGCACCAGGCGCAGCACGCCGTGCGCGGCCGGATGCTGCGGGCCGAAGTTGAGAGTGTAGTTCCGTATTTCAGCCATCTCGGTCAGCCACTCTTTTCCTTGGCGTAGTTCTGCTCGCGGACGATGCGCGGCGTGACTTCGCGCGGATCGATCGTCACCGGCTGATAGATGACGCGCTTTTGCTCCGGGTCGTAGCGCATCTCGACATGGCCGGAGAGCGGGAAATCCTTGCGGAACGGGTGGCCGACGAAGCCGTAGTCGGTGAGGATGCGGCGCAGGTCGGGATGCCCCTCGAAGACGATGCCGAACAGGTCGAACGCCTCGCGCTCGAACCAGTTCGCCACCGGCCAGACGTCGACCAGGGAGGCGATCACCGGAAAGCTGTCGTCGGGACAGAACGCCCGCAGGCGCAGCCGCACATTGTTCTGCACGGACAAGAGATGAACGACGGCGGCAAAGCGGCTGCCTTCGCGCGGCCGGTCTCCATAGGCGGCATAGTCCATGCCGCAGAGATCGATCATCTGCTCGAAGCCCGCGTCGCGAAGGCGGATGCAGGTCGGCTGGTACTCGGCGGCCTTGAGCTCGACGGTCAGCTCGCCGAGCCGTTCCGTCGGGTTGAGATCCTTGATCGCCTCGAAAAGCTTCTGCAGCCTTGGCGTCATCGCGCGATCGTGTTCGTCCGCTTGATCTTGTTCTGCAGCTGCACGATGCCGTAGAGCAGCGCTTCGGCAGTCGGCGGGCAGCCGGGCACGTAGACGTCGACCGGCACGATGCGGTCGCAGCCGCGCACCACCGAATACGAGTAGTGGTAGTAGCCGCCGCCGTTGGCGCACGACCCCATCGAGATCACCCAGCGCGGCTCGGCCATCTGGTCGTAGACCTTGCGCAGCGCCGGCGCCATCTTGTTGCAGAGCGTGCCGGCGACGATCATCAGGTCGGACTGGCGCGGGCTCGGGCGAAAGACGATGCCGAAACGGTCGAGGTCGTAGCGCGCCGCGCCGGCGTGCATCATCTCCACCGCGCAGCAGGCGAGGCCGAAGGTCATCGGCCAGAGCGAGCCGGTGCGCGTCCAGTTGACCACCGCGTCGACGGTGGTGGTGACGAAGCCCTGCTTCAGGACGCCTTCTATTCCCATTCCAGCGCGCCTTTCATCCACTCGTATACGAACCCCACCGTCAGGATGGCGAGGAACAGCATCATGGCGAGAAAGCCGGCGAAGCCGATGTCGTTGATCACCACTGCCCAGGGGAAGAGGAAGGCGATCTCGAGGTCGAAGAGGATGAACAGGATCGCCACCAGGTAGTAGCGCACGTCGAACTTCATGCGCGCGTCCTCGAACGCCTCGAAGCCGCACTCGTAGGGCGAGAGCTTCTCCGGGTCGGGGCGCGACGGCCCGAGCAATTTGCCGAGCGCCATCGGCGCGATGCCGATGGCCGCGGCGACCGCGATGAACAGCAGGATCGGAAAGTATTCAGCGAGCATGGTTTTGGTGCCCACGAGCAGACTCGAACTGCTACGGCTTTTTAGGCCACCAGCCCCTCAAGCTGGCGTGTCTACCAATTTCACCACGTGGGCAATAACTGCGAATTATCCCCTAAAAAATTACTGCGGCACCTGTCTCTCGTTCTTCGGCTCGGTCGGCTTCGGAACGTCCGCCGCGGGCTTCTGCGAATCGGCCGGCACCTGCGTTTCCGCGCCCGGCTTGGCAGCTTCGGCGGCCGGCTTGGCCGGCTGCTGGGTCTGCTTTTCGCGGATCGCGTCGATCACGCCGCCGCCCTGCTCGGTCGGCTTGCGCGTCGCCACCCAGGCGAGCGCGAGGCTGAGGCTGAAGAAGATCGCCGCGAGAACAGCTGTCGCGCGCGACAGGAAGTTCGCCGAGCCGGTGGCGCCGAACAGGCTGCCGGAAGCGCCGCCGCCGAAGCCCGAGCCCATGTCGGCGCCCTTGCCATGCTGGAGCAGCACCAGGCCGATGATGCCGAGAGCCACCAGCACGTGCAGGACGATCAGTACCTGGGTCCAGAAGGTCATGTCTTTGCCGCTTTCACGATGTCGATGAAATCCTTCGCCACCAGCGAGGCGCCGCCGATCAGGCCGCCGTCGATGTCCGGCATGGCGAAGAGCGCCGCCGCGTTCTGCGGCTTGACGCTGCCGCCGTAAAGGATGCTCGTTCCTGCCGCCACTCGTTTCCTCAGGAATGCGTGCACTGTCTGCGCCTGCTCCGGCGTGGCGTTGCGCCCGGTACCGATTGCCCAGACGGGCTCGTACGCCAGAACCGCTTTTTCAAAAGAATTCTTTTCCAAAACCTTCCCCAACTGACGCCCGACGACATCTTCGGTCCTGCCCGCGTCGCGCTCTTCCAGCGTTTCCCCCACGCACAGGATCGGGGTCATCCCGGCCGCCTTCACTGCCGCGAACCTGGCGGCCACCTGCGCGTCGCTTTCGCCGAAGAGCTGACGGCGCTCCGAATGCCCGACGATCACGTGCCGGCAGCCGAACTCCGCCAGCATCGGCGCCGAAACTTCACCGGTGTAGGCCCCCTGCGCATGCTCGCTGACGTTCTGCGCGCCCCACGCGATCGGCGTGCCCGCGAGCTGCCGGGCGACTTCGCCGAGATAGGGAAACGGAACGCATACCGTGCACTCCACCCCCCGGACCTGCGGTACTGCGGCGATCAGCTGCTCGAGAAGCGTCCGGTTCGCCTGCCGGCTGCCGTGCATCTTCCAGTTGCCGGCGACCAGCCTGACGCGTCCCATGCCTCTGAATTTTACCGCATTCTTCCGCGTGATCCGGTCGGACGAGGCGCCGCCATCGAGCGGTCACATGGTCGCGCTATATAGTGGAACTGCACGAGGGACTGCCGTATCGCCGAGCGCGCGGGATAGTGCGCCGGGATCGGCTTTCCCCTTGGGCAAATTTTCCTCCTAGACTGTCCGCGATGGCCGAGCATCATCACCATCACGGGCATTCCCACGCGCACCAGACGCTGAGCAGCGCCGCGATCGTCACGGTGGTCTTCGCCGTGGCGGAGGCCTTTGGCGGCTGGTGGACCGGCTCGCTCGCGCTGGTCTCGGATGCCGGGCACATGTTTACCGATGCCGGCGCCCTGCTGCTCGGCGCCCTCGCCGCCTGGATGGCGCGGCGCCCGCCCTCGCAACGCCACTCCTACGGCCTCGGGCGCGCCGAGGTGGTCGCGGCGCTCGTCAATGCCACCGTCATGCTCGCCATCGTCGTCGCGCTCGCCTACGAGAGTTTTTTGAGATTGAAAAACCCCTCTCCGGTCAACGGCGCAGGCGCGGCGGTGATCGCTGCCGTCGGCCTGGCGGTCAACCTCTGGGTCCTGCGGCGTCTCGCGCCGCATCGCCATGACCTCAACACTCGGGCGGCGCGCTTGCACGTGCTCGGAGACGTCCTGGGATCGGTCGCGGCGCTCGTCTCGGGCGCGGTCATCGCTGCCACCGGCTGGACGGCCGTCGATGCCCTGGCCTCGCTCGCCATCTGCGTCCTCATCGCCTTCTCCGCAGTGCGCCTGATGCGCGAGAGCCTGCACGCGCTGATGGAAGGCGTGCCGCACGGCCTTTCGGTGGAGTCGATCGGCGCCGAGATGGCGCGCGTCGAGGGCGTGCTTTCGGTGCACGACCTGCATGTCTGGACGCTCTCGGGCAGCCGCACCGCGCTCTCGGCCCATGTGGTGGTACGCAATCTCGGCGAGTGGGACCGGACGCTGGGCGACCTGCAGCTGCGCCTGCAGGCGGCCTTCGGCATCGACCACGTGACGCTACAGCCCGAATCGGGCGTGCGGCCGCTCGTGAGGCATCGATGACCTTCACGCGCCTGTGCGCGAGCCTGGCCGCTGCCGCTTGCGCGGCATTTGCCGGCCCGGCATCGTCCCAGGCGGGCGGCAAGATCACCCGCATCGTCGTTCCCTTCGCCGCCGGCGGCGCGCGCGAGGTGCTCGCCCGCACCTTCTACCTCGAGCTCGGCGCCGCGCTCGGCCAGACGGTGATCGTCGAGAACCGGCCGGGCGCCGGCGGCGCCATCGGCACGGCAAGCGTCGCCAAGGCGGCGCCCGACGGCACCACCCTCATCTTCGCCGCCTCCAGTCACAACATCACCGCCCTGCTCGCCGAACGGCCGGCCTACGACCCGCTCAAGGACTTCGCGCCGGTGGCGAACGTCGGCATGCAGAGCTATGTCCTGATGACGAGCGCCTCGTTGCCGGTGCGCTCGGTCGGCGAGCTCATCGCCCATGCGAAGGCGAACCCCGGCAGGCTGAACTACGCGTCGCCCGGGCACGGCAGCTCGGGACACCTGGCAATGGCGTATTTCGCCAGGCTCGCCGGCCTCGACCTGGTGCACATCCCGTTCAAGTCGACTCAGGATGCGACCAACGACGTCCTCGCTGCGCGCTCGCATGCGCTTATCGTTCCCAACGTCGGCGCCCTGCCGTTCACGAAGGAAGCGCGCCTGCGGCTGCTCGGCGTCACCTCGCCCCTGCGCTCCCCTTTCCTGCCCGATGTCCCTGCAATCGCGGAAGAGCTGCGCGGCTACGTGTTCGAATCCTGGTTCGGCCTGCTCGCGCCGGCGCGCACGCCCCGGCCGGTGATCGAGCGCATCAATGCCGAGATGGCGAAGCTGCTGGCCAACGCGACCATCCGCGAGCGCCTTGCCGCCCAGGGTGTCGAGCCCAGGC
>JAXDQC010000197.1:0-18743 GCA_034668045.1 Betaproteobacteria bacterium | reverse complement strand
CGCGGCGAAGAGCGCCGCGAGCCGATCGAGGGACAGGCGCGGCGGCACGCTTGCGCCAGGCAGCGCCCGCGCGATGCGCTCGGCGCGCAAGCGCTCGGCCTCGCTGCCCCAAGGCAGCACGACCCGCGCACCCACGGCGCGTCCAAGCTCGATCCAGCGCTCCTCGGCCCAGAGCTTGTCGGCGCGGCTCGTCATGGTGAGAAACACCACCACATCGTCTTTGCCCGCTGGCGGCTTGCGCAGGCCGTAGTCGAGCGATGCAGGGAGGGGATAGCCGAGCGCTGCGGCCGCGAGGCGGCGGTTGCGCTCCACGGCGTGCAACTCGCGCGGCACCGCGTGCCGCGAATCGTAGAAGCGCGCGGCGAGCGATTCGCGCGCGCTCGCCGCGTCCATGCCGTGCCTCGCCCCCTGCGCGCAGGAGGCGATGAGCGCGCTCTTGAGCAGCGATTGCGTGTCGACGACGGCGTCGTAGCGTGCGGCACCGAGCGCGCGACGAAAGTCGCGGATCTCGCGCCAGATGGAGGGCCGCCACGCCGCCGACCGCCAGCGGCGCACCGCGACCGGAATCACGCGCCGCACCGAGGCGTGCATCGCGGCGATGCCGGCGAACGATTCCTCGACCACCCAATCGATCTCGGCGCCTGGCATCGCGCGCGCCGCGTCGCTCACCGCGGGGCAGTTATGGACCACGTCGCCGAGCGACGAGGTCTTGACGAAGAGGATGCGGGGCATTGGCTAGAATAGGCCGCTGAATTCTAAAGGGAAGCCGATTTGAAGGCTCCGCTCTCCGCGGTGCTGATCACGCGCAATGCCGCTTCGGTCCTCGAACCCTGTCTCGAGAGCCTGGCATTCGCGGACGAGATCGTCATCGTCGACTCGGCCTCGAGCGACCGCACGCCCGAGATCGCGCGCGAGCGCGGTGCGCGCCTGGTGGTGAAGGAGTGGCTTGGCTTCGGCCGGCAGAAGCAATTCGCGGTCGAGCAGGCGAAGCACGACTGGGTCCTCTGCCTCGACGCCGACGAGCGCGTCTCGCCCGAGCTCGCCGCCAGCATCCAGGCGGCGATCGCCGCGCCGGTGTCGCCGGTCTACCGCATGCCGCGGCGCAACCGCTTCCTCGGCCGCTGGCTCGCGCACGGCGAGGGCTATCCCGACTGGAGCCCGCGGCTCTTCAACCGGCAGAACGCGCGCTGGAGCGACGACCTGGTGCACGAGAAGGTGCTCTACGCGGTGACGCCGGGAACGCTGGGCGGCGATCTGCTGCACGACTCTTCCGACGATCTCACTGCCTATCTCGAGCGGCAGAACCGCTACACGACGCTCGCCGCGCGCCAGGCGTTCGAGCAGGGACGCAGCGCCGGGCTCGCCCACCTCCTGCTCTCGCCGATGGTGCGCTTCATCAAGTTCTACCTGCTGCGCCTGGGCTTCCTCGACGGCGTGCCGGGCCTGCTGCACATCTCGATCGGCTGCATGAACAGCTACCTCAAGTACGCCAAGCTGATCGAGCTGCGCCGGGCCGAAGGGCGGCCGTGAACATCCTCCTTGTATCCGCCCTGGCTTGCCTCTGCCTCGCGGGCTGCGCGGTGGCGGAATATCCCTACCCTGCCGCCTGGGAGCCGCTCGTGCCCCAGGCCGACAGCGACTGCCGCCGGTTCGAAGGCCGGTACGCCGACCGCGGCGAGCGCGGCGACGAGCCGACTAAGCCTTCCCTGACGCGCCAGCTCTTCGGCGAGTTCAGCGACTGGGAGAACGCTTCGAGCGTGCAGCTCGTCATGCCGAATGCGGGCGCATTCGAGATCTCGGTGACCAGCGCGCAGGGCGAGCGCTTTTCCCGCACGCTTCTCAAGAGCGACAACGACTTCGCCTGCCGCGGCGGGCGTCTGATCCTGCGCGACCGGCGCTGGATCGCCGGGTACATCATGTCGGGCCGGCAGCACGTGCAGGTCGATCTGAACGAAGCCGGCCAGAAGGTCGTCGCGCAGGTCGAGGAGATGGCGTACGGCGTGATGTTCGTCATCTTCCCGGTCGTCGGCACGGCCCGCCACTGGTACCGCTTCCAGCGCCTTCCGTAGTGAAGAAGATCTATATCTCCAACTTCTCCGGCCTGGCGAACCGGCTGGAGGCGCTGGTGATCGCCTCGCTGATCGCCGATCGCTGGGGCCATTCGATCTTCCTCGACTGGCCGGAGAAGGACAGCCTGAGCGTCGCCGGCGCCGGCAAAGGCTGGATCAAGCCGTGGCAGCGCATCGGCAGCCTGAAGCTGCGCGACTTCGACGCGGAAAAGCTGGCGGCGCTCGGCGAGAGCCGCATCATCAGCCTGCGCTCGACCTATGGCCCGCGCGAGCTGCAGCGGCACTACGTGATGCCGACCGCGGCGCGCCTCGCGCCGCACCGGCGCATCGCCGACGCGATTCGCGCCGCCTTCGCGCCCTTTGCCGGCCGGCCGGCGGTCGCCGTACACATCCGGCAGGGCGATTTCCACGTCGCCAGCGAGACCTACGACGCCAATGCGCATCGCCACCCGGCGCCCGGATTGTGGTGGTACGAGCACGTGATGCGCGAATATGCGCGCGCCTTTCCCGGCGTGGTCTTCGTCGTCGGCTATAGCGGCGAGCCGGCGGCGCTGACGTACTTGCAGTCGCAATTCGAGATCGCGACGCTGCCGCCGGTCTTCCAGTACCGCAGCCTGCTGCCCGGCCATCGCTCGGCCGGCCATCCCGTCGCGGATTTGTTCGGGCTCGCCTGCTGCACGACCTTGATCGCCACGCCGACCTCGAGCTTCTCGCATTGGGCGGCCAACGTGCTCGGCCCGCGCACGCGCGCCATCCTGCCGCCGCCGCGCACCACGCGCGGCCATCCGCAGTGGGGTGCCGCGGAAATCCGGGGCGGCGTCGCGCTCGACTGGCGGGACGCGGCAGAGCGAGGCCTCGGGGTCAGCATGGGCGCGCTGCCCGCGCCAACGCCGCCCGTCACTGACTGGCTGTAGGGGGCCGGTACTCGGGAATCCACGCCTGCAGGCGCCGCCGCACGCTCGCGGCATCCGCCTGGCCGGGCGTCGAAAGCCACGCCACCAGCTCGCCGAGAAGATCGCCGCCCTGCGGCACGTGCACGCGTGCGATGCGCAGCTTCGGGTGCGGCGTCGCCAGCGTCTTCTCGGCGTCGGCGAGCGGCTCCTCGTAGAGCTTCTCGCCCGGGCGCAGGCCGGTGAACTCGACGCGGATGTCCGCTTCCGAGAAGCCGGAGAGGCGGATCATCTGCCGCGCGAGATCGGCGATCTTCACCGGCTCGCCCATGTCGAGAACGTAGATCTCGCTGCCCTTGCCCATCTCTCCGGCCTGCAGCACGAGCTGCGCCGCCTCCGGGATCGACATGAAGTAGCGCTCGATGCTCGGGTGCGTGACGGTGACCGGGCCGCCGCGCGCGATCTGCTCGCGAAAGCGCGGCACGACGCTGCCGGTCGAGCCGAGCACGTTGCCGAATCGCACGATGACGAATTGCGTCGTGGCCTGGTCCTGCAGCGCCTGGCAGACAATCTCCGCGAGGCGCTTCGACGCCCCCATGACGTTGGTGGGGTTGACCGCCTTGTCGGTCGAGACCAGCACGCACTTCGCCGCGCCATTCGCCTGCGCCGCGCGCGCGACCGTGAGCGTGGAGAGGACGTTGTTCCGGACCGCTTCGAAGGCGTTGTCCTGCTCCATCAGCGGCACGTGCGTGTACGCCGCCGCGTGGAAAACGATGTCCGGGCGGTAGCGCGCGAAGACCTCGGCGACGCGCGCCTCGTTCTTCGCATCGCCGATGGCGGCGACCACCTCGACCGGCGAGCGCCGGTCGCGAAACTCCTGCTCGATGGTGTAGAGCGAGAATTCCGACTGCTCGAAGAGCACCAGCCGGGCCGGCGAGAAGCGCACGATCTGCCGGCACAGCTCGGCGCCGATCGATCCGCCGGCGCCGGTGACGAGCACCGTCTTGCCGCCGAAGAAGCCCTGCAGCCCGGCCTCGTCGAGCTGCACCGGATCGCGGCCGAGCAGGTCGTCGAGCTCGATGGGCCGCAGCGCCGAGACGCTGACGCGCCCGGTGACGATGTCGGACAGCGCCGGCACGGTCATCACCGCGAGGCCCGCCTGGGTGCAGAGCTCGACCGCGCGCTTGCGCTCGCCGTGCGTCGCCTCGGGCATGGCGATGATCGCCTGCGCCACGCTGTAGCGTTGCGCCTGCGCGCCGACACTCGCGACGGCGCCCAGCACTTTCACGCCGACCAGTTCGGCGCCGCGCTTGCCCAGATCGTCGTCAAGCACGCCGACCACGCGCCACTGCGGGCTGCGCGCCAGCTCCTTCAGCAGCGCCGCGGCGGCGGTGCCGGCGCCGATGACAAGCGCCGGCGCCGACTGGGGCTTGGCGACGAGCGAGCCGAGGTGGCCCTCGCGCCAGGCGCGGTAGGCGAGCCGGCTGCCGCCCATGGCGAGGGCGAGCAACGCCGGGGTGATGAGGTACACCGAGCGCGGCACCAGCTCGTCCAGCCGCAGCATGGTGAGCAGCGCCGGCACCGCGAGCGCGGCGATGCCGACCGCGACGATGATGCGCTGCAGATCCGGCAGGCTCGCGTAGCGCCACATGCCGCGGTAGAGGCCGAGCGTCCAGAAAACCGCGGCATGCAGCGCGACGATGAACGGCAGGCGGGCGAGCATCGCCTCGGCGAACTCCACCGGCACATCGAGGTTGAAGCGCAGCCAGTAGGCGACCAGCCAGGCGACCCCGGCGGCGACCACGTCGTGCGCGAAGACGACGAAGCGGCGGAAATTCAAGAAGAACCTCGCGCGTCGCGCGGATGGCGCGACCAGCGGACATCCACCCACACGGCGAGAGCCGCGAGCGCGAGCGTCACGGCGGCGAAGACGGCCGCCTGCAGCTCGGGGGCTTGAGCGCGGCCGACGAGCGCGGCCGCGGCGCAGATCAGCATCGCCGCGTAGGCCACTGCCGCCGTGCCGCGATGTCCCAATCCCATGCGCACCATGCGCTGATAGTAGTGCTCGCGATGCGCCTGCCACACGCGCTCCCGGCGCAGCAACCGCTTGACCAGCGTGACGGTCGCGTCGCCGATGAAGGGCGCGAACACGAGCAGCGGAAACCAGAGCGGCCAGGCATCGTTGCGCCAGCCGGCGACGCCGAGGCCGCCGGCGAGAAAGCCGAGCGGAATCGACCCCACATCGCCCAGGAAAACGCGCGCCGGCGGAAAGTTGAAGGCCAGAAACGCCGCCGCCGCACCCACCAGCGCGGCCGACACGAGCGCGGTGGCGGCGTCGCCGCCCAGCCACGCGCCGATGGCGTAGCTGCCGAAGCCCGCCACGGCCATGCCGCCGGCGAGGCCGTCGGAGCCGTCCATGAAGTTATACAGATTGGTGATCCAGGCAATGGCGAGAGCGATGAGCACGAGCTCGACGGGCTGCATCGGCGAAAGCATGTACCACGCGAGAACGCCGGCGGCAGCGACATGCCCGGCAAAGCGCACGCCGCTGGGCAAATGGTGCAAGTCGTCGAGAAACGAAAGCGCGGCCAGCGCGAGCGCGAGCGCGACGGCGAGGCCGAACGGAACCAGGCCCGAGGCGACGGCGAGCGCCACGCCGGCGAGGATGGCGAGGCCGCCGACGCGCGGCACGGGCTGCTCGTGCAACGAGCGCGCGTTCGGACGATCGAGCGGCAGGTACTGCTTGAAGCGCAGCATCAGCGCCAGCGCCACGGCGCAACCCGCGGCCGCGATGAGAAGGGCCGCGAGCAGGTTCATCGGCGTGCCGCGTGCAGCGCCTGCAGATGGCCGATGAGCAGGCCCCAGAGGAAGAAAAAGAAGATGCCCGGGTACGGCTGGCGCATCGGCACCTTGAACATGTTGTCCAGGCCGAGCGCGAACAGCACGCCAATCGCAAGCCCCAGCACCGGCATGTTGCGCCACACGGCGGCGCGCAACCGCCACAGGAGGGTAAGCGTATAGCCGATCAGCCAGGCGAGCGGCAGGAAAGCGAGCACGCCAAAGTTGTACACGAAATCGAGATAGTAGTTGTGCGCGCTCGGCGCCACCTTGCGGTCGACGACCTGGGCATGGCCGAAGAACGCACCCCGCGCGGATTCGGCGATGCCGCTCGCGTAGAGCTGCCAGTAATAGAGGCGCACCTGCATCGGGCCGGGGAACGCCTCGGCGACCCCGCGAGGCACGTCGGCGACGGGCGCCTGCTGCAGCCGCCCTTCGGTCGCTTGTGTCGAGCGTCCGAACTTTTGCTGCGCCGGCGGCAGGTCCCGGTGGCTGTAGAGAAAGCCGGCGAGGATGGTGACGACGATGGCCGCGCAGAGCCACGCCGCCGCGCTGCGCCAGCGCGCCGCCGCGATGACGAGCACACCCCCCGCGGCGAGCGCGATCGCCAGGGTGGCATACGAGCGCGCCGCATAGTAGGCGACGAGGGGCGCCAGCACGAGGAGCAGCAGGCGCGCGCGCGGTGTGTCCCAGAACGCGCACAGAGCAACCAGCCAGGCCGAGACCATGACCACCGGCACGTACTGCAGATGCTGATAGACGCCGAAGATCCAGACATCGTGCGACAGCTGGTCGTGCGTGAAGCCGATCGAATGGAGGAGCTGCGCCGGCAGGAGCGCGAGGAGCACCGCCGAAAAGCCGACGGCGGCGGCGCGCAGGCCCGTCGGCGTCGCGGCGAACATCTGCCCCAGGACCAGCCCGAACACCGGCACCAGGAACTGGAACAGCAGCACGAACTTGCGCAGCTCGTAGCCGACCTGCCCCTGGGTCGCGACGACGCTGGCGAGCACCATGGCGATGAACAGAAAGAAGACGGTCGCCAGCGTCAGCCCCGCGTGCCGGTAGCGGGCCAGCAGCACCAGGCCGAGGACCAGCACGAGAAGCGATAGCGGCAGCGGCACGTTCACCGCGCTGCCGCCCGGGTCGAGGAGCGGCGAGTCGGGGCTGTGATAGACGCGCCCGTTCAGCAGAAAGAAAAGCGGCAGCAGGATCCCCGCGGCAATCGCTCCCCACAGCAGCACCGGCGCTTCGGCAAGCTCGCTCGACCCCTGCCGCTCGGCGCCCCAGTAGAGGAAGAGCGTCAGCACGGCGATGCCAAGGTACAGACCGGCGAGCGCCGACGGGCTCACCAGGAAATAGAGCGAGGGCGCGGCGATGATGATGGCGATGTTGCGCAGGACGTCCGGACCGAACAGCGCCTCGCCGCGCTGCGCGGCGAACAGGCGCAAGCGGATGATCTGCGCCGCAATCATGATCGCGGCGCCGAGCAGCGAGAGGCCGAGCGCGAGCCAGAAATAGCCCGGCTTGCCGGCCCAGTCGCCGAGCCTCGTCGCCAGCGATACGCCGGCGATGGCGATGCCGGCGGCGCCCATGCCGAGCGCGGCGGCGCCGACCGCGAGGCGGTGGCGCCGCGCGCCGTTGCGCGCCTCCTGCATCGCCAGCGTCGGTCCGAGCACATTGGCGAACAGCGTCGCGGCAAAGCCGCCGAGGACGAAGGCCGTGAACAGCAGGCCGGCCATCTCCCGGCCGGCGACCAGGAACACGACCAGCCGCAGCACATAGGTCGAAATGCCTTCGACCATGGTCGAGCCGATGTAGGGGAAGACGCTGCGCAGTGTGAGGGCGAGCGATTCGGCGCCGAAGGCGGCGGCGCGCAGCCGCGGCATGGAGCCCGCGAGCGGCGCCAGCGCGAAGACGGCGAGCGCCGGGAACAGGGCGCCGGGCGCGGCGACGATGGTCGCACCGACGGCCAGCGTCACCGCGGCCTGGATGAGGAACGCCCGCCGCGCCCTGGGCGCGTCGCCGGCGACCTCGAGCTCGCAAAGTCGCACCTCGGCCAGCCATTCGCAGGAACGGCGCACCGTGAGCAGCAGCGCCAGCAGCGGCGACACCCCCGCCGCGCCGGCGCACAGGACAAAAGCCAGGGCGCTGATCAGGGGAAGGACGAGGAAGCGCTTGGCGAGCAACCGCTCGGGCGTGAGATCGCCATGGCCCTGCAGGATGAGGCTGCGCGTGTTCGCCGAGAACGCGTAGAACGTGGCGAGCAGCGCGCCCTGGGTGACGCCGAGCTCGGCGGCGAGGGACGCCTTGCCGGCGAGCCCCACGACGATGAGCAGCACCGTGAGCGAAGAGGTCAGCGCCAGATAGGCGAGCGGGTGGATCACGAGCGATACCAGGCGACGGTGCGCGCCAGGCCCTCATCCACCGGGTAGGGCGGTTGCCACTCGAGCCGCTCGCCGGTCTCGGTGGCATCGACGGTGAGCGAGCCGGTGAGGCGCGAAGGCAGAAGAAAGGCAGGGAATGGCAGCAGCCGCGCCGGACGCCCCAGCGCGGCGCCCATGCGCTGCACGAGATCGGGGGTGCTCACATCCTCGCCGTCGGCAGCGAGCAACGTCGCCCCCGCCGCGCGCGGATGCTCTGCGCAGCGCCGCAGCAGCGCGGCGAGGTTGCCGACGTAGATCAGGCTGCGCCGGTTGCGGATCGAGGCGAACGGCAGCGGCACACCCGTGTCGACGAGTTGCAGCAGCCGCCGGAAATTGGCACGCACGCCCGGCCCGTAGACGAGCGGCGGGCGCACCACCACGACCTCCAGGCCGCTCACGCCGGCGAGTCGCTGCTCCGCCTGCCATTTCGAGCGCGCATAGGCGTCCTGCGGCGCGGGCGCGTCGGCCGCGCGGAAGGGCCGATCAACCGGTGTCTCTTCGCCGTTCACCTTGATGGTGCTGACGAAGACCAGCCGGCGCACGCCCGCGCGCTTCGCGGCGAGCGCGAGGCGCTCGGTCGCCTCGACGTTCACCTGGCGATAATGAGCCTCGCTGCCGCGGGTATGGACCACCGCGGCGAGGTGCACCAGGGCGTCGACGCCTTGCAGCGCGCCTTCCCACCCCGGCTGCCGCTGGTCGCCGGCGACTACTTGCCAGCCGCTGTCGCGAAGCTCCGCGCAGAGGGCGCGGCCGACGAAGCCGGTGGCGCCGGTGACGAGAGCACGGCTCACTTCCGCCAGACGGTGCGGTTGATGTAGTCCGTGTAACCGAGGATGGCGTTGACGACGATCGCGGCGACGTCGTCGACGTCATAGTCGGGCGCGACGCGCCAGGTGCGGCCGGCGCGGGCAAAGCGCTCGGTCGCGACGTTCACTGCGTCGAGGATCGCTTCCGGACGCGTGCCCGCCATGATGAGCGTCCCCTGGTCCATGCCCTCGGGCCGCTCGTGCGCCTCGCGGATCATCACCGCGGCAAAGCCGAGCAGCGATGCCTCCTCGGTGAGCGTGCCGCTGTCGGAGAGCACGCACAGCGCGGCGCGCTGCAGGTGGACGTAGTCGGCGAAGGCGAGCGGGGCGATAAATTGCAGGCCCTTCGGCGCCTTCTTCCCCAGCGCTTCGAGGCGCTTTCGCGTGCGCGGATGGGTCGAGACGATGACCCGCGCCTTATGTTGTTCTTTGAGTTGTGACAGCGCGTCGAGCAGGCGGGTGAAGCGCGCCTTGTCGTCGACGTTCTCTTCGCGGTGCAGGCTGACGGCGAAATACCTGTTTTTCTGCAGTTTCAGCGTCGCCAGGATTTTCGAGGCGTCGATCTTCTTCTTCTGCGCGGCGAGCACCTGCTTCATCGGCGAGCCGGTCTTGATCACCGTCTCGGCGCGTATGCCCTCGGCGAGGAGGTAGCGGCGCGCGTGCTCGGTGTAGACCAGGTTGATGTCGCTCGTGTGGTCGACGATGCGGCGGTTCAGCTCCTCGGGCACGCGCTCGTCGAAGGACCGGTTGCCCGCTTCCATGTGGAAGATCGGGATCTTGCGCCGCTTGGCGGCGATCGCCGCGAGGGTGCTGTTGGTGTCGCCGAGCAGCAGCAGCGCGTCCGGCTTCTCCTTCGCCATGACCTCGTCGGCCCTGGCGATGACGTTGGCGATCGTTTGCGCGGCGGTCGCGCCCGCGGCCTCGAGGAAGTGGTCGGGCTTGCGCAAGCCCAGGCCCTCGAAAAAGATCTGGTTCAGCTCATAGTCGTAGTTCTGGCCGGTGTGCACCAGCACGTGCTTGAAGGCACGGTCGAGCTCCGGGATGACGCAGGACAGCTTGATGATCTCGGGCCGCGTGCCGGCGATCGTCATCACCTTCATGACGCGAGCTTGTGCTTCTCGAGCAACTGACGGGTTGCGTCCTTGTCCAGAACCGTATCGGCGGAGCTGAACTCGCCTTTCAGCGCGTTCGCCTCGGCCGCCGCGTCCCGGCGCAGCTCGGGCAGCATCGGCAGGATGGCGAAGTAGTCGCCGCGGCGCACGCAATGGTGCGCCTCCTCCTCCGAGACCATGATCTCGTGCATCTTCTCGCCGGGGCGGATGCCGATGACGTTCGTTTTTATTGGCTTTTTTCCAATGAGAACCTGGGCGATGTTCTGCACGGTTGCCGAGGGCGCGCGCGGCACCCAGGTCTCGCCCGGCTTCGCGTCGCGCAGCGCCGCGAAAACCGTATCGGCGGCCTGGTCGAGCGTGAGCAGGAAGCGCGTCATCTCCGGCACGGTGATCGTCACCGGCCCGCCGTTCCTGATCTGGTCGAGGAAGAGCGGAATCACCGAGCCGCGCGAGGCGAGCACGTTGCCGTAGCGCACGCAGATGAAGCGTGTTTCCGGATTGAGGATGTTGGCGGCGATGAAGATGCGCTCCTGCAGCGACTTCGTCATGCCCATGACGTTCACCGGCTTGCAGGCCTTGTCGGTGGAGATGCCGATCACCGTCTGCACCGGGTACTGGTTCTCCTGGATGGCGCGGACGATGTTGGCCGCGCCGATGCAGTTGGTGAGGATCGCCTGCTCGGGAAAATACTCGCAGGTCGGCACCTGCTTCAGCGCCGCGGCGTTGACGACGATGTCGGCGTCGCGCACCGCGGCGCAGATCTCGGGGAAGCTCCTCACGTCGCCGATGCGGAACTCGAGCACGTTCATGAAGTTGCGGAAGATCACCTCGTCGGTGGCCTCGCGCCGGTGCTGGTAGCTCATGCGCATCTCGTGCTGCTTCGCCTCGTCGCGCGAGAAGACGATCACCTTCTTCGGCGTGCCGAGCTCGTTGGAGAGCACGCGCCGCACCAGCGTGCTTCCCATGGAGCCGGTGCCGCCCGTGACGAGGATGGTCTTGTCCTTGAAGATCATGCCGCCTTCCTTGTTTCCACCGCGAGCTCGTCGAGCATCGCGTCCCACGCCGGCGGCTGCCAGGCGAACACCCGCCGGAAGCGCGTCGAATCGAGGCTGCGGTCGATGCAGGGCTGGTCGACCGGGACGATGTCGACGTTCATCGCCAGCCGCTCGCGCAGCCTGACCAGGAGCTCGTGCTTGTCGATCGGCGCCGCCGACAGGTGGTAGAGCCCCGACGCCTGCGGGTGCTTTTCCACGATCATGCGCAGGACGCGCGAGAGCTCGCGCGTCGTCAGGCCGGAGAAGATCGCCTTGCGGTAGCCCTCCACCTTGCCCTTCTGCGCCAGGAACCAGTCGACCAGGCTCGTCTTGCGATAAAGGCCCAGGCCGATCATCGAGGTGCGCAGCGTCAGCTCGCCCGTGCCGGTCACTTCGCCCAGCAGCTTGCTGCGCCCGTACAGGTCGACGGGATCGGGCCGATCCTCTTCGCGATAGCGGCCCTTGTCGCCGGAAAAAACGCAATCGGTGGAAAGCTGGATCAGGCGCGCGCCGGCGGCGCGGCAGGCGAGCGCAAGGCGGTGCGGAAGCAGCGCGTTCACCTCGATGCTGAGAATCGCCTCTTCGCTCTCGGCACGCTGCTTGACGATGCCGATGCAGTTGATCACCGCCGCCGGCCGGAACTGGGCAATGACTTCCTCGAGGCGGGCGCTGCCGCGCGCTTCCACCCCGGCGAAGACATGGTTTCCAGAAAACTCCTTGCGCTGCTGGCGCAGCGTCACCCCGGTCTCGTGGTGATGGCGCAGCTCGCGGTAGAGCTCGTGGCCGAGCATGCCGTCGCCGCCGAGCACCAGAACTTTCATTTCACGACTTCCCGCAGAATATCTTCCAGGCGGGAAAGCAGCTTCTCCCGCTCGAAATGTTCGCGAAACCAGGCTTCCCCGCGATTTCCCATGGCATCGAGTTCCGATCGTGCAATTCGGCTCGCGGCGCGCACCGCTTCGGCGAGCGCAGCCGGGTCTTCCGGCGGCACCGCCCAGCCGGCGCCCGCGTTGCGAATGATGCGGCCGCCCTCCCCTTCCAGGGCCGCGATGACCGGCTTGCCGCATGCGAGATACGACTGAATCTTCGACGGAATTGTATAGGCAAAGATCGGCTGCCGCGCGAGCGTGGCGAGCAGCACGTCGGCCTGCGCGAAGTAGCCTGGCATGCTCTGCGACGGCCGCTGCCCGAGCAGGTGCACGTTGGAAAGTCGCCGCTTCTCGACTTCGCTTTTTACCCAGGCGCGCAGGCGGCCGTCGCCGATGATGATCCACTGGATGTGCCTTTCGTCACGCAGCCTCTCCGCCGCGGCGAGGATGGTGGCGAAGTCCTGCGCCGCGCCGATGTTGCCCGCGTACACGACGCGAAAGCCGGGCGGCAGCTCGCTCTGCGCTTCCGGTTTCAATTTCCGGTAGAAGTCCTCCGCACTGTTCGGCAGATAGCGGATCCGCTCGCGCGGCACGCCGTGCGCGGCCACCGACGGAATGAAGGCTTCCGACTGCACCAGAACCCGGTCGCAGCCGCGGTAGATCCACTTGATCAGGCGATCGACCAGCCCGAGCACGAGCGGCGAGCGCACGGCGCCGGTCGCCGACAGGCTCTCGGGCCACAGGTCCTGGACCCAGAAGAGGAGCGGCGCGCCCTTCAAGGCGCGTAACGCTCTCGCGGGGATGCCGATCGTCATCGGCGAGGGCTCGTAGACGAGGATCGCATCGAACTTGCCTTTCGCCCGGAAAGGCGCGAGCAAGGTCGCCATGAGCGCGTGCGACAGATAGTTCAGCGCCAGCCTGACGCTTCCGCCGCCGCCTCTCGGAAGCAGGGGCACGCGGCGGACTTTCACCGGCTGGAGATCCTCGTTGTAGGGCCCCAGCAGGCTGTAGCCCTCGAAAAATCTGCCGCCGGGGTAGTTCGGCAGCCCGGTGTAGACGGTGACCTCGTGGCCGCGGCTCGCGAGCCCGGCGGCGACATCGTTGATCCTGAAGTTCTCCGGCCAGTAGTACTGCGTGAGGATGAGGAGCTTCACGCCAGGATCCGCCCGAAGATCGCGCGATAGCGTTCCACCGCGGCGTTCCAGGTGTATTGCGTGAGCACCTGCGCGCGCAGTGCGGCGCCCATGGCGGCGAGCTGCCCGCTCGCCATCATCGTCGACAGCGCCCGGGCGAGGGCGTCGGCTTGCGGCGGCACGGCGCGCGCGCCGCCGCACGACACGGCGGCGTCGAAGCCGCAGCGATCGGTCATCAGCACCGGCTTGCCGCAGGCGCCGGCCTCGAGCGCCACCAGCGACATCGCCTCCTGGCGCGAGGGAATGACGACGAGATCGGCGGCGCTGTAGGCATCGACCTTGTCGCGGCCGCCGAGCCAGCCGGTGAAGACGACGCGGCCCGGACCGAGCACGCGCGCCTGCGCTTCCAGCGAAGCGCGCATGCCGCCATCAGGTCCGACCATGACGAGGCTGCAGTCGGCGAGCGCGTCTGCCTCGCGGCGGAACGCCTGCAGCAGGAGGTCCGGGCCCTTGATCGCATTCAGGCGCCCGACGAAGAGCACGATGCGCCGATCGCCGAGGCCGAGCCTGCGGCGAAATGCCGCGGCGTCGCCGCCCGCGTATTCATCCGGGTCGATGCCGTTCGGCACCACGTCGACCCTGGCCGGGTCGATGCCGTACTCGCGGAAATCGTCGGCCTCGCGGCGCGTAATGGCGATCCAGGCCGCGGCGTTCGCAACCAGCGCGCGGCCGCCGAGCGCGTTGTACGCGCGCTTCAGCCATTGCGAGCGCCCGAACAGGGGCAGCGCGCCCGCCGGACAGACGACGTAGGGCTTCCCCTGCCGGCGCGCCGCCTGCGCGACCATGAGGTTGAGCACCGTCCAGTGGTTGCAGAGATGCACGATGTCGGTACCGGCGACCAGGCGATCGAGTTGCCCCGGCCCGGCGCGCGGAATGAGAAAGCGCCTGCTGCGGCAGGGAAGCAGATTCACGGCGACGCCGCCGAGGCGGGGCATCGGCTTGCCGGCATCCAGCCCGGCGTCGGTCGCCAGGACCTCGACCTGCAGGCCGCCGCGCGACATCGCACGCGCAAGCTGCACGGTCCGCTCGGCCGTGCCGCCGCCCAGCACCGGGTCGAGGAGCGCGCTGACGCTGAGGACGCGCACCGCTTCAGCCCTCGATCCGCTGCCGGATCCAGGCCGCGTATTCGTCCAGCGCTTCCGCCATCGGCCGCGGCCCCGCGAAGCCGCGCGCCGCGAGCTTGGCGCCGCTGTAGCGACGCCGCGGCTCCGCGTCGCTGCGACCCGCGAGTCTCAGCGCCAGGCGATGCAAGCCGCCGGGCAGCGGCACGGGCGGCAGCGGATAGCGCGAGCGCCCGAAACGCTCGGCGAAGAATGCCTCGAGCGCGGCGTACTCGTTCTGCGGCTCGTCGTCCTGCGAGACGATGAACCGCTCGCCGGCCTCGGCAAGCGGAGCGGACGCTGCCCATTGCGCCGCCGCGGCAACGCACTCGACGTCGACGACGTGCATCCGCCGGCGGCCCATGACGCAGGCGCGCAGGTATCGCCTTGGCCACGCGTCGCCGAGGGTGCGCAGGGCGAGCGACTCGAGGTTGCGCCCGCCCGGGCCGAACACCGCGGCGGGCCGGAGGATGACGAGCTCGTAAGCCGAGCGCGCTGCAGCGGCGACGATCTCTTCGCAGGCGTGCTTCGCGCGCTGGTACTCGGTCTCGGGCTGGCAGGGCGAGCGCTCATCGATGAGCGTTCCGGGGGTCGCGCCGTACACGTCGATGCTGCTGATGTGCACCAGGCGGCGCACCTTGCGCCTCGCACAAGCCGCGCCGATCGCCTGCGCGATGCGGCGCGCGTCGTCGGCTCCGCCGTAGACGAAGTTGAGGACCACGCAATCCGGGACGAGCGCCCGCTCGAGCGCGCCCGCGTCGTCGGCGGCGCCGCGAACGATGTCGACGTTCGCCGGGACTTCGCGCCGGTGCGCCAGGACCCGTACCCGGCAGCCGCCCGCGGTGAATCTGCGCAGGGCGCGCGCGCCGACGAATCCGGCCGCCCCGAGGATGCAGACGGTCTCGGCCACCCTAGCGCGTCCAGACGCGCGGCTTGCCGCGAAGAGCGCGGCCGGCATCGGCAAGGACGCCGAACAGGCGCCTGCCGACCAGCGCGTGGACCGCCGCGGCGGTACGGCTCAGCAGGAGCGCGCGGTTCAGCTTCGCAGGCGGCGGCCCGAGCCGGTGCGCCTCGCGCGCGCGAATGACTTCCTCGAGCACTATGGGCACCGTTTGCGGGTTGCGGCTCAGGCCGCCGAGCCGCATGTCGACCAGCAGCCGATCGACGAAGCGCGGCTCGGAATGCAGAAGCTCGCGCAGGAGGAGCTCGTAATCGCCGGCGATGCGGTACGACTCGTCGAAGAACCCCCGCGTCTCGAAGAGCGAGCGATGGTGAAGGCAACCGGGATGGGGAAGGCTCGCCCCCTGCAGGAAGGACTCCCTGGACCAGGGCCCGCCGACCGTGTCGACGACTTCACCGGAGGCGGAAATGAGGTTGACCCTGCCATAGACGACTCGGCCGGAGGCGGAAGAAAGGAGGTCGCGCAACACGAACCGGTCGTGGAAAACATCATCGCAACCGAGGAAGGTGATCCATTCGCCGCCGGCGCGGCGCACGCCCTTGTTGAACGCCGCATAGACGCCGCTATCGGGCTCGGAAACGTAGTCGGCGATCGCGCCGCGCGACTTGTTCTCGGCGAGAAGGCGCGCAGTGCCGTCGGCAGATGCGCCGTCGATGACGATCGTTTCGACCTGCACGCCCGACTGAGCTGAAATGCTGTCGATGCAGCGCTGCAGCGACGACGCGCAGTTGCGGGTCGCGATCACCACCGACACCGGGATGGTCATGAGCCTTCGCTGGAGAGCGGCCAGGCCCGGCGCTCGCGCTCGAAGCCGTCCAGCCAGGCGAACATCGAACGCACGAATCCTTCCGCGGTGCGGCTTCTCGCCCGCTCGCGCCCGCGACCGCGAAGCCCGTCGGCCAGCGCCGGATCGGTGATCACCCTGGCGAGCGCCTCGGCGATCGCCGCCGGCGAGCGCGGATCGACGAGCAGCGCGGCATCGCCGAGCTGCTCGCCCGCGCCCGGGACATCGGCGGCGACGACGGGACAGCCGAGCGCGAACGCTTCCAGCGGCGGCAGGTTCTCCGGCCCGCCGAACGAGACATAGGCGAGAGCGGCGGCTTCGCGATACAGGCCGATCAGCTGGTCGGTGGAAACGAAACCGAGGAAGCGCACCGCTTCCCGCACGCCGAGCCGATCGGCCGTCCGCTCGCAATGCGCGCGGTTGCCTTTGTCGGCGCCGGTGAGCGCCAGGGTGGCGGCGATCCCGTGCTTGCTCTTCAGCAGGGCCAGGGCCTCGATCAGCGCCGAGTGGTTCTTGTGCGGCCAGAACTGCGCGGGATAGAAGATGAGCGGCGCAGGAGATGCCCGCGGTTTCTCCACCACGCCTGCATTGAGCGCGTAGCTCGGCGTCGGATGGGGAAGCAGGATCATTCGCTGCCGGGCCACGCCGTAGGCCCGCTCGATGTCGTCGGCACCGGCTTGCGTGCCGGTGATCACGAGCGATGCCCGCGGCAGGAAAAGCGCGTTGAGCCGTTCTCGCCGCTCCCATTCGCCTGCGCCCGTCAGCTCCGGGAACCACGGCATGGCGCGATGCTGCAGATCCCAGACCATCGCCGCGTAGGGAACCTCGAGGAAGTAGCTCGCCGGCGTCAGGAACCACAGGAAATCGATCTGCCGTCGATCCGCCTCGCTCTGCAGCCATCCGCTGGCCGGCAGATGCGCGCGCGCGGCCGAGGAGTGCCGCCACAGCGCCTCCTTCGCACGCCCCCACGGCGAGGGCGAGCCTTCGATGACGACGAATTCATGCTTCGCTTCGCGGGCGAGCGCGCGCAGCGCCTGAAGGATTTCCCGGCCGAAGACGTAGCCGCCGCCCTCCTCTGGGGACCGGGCACCGCTGAAGACGCCGACGCGCACGCGTCAGCTCGCCCGGCGGATCAGGTCGGAGATCTGCCGCAGCGTGGCTTCCTGGAGCGAGCAGGCGCTCGGCAAATACAGGCCCGTCTGCCACAAGCGCTCGGCGACGGGACAGGGGATGTCGCGAAAGCCGGGCTGCTTGCGCAGGAACGGCTGCTGGTTCATGGGGCAGAAGAAGGTGCGCGTCTCGACGCCGTTCTTCGCCAGGACCTCGGCGAGCCGGTCGCGGCTGAGCGGGAAGCCTTCGCCGACGGTGATGGCGTACATCCAGTACACGTTCTTCGCGCCCGGCAGCTCGGGCGGCGTGCGCAGGCCGCGGATGTCGGCGAGGAGCTTGTTATAGGTCTGCGCCACGCGCCGCTTCTCGCCGATCAGCTTGTCGATGCGCTTCAGCTGCGAGCGGCCGAGCGCGGCCTGCATGCCGGTCATGCGGAAGTTGTAGCCCGCCTCCTGGTGCAGGAAGCGCGGCTTGCCGAAGGCGAGGTTGCGCAGCGAGCGCAGCCGCTCGGCGAGCCTTGCGTCGTCGGTGAGCACCATGCCGCCTTCGCCGGTGGTGATGATCTTGTTGGCGTAGAAGCTGAAGCAGGCCATCTCGCCGAACGCGCCGCTGATGCGCCCGTTCCAGGTCGCGCCGTGCGACTCGGCACAGTCCTCGACGACCACGAGCTTGTGCTTGCCGGCAATCTCCATCAGCCGGTCCATCGCCACCGGGTGGCCGTAGAGGTGCACCGGGATGATCGCCTTGCTGCGCGGCGTGATCAGCTTTTCGACCAGATCGAGGTCGAGGTTCCAGGTCCGGTCTTCGGAGTCCACCGGCACCGACACCGCGCCCAGGTGGTAGGCGGCGAGCGCGGTGGCGATGTTGGTCGAGGCGCTCATCAGCACCTCGTCGCCCTCGCCGATGTCGATCGCGTTGAGCGCGAGCTGCAGCGCGGTGGTGCCGCTCGAGCAGGCGACGCCGTATTTGCGTCCGCAGTACTTCGCGAACTCGGCTTCGAAGGCGGGAATCGATTCGCCGAAGGATCCGGAGATCTCGCCGCGGCGCACGGCGCTGGCGACGGCCTGGATATCTTCTTCGGAAATGTCCGGCTCGAAGACCGGAATCATTCCTTCACCTTGATCACCACCTTGTCGTACTCGACGCCCATGAACGGGCCCTGCTTGACGCTGATGCACTGCATGTCCTCGATGACGCGGATCGCGTGCGAGCCGTGCACCAGCACGATCGCGTCGCCGGGGTTGAGGATGACTTCGCCCAGCAGCGAGCCGTCGTCGCGATACAGCAGCACGCCGACCACGCCCTTCTGCACCACGAACATCTGCTGCAGGTCGGTGACGGTGCGCGAGAACTCGCGGTGGTAGTGCGGCTCCTCGAGATAGCCCGCCTCGTGCGCGAGCAGGCCGAACTGGAAAGACGACTCCGCCGGCGAGAAGAAGGTGGTCTTCTTGACGGTCAGGTCGGCGCGGATCACTTCCGCGTAGCGAATCCCGCCGTGCTCGATGACTTCAATTGCCATCGGCAGATTTTATCAATCGGCGCGGCGGATGACGC
>JAXDQC010000196.1:0-32319 GCA_034668045.1 Betaproteobacteria bacterium | reverse complement strand
TGCCGTAACCGGGGGCTTCCAGGCGCTTTTTCTCTTCCGCAGTTCGTCCTCGGACACGAGGAGCTCGATCTTTCTGTCCTTCACAGAGAGTTTGATGCGATCGCCATTTTTCACCAGCGCGAGCGGCCCGCCTATCGCCGCCTCCGGCGAGACATGCAGGACGATCGTCCCGTACGCAGTGCCGCTCATGCGCGCATCCGAGATGCGCACCATGTCCTTCACGCCCGCCTTCGCCAGCTTCGAGGGGATGGGCAGGTAGCCCGCCTCCGGCATCGCATAGCCGGACTTCGGGCCGGCGTTCTGCAGCACCATGAAATCGTCCGCCTTGACGTCCAGCGCCGGGTCGTCGACGCGCGCCGCCAGATCGTCGAGCGAGGAGAAGACGACAGCGCGGCCCTCCTTCTCGAACAGATTCGCGTCGGCCGCGGAGCGCTTGAGGATGGCGCCATTGGGCGCCAGCGACCCGAACAGCGCCACCAGCCCGCCCTGCTTCGACAGCGGCTCTGAAAGCGGCCTGATGACGGCGCGATCGACCCAGGCGGGATGATCGGCGAGGGTTTCCTTCAGCGTGCGTCCCGACACGGTCAGGCAATCGAGGTGCAGCAGCGGCGCGAGCTCGCGCAGCACCGCGGCGACGCCGCCCGCGGCGTAGAGGTCGGACATGTAGTACTGGCCGGTGGGCTTGAGATCGACGAGAACGGGCGTGGAGTCGGAGAGCTGGTTCAAGCGGTGCAAATCGATCTTTATCCCGGCCCTGCCCGCGATGGCCGTCAGATGCACGATGGCGTTGGTCGAGCCGCCGATCGCGAGCAGCACGCGCAGCGCGTTCTCGACCGACTTCTCGGTGATGATCTGGCTCGGACGGATCGGCGACTGGGCGAGCAGCGCCGCGCGCCGCCCCGACTCCTCGGCCGCGCGCAGCCGGTCGGAATGCACCGCCGGAATTGCCGCGCTGTTCGGCAGGGCGATGCCGAGCGCCTCGGCGATCGAGGCCATGGTCGAGGCCGTGCCCATGACGGCGCACGTGCCGGCGGTGGTGGCGAGATTGCCCTCGATGGTCTCGATCTCGGCTGCGTCCACCTTGCCGGCGCGGTGCATCGCCCAGAAGCGACGGCAGTCGGTGCAGGCGCCCAGGCGCTCGCCGCGGAAGGAGGTCGGCATCATCGGCCCGGCGATGAGCTGCACCGCCGGCAAGTCGGCCGAGACGGCGCCCATGAGCTGCGCCGGCACGGTCTTGTCGCAGCCGCCCACCAGCACCACGGCGTTCATGGGCTGGGCGCGGATCATCTCCTCGACGTCCATCGCCATGAGATTCCTGAACATCATCGAGGTCGGGCTGAGGAACACTTCGCCGAGCGACACGGTCGGGAACTCGATCGGCAGCGCGCCGGCGGCGAGCACGCCGCGCTTCACCGCGTCGATCAGCTCCGGGAAATGGCGGTGGCAGTTGTTGAAGCCGCTTTTCGAATCGGCGATGCCGACCACCGGCCGCGCCAGCATCTCGCCGGAGTAGCCCATGCTCTTGGCGAAGGAGCGGCGCAGATAGAGCGAGAACGCCGGATCGCCGTAATTGGTGAGGCCCTTCGCGAAGCCCTTCTTTTCCTTATCCGCCATATTCCTTCCGCAGGCGCTTGGCGCCCTCGACCATCGCCTGGAGCTTGCCGAACGCCACCTCGCGCGGCAGGTACTTCATGCCGCAGTCGGGGGCGACGATCACGTCCTCGGCCTTGAGGTGCTTCAGCGCCTTCCTCAGCCGCGTCACGACCACCTCGGGCGTCTCGATCTTCATGTCGGAGAGGTCGATGCAGCCCACCATGATTTTTTTATTTAGTGAAGTCAAGACGGAACAATCGAGATTGGATTGCGCCGTTTCGATGGAAATCTGCTTGACCGGCGAGCCCGCAAGCTCGGGCAGGAATGAGTAGCCTGACGGCCGTGCGTGGATGATCGCGGCGTAGCCGAAGCAGATATGCACCGCGGTCTCCCCCTTGATGCCTTCGAGGGCGCGGTTGAGCGCTTTCAACCCGTACTCGCGCGCCTTGTCCGGCCGCGCCTGCATGTAGGGCTCGTCGATCTGCACCACGTCGGCGCCGGCGGCGAAGAGCTCCCGGATCTCCTCGTTCACCGCCGCGGCGTAGTCCATCGCCGCTTCCTCCGGCGACTTGTAGAAGTCGTTCTGCGCCTGCTGCGACATCGTGAAAGGACCGGGAACGGTGATTTTCGTTTTCCGGTCGGTATTTTTTTTCAGAAAAAGGAGATCGTTGACCTCGACCGCGTGCTTGCGGCGGATCTTGCCGACGATGCGCGGCACCGGATTAGGGTGCCCCGAGCGGTCGAGCGCCGTGCCGGGGTTGTCGATGTCGATGCCCTCGAGCGCGGTGGCGAAGCGGTTGGAGTAGCTCTCGCGCCGGATCTCGCCGTCGCTGACGATGTCGAGGCCTGCCTCCTCCTGCGCGCGGATGGCGAGGACCGTCGCATCATTTTGTGCTTCTGCCAGAAATTCTTTTTCAATACGCCAAAGCTCTCGCGCGCGCACGCGCGGCGGGAAGCGGCCGGCCAGCTTCTGGCGGTCGATCAGCCATTCCGGCTGCGGGTAGCTGCCGACCAGCGTGGTCGGGAAAAGGACGCTCTTAGCCATCGACGAATCTCGGTGAAGTCTTCCTCAGGCGCGCGGGATCGATGCGCCCGCTGCGCTGAATATAGCTCCAGGCGAACTCTCGCGGGGACAGGTTCATGTGCTCCGGAAAGCGGTCGTACCAGGCACCGCTCGAATCGGCCGCAGCCACCAGCTTGTCCACGATCGGCCGGCGCGCGGCTTCGAAGGTTGCCAACGCCTTCTCCACTGCTGGGCCCGATTGGAGAGCTTTCACGAGGGCAATCGCGTCTTCCATGGCCAGCCGGGTTCCGGAGCCGATCGAGAAATGCGCCGTCCGCTGCGCATCGCCGATGAGGACGAGGTTGCCGACGGACCAGCGCTCGTTCCGGACATTGGGAAAATTGCGCCAGATCGACTTGTTCGAGACGAGCGGCGCGCCTTGCAGGACCGGGGCATAGACGCGCTCGAGGTATGCCCGCGTCTCGTCTTCCCCCATCGTGGCGAAGCCGGCGCGCTGCCAGGTGACGGCGTCGCACTCGGCGACGAACGTGCTCATGTCCGGGGCGTGCCGGTAGTGATGCACGTTGAACGTGCCCTGCTCGCTCTCGAGAAAGGTCTGGGTCAGCTTCTCGAAGCGCCGCGGCGTGCCGTACCAGGAGAACTTGTTGCTGCAATGGCTGATGCGGGTGCCGAAGTCCCGCCGGCGGCGGGCGGCGGAGTTGGCGCCGTCGGCGGCAACCACCAGGTCGTAGTCCTCGAACCGGTCGGCGGCGTCGAGCGCGCGGCCGTACTCGGGCGTCACGCCGACGCTCGCGAGCCGGCGCTGCATCAGCCGCAGGAAATGCAGCCGGCCGATGGCGGCGAAGCCGATGCCGTCGATGACATTGCGCTCGCCGCGATGCACGACCACGAGATCGACCCAGGCCTCGAGCTCCCGGGTGATGAGCTCATAGGTCGCCGGATCGTCGGCCTGGAGAAACTCGAGCGCCCGGTCGGAGAACACCACGCCGAAGCCGAAGGTCGCGTCGGGCGGGTTCTGCTCGAGGACGCGAACCTCGCAGTCCGGCGTTTGCTTCTTCAGGAGATAGGACAGATAGAGGCCGGCAGGACCGGCGCCGACCACCAGGACTTTCATCTCCAGATTGCGCGTGCCGCGTCGACGCAAAGCTTCAGCTTCGCGCGCTCGTCGGCCTCGGTCACCGGATTGCCGCCCATGGTGCTGGCGAAGCCGCACTGCGGGCTGATCGCGAGGTGCGCCATGTCGACGTAGCGCGCGGCCTCCTCGGTCCGCTTCTTCAACAGATCCACTTCTTCCAGCTCGGGCGTCTTCGAGCTGACCAGTCCCAGCACGACCCCCCTGCCGTTCGGCACGAAGCGCAGCGGCGCGAAGCCGCCGGCGCGCGGGGTATCGAACTCGAGCAGGAAATGGTCGACGTTCGTGCGGCCGAAGAACTTCTCCGCCACCGAGTCGTAGCCGCCTTCGGAGAGGTACATGCCCTTGTAGTTGCCGCGGCAGACGTGCACGCCGATCGTCATTCCGGGTGGGCGATTCTTGACCGCCTCGTTGATGGCATCGATATAGAGATCCACAAGCCGATCGGCATCCTTCACCTTTTCGCGAGCCGCAGGATCACACAGGATCGCCACGGCCACTTCATCGAGCTGCACGTACTTGCATCCGGCCTTCGCCAGGTCCGCGATCTCCGCCTGGTAGACCTTGCCGAGATCCCGGAAGAAAGCTTCCGCGCTGTCGTAGGCGCTCCCCCAGTCGTTGTGCCGATAGAAGTGCATGGTCGACGGCGCCGGCATGGTGATCTTCGTGTTGCCGAAGCCGAGCTCGTCCAGCGTGATGGGCTCGCTACGCGAGACTTTTCCACTGACGTAGGGCGCGGTGAACTTCGATTCGTGGCCTTCGGCGTCGTGGAAGGTGAAGTCCGCGTCCCTGACCTCGAGGCCCTTGGTCAGGCGCACGAACTTTTCCCAGTAGGAAACGCGCCGGAACTCGCCGTCGGTGATCACCTGCAAGCCGCAATCCTTCTGCAGCTTGACCACTTCGCGGACAGCCTCGTCCTGCGCGGCACGCAGAGCCGGTCCCTGCAGCGCCCGAAACGCTTCGCGCAGCTTCTTCGGACGCAGCAGGCTGCCGATGTGGTCGGCTCGAAAGAGGGTCATGCGAGAATTCTAATTCTCATGGTTTTCCACGCGGAACATATCGGCAGTTTCGTCCGCCCCGTGCGTCTCGTCGAGGCCGCGCGCGCGCACAAGGCGAAAAATCTGAACGACGAGCAGTTCAGGCAGGTCCAGGACGACTGCATCCGCGAGATCGTCGCCTTCCAGGAATCGATCGGCCTGCCGAGCGTCACCGACGGCGAGTTCCGCCGCCGCAGCTGGTCGGCGGGCTTCATCGACGCCGTCGAAGGCTTCGGCCTGCGCGACGGCACGCTCGGCTTTCGCAACGAGACCGGCGTCATGGGCATCGCCGCCTCGCCTTACGCAAAATCGAAGCTGCGCCGCAAGCGGCGCATCGTCGCGGATGACTATGCTTTTCTGAAGAAAGCCGTCCGTCGTGGAGTTCCGAAAGTCACCATCGCCGCGCCGGACGTGATGCACTGGTTCCTCGGGCCGAAGGCCTTCGATACCAGCGTCTATCCCGACCGGGAAATGTTTTTTGAAGATTTAAAAAATATCTATCGGCAGGAGATCGCCGAGCTGGCCAAGGAGGGTTGCACCTACCTCCAGCTCGACGACACGGCGCTGCCCTGCAACTGCGACGTCAAGGCGCGCAACGACGTGCTTGCCCGCGGCGAGAACCCGGACGAGCTGGCCGAGCGCTATGCGCGGCTTTTCAACGACGCGATCTCAGGCAAGCCGGAGGACATGAAAGTCGCCGTCCACCTGTGCCGCGGCAATCTCAAGGGCGCCTGGATGGCGGAAGGCGGCTACGACCCGGTGGCCGATGTGCTCTTCAACCGCATGAATGCCGATGTCTATTGCCTCGAGTACGACACCGCACGCGCCGGCGACTTCTCGCCGCTTCGCCATGTGCCGAGGAACAAGACGGTCATCCTCGGCCTGGTGTCCACCAAGACGCCGCAGCTCGAAAGCAAGGACGAGCTCAAGCGGCGCATCGAGGAGGCGGCGAAGTTCATGCCGCTCGAGCGCCTCGGCCTCTCGCCGCAGTGCGGCTTCTCGAGCGGCGGCGGCAGCGGCCAGACCGTGACGCAGGACGACACGCGCAGGAAGCTCGAGCTCGTGCTCGAGGTCTCGCGCGAAATCTGGGGTTAGCCCGAAAAGAGCTCGATCACCTGCTCGCGCAGCCAGCGGTTGCCGGGGTCGGCTTCGAAGCGCTCGTGCCAGTGCACGCCGACGTCGGCGACGGGAATCTGCAGCGGCACGGGTAGCGACTTCAGCTTGCCGCCGCGCTCGAAGACGCGCGCCACGCGCGCCGGCAGTGTAAGGAGGAGGTCGGTACGCTCGAGCACCATCGGCGCCACCGTGAAATGCGGCACGCGCAGGGCGACGCGAATGCCCGCGCGCTCGAATGCCTCCTCGATCACGCGGTGACCGCCGCGGTAGGAAACGAGGATGTGCGCCGCGTCCAGGAATCTCTTTCTTGTCAGCGATTTGATCTCGTGATCGGCGCGCATCAGGCACACGTAGGGGTCGCGAAACAGCGCCCGCCGCTGGATGGGCGGCCCAAGCGCCGGCAGGAATCCCACCGCCAGGTCGAGCGTGCCGGAGGCGAGCGCGGCGCCGATGCCCTCGACCTCGAGCGCCGCCGCCTCGAGGCGCACGCCGGGGGCGCGCTGTTCGACGCGCTCGATGAGGGGCGGCAGGAACTCGATCTGCCCGAGGTCCGACATGTAGAAGCGGAAGGCGCGGGTGGTGCTCGCCGGGTCGAAGCCCGGGCCGTGCGCGAGCGCCGATTCCAGGAGGGCAAGGGCCTGCCTTACGGGCTCGCCGAGCTCGCGCGCGAAGGGCGTCGCATCCATGCCCGTCGGCGTGCGCACGAAGAGCGGGTCGCCGAACAGCTTGCGCAGGCGCGCGAGGGCATTGGACACCGCCGGCTGGGTCAGCCCGAGGCGCGCCGCCGCCGGCGTGACGCCGCTTTCCTGCAGCACGGCGTCGAACACGCGCAGCAGGTTGAGGTCGACATCCTGAACATTCATGGAAATGATGAATACCATGAGTGACATTGATTTGACAAATGGCAGAGCGGACGCCTAACCTGCTCGTCTTCATAGGAGGAGGCCGATGAAAAAGACACTATTGCTGGCGGCGCTCGCGCTCGCGCCGCTTGCCGCCCAAGCCCAAGAGATCACCTTGCGGCTGGTCAGCGCGTTTCCCGAGAACCAGTTCTACGTGAAGCGCACGGTGGAGTGGATCGAGAAGGTCAACCAGGAAGGCAAAGGCGTCCTGCAGATCAACTTCATCGGCGGACCGAAAGCCATCCCGACCTTCGAGGTCGGCAAGGCGGTGCAGAGCGGCGTGGTCGACCTCGGCTTCAGCACCGGCGCCTTCTACACCAACGTCATGCCCGAGGCCGACATCCTCAAGCTCTCGGAGACGAGCGCCGCCGAGCAGCGCAAGAACGGCGGCTACGACCTGATCAACAAGATCTGGGCCGAGAAGGCGAACATGCGCTATCTCGCCAAGGTGGTGGAGTTCACGCCCTTTCACCTCTACCTCACCAAGAAGATCGACAAGCCCGACCTCACCGGCCTGAAGATCCGCATCACGCCGGTGTACCGGGAGTTCTTCCAGGCGATGAACGCCCAGGTCATGACCACGCCTCCGGGAGAGGTGTATACCGCGCTCGAGCGCGGCGTGATCGACGGCTACGGCTGGCCGATCCACGCCCTGTTCGACCTGAACTGGCAGGAGAAGACCAAGTTCCGCGTCGACCCCGGTTTCTACAACGCCGAGGTGTCGCTGATCATGAACCTCGACAAGTACAAGGGCCTGCCGGCGAAGGCGCGCGAGTATCTCGACCGCCAGGCGCTCGCCTACGAGCGGCAGAACGACTTCTGGAAGTCGTACAACCAGAACGAGGCCAAGCGCCAGGCCGAGGCCGGCATCCAGACGATCGCGTTCGACGCGAAGACCAGCAAGGAGTACGTCGACAAGGCGAAAGAGATCGGCTGGGCCAACGCCATCAAGGCGAGCCCGCAGTACGGCGAGCAGCTGAAGAAAGTCCTCGCCAAGTAAGTGGAAAAGCTCGAGACCGCGTACGGCAGGCTGCTGGAAGTTGCGGCAGCCGCCGCCTGCGCTCTCATCTTCGGCATGACGCTCATGATTTGCGCCGACGTCTTTCTGCGCAACGTGCGCATCGTCCCCGGGGTGGCGGGCCTGGCGTGGGCGAACGAGATCTCGGAGGCGATGCTGTTCCTCGTCACGCTCCTCACCGCGCCGTGGCTGTTGCGGCGCGGCCAGCACATCCGCGTCGACATCGTGCTGCGCGCGGTGCCGCCGCGCGTCGGCTGGCTGTTCGATTGGGCGGTGGACCTGCTCGGCCTCGGCTGCTGCGCGATCATCGCCTGGTACAGCGCGCGCGCGGCGCTGCAGAGCTACGCCGCCGGCTCGCTTTCGATCAAGACGCTGGTGACGCCGGAATGGTGGCTGCTCAGCATCCTGCCGCTCGCCTTTACCGCCCTCACCGTCGAGATGCTGTTCCGCATGCGCCGGCTCTGGCTCGCCGAGCGCGCACCGCGCGACGACGCGGTGTCGACGGGTTGAGCGATGTCATGGGACGCCGCCGCATGGTTGATGCTCGGAGGCTCGACGCTGCTGCTCTTTCTCGGGCTGCCGGTGGCGTTCTCGTTCCTGGTGATCAACCTGCTCGGCGCGTGGCTTTTCCTCGGCGGCGAGCCGGGGCTGGTGCAGCTCGCGCGCAACAGCGTCAGCTCGGTGGCGAGCTTCTCGCTCACGCCGATCCCGCTCTTCATCCTCATGGGCGAGGTGCTGTTCCACACAGGCCTGGCGGTGAAGGTGATCGAGGGCGTCGAGCGGCTGATCCGGCAGGTGCCTGGGCGCCTCGCGGTGGTGGCGGTCGTCGCCGGCACGGTGTTCTCGGCGATCTCGGGCTCCACCATCGCCACCACGGCGATGCTCGGCAGCCTGATGCTGCCGGTGATGCTCGCGCGCGGCTATCACCCGACCATGGCGACCGGACCCCTGATGGCGATCGGCGCGGTCGACATGCTCATCCCGCCTTCGGCGCTGACCGTGCTCCTCGGCAGCCTTTCGGGCATCTCGATCTCGAAGCTGCTGATCGGCGGCGTGGTGCCGGGGCTGATCCTCTCGGTGGCGTTCGTGATCTACATCATCGCCCGCGTGAAGATGAATCCGTCGCTCGCGCCGACGGCGGCCTTCACCGAGCATCGCGGCTGGGAGAAGTTCCGGCCATTTGTGCAGTACGTGATCCCGCTGGTGTCGATCTTCGCCGTCGTGGTGGCGTCGATGTCCGCCGGCTGGGCGACGCCGACCGAGTCGGCGGCGATCGGCGCGTTCTTCACCATGGTGCTCGCGGCGCTCTACCGTTCGCTGACCGTCAAGAACCTGATCGCCGCCCTTCGCGGCACCGCGGCGATCTCGGGAATGATCCTGTTCATCATCCTCGGCGCGACGACGTTCTCGCAGATCCTCTCCTTCTCGGGCGCGAGCAACGGCCTGGTGGAGACGATCGGCAGGCTCGGCCTCTCGCCGCTGGCGGTGATCGCGGCGATGATGCTGCTGCTCATCTTCCTCGGCCTGTTCGTCGAGCAGGTGAGCATGATGCTGATCACGCTGCCGATCTACATGCCGCTGGTGCAGAAATACGGCGTCGACCCGGTCTGGTTCGGCGTCCTATTTCTCATTTGTATGCAGCTCGGCCTGCTGTTGCCGCCGCACGGCCTGCTGCTGATGACCATGAAGGGTGTCGCGCCGCCGCAGGTGCGCATGGCGCATATCTTCCAGGCGGTGCTGCCCTACATCGCAATGAGTCTGCTGATGCTCGCGCTGGTGTTCTTTGTTCCGGCGGTCGCGGTGTGGCTACCTAAGGTGCTCGTGTAATGGAACGCTCGTTCAAGGAAGAGGTCGAGAAGCTCAAGCTCGCCGACGGCGACGTTTTCCACGGCGAGGCGATCCTCGCGGTGACCAAGGCGCTGCTGCAGTCTGGCGTCTCCTACGTCGGCGGCTACCAGGGCGCACCGGTCTCGCACGTCATGGATGTGCTCAACGACGCGCGCGGCATTCTCGAGGACCTCGGCGTGCACGTCGAGACCAACGCCAACGAGGCCGGCGCCGCGGCGATGCTCGGCGCCTCGATCAACTATCCGATGCGCGGCGCGGTCGCCTTCAAGTCCACCGTCGGCACCAACGTCGCCTCCGACGCCCTCTCCAATCTCGCCTCCGCCGGCGTGAAGGGTGGCGCGATGATCGTTCTCGGCGAGGACTACGGCGAAGGCGCCTCGATCATCCAGGAGCGCAGCCACGCTTTCGCCATGAAGTCGCAGATCTGGCTGCTCGACCCGCGCCCCAACTTGCCGAAGATCGTCGAGATGGTCGAGCAAGGCTTCGAGCTTTCGGAAGCATCGAGCACGCCGGTGATGCTCGAGCTGCGCATCCGCGCCTGCCACGTGCAAGGCTCGTTCAAGACGAAGAAGAACCAGGCGCCGAAGCTCTCCAAGAAAGCCTTCATCGAGAACCCGGACTTCGACTACAGCCGCATCTGCCTGCCGCCGGCGACCTACGCGCAGGAGAAGCACAAGATCGACGTGCGCTGGCCCGCCGCGGTCGCTTTCATCAAGGAAAAGAAGCTGAACGAGACATTTCCCGGCGAGATGTCCGATCGGGGAATCATCTGCCAGGGCGGCATGTACAACGCGACCATCCGCGCGCTGCAGACGCTCGGCCTCGCCGACGCCTTCGGCGCGTCGAAGGTGCCGATCTACTGCATGAACGTCACCTACCCGATGATTCCGGAAGAGATCATCGCGTTCTGTGCCGGCAAGAAGGAAGTGCTGGTCGTCGAGGAGGGCCAGCCCGCGTTCATCGAGGAGCAGGTGCTCGCGACCTTGCGGCGGTTCGGCTCGAACGCGGTGAAGCTGCTTGGCAAAGACGTGCTGCCGATGGCCGGGGAATACACGGGCGAAGTGGTTCTGACGGGCATTGCCCGCTTCCTGAACAAGGAAAGCGCTTTGACGTCCATCAAGGCCCTGAAGCAGAAAGCCGCGGAGCTGCTCGGCGGGCTGCCGGTGCGGCCCCCCGGCTTCTGCGTCGGCTGCCCGGAGCGCCCGGTGTTCTCGGCGATGAAGATTCTCGAGAAGGACACGGGGAAATTCCATATGTCGGCCGACATCGGCTGCCATCTCTTCTCGACGCTGCCGCCGTTCAACATGGGCAACACGGTGCTCGGCTACGGCCTGGGCCTGGCCTCGAACTCCGCGGTGGAGCCGATGTTCGCCAAGCGCACCGTGACGATGATGGGCGACGGCGGCTTCTGGCATAACGGCCTGACCACGGGCATCGCCAATACCGTCTTCAACAAAAATGACGGCGTCCTTGTGATCATGAAGAACGGCTACAGCTCCGCCACGGGGACGCAGGAGCTGCCCTCTTCGCCGCAGCACAGCGACACCCATGCGCCGGACATGAGCATGGAGCGCGCGCTCGCCGGCATCGGCGTCGGCTGGGTTCAGACCGTCGACAACTACCGCGTCGGCGCGGTGGCAAAGACGCTGAAGGAGGCGATGACCAGCGACTACAAGGGGCTCAAGGTCATCATCGCCGAAGGCGAGTGCCAGCTCGAACGGCAACGGAAGCTCAGGCCAGTCAACGCGAAAAAACTCTCTTCCGGAGAGAGGGTGGTCAGAGTCAAATACGGCGTCGACGAGGACACCTGCACCGGCGACCACTCGTGCATCCGCCTCTCGGGTTGCCCGACCCTGACGATCAAGGACAACCCCGATCCCCTGCGCACCGACCCGGTCGCAACGGTGATCGACGGCTGCGTGGGTTGCGGCCTGTGCGGCGAGAACGCGCACGCGGCAGTCCTTTGCCCGTCCTTCTATCGCGCCGAAGTCATTCAAAACCCGACTTGGTGGGACAAGCTTTGGAACGCCAGTTCACTAAAGAAATAGAGTCGCTGCGCCTGGGCGACGGCGAGACCTTCCACGGCGAGGGCATCCTCGCCGTGACCAAGGCGCTGCTGCAGTCGGGCGTCTCCTACGTCGGCGGCTACCAGGGCGCGCCGGTGTCGCATTTGCTCGACGTCATGGTGCAGGCGCGCGACTACATGGACGAGCTCGGCGTGCACGTCGAGGCCTGCACCTCGGAAGCTTCGGCCGCCGCCATGCTCGGCGCCTCGATCAACTACCCGGCGCGCGGCGCGGTGACCTGGAAATCGATCGTCGGCACCAACGTCGCCGCCGATGCGCTGTCGTATCTCGCGAGCGCCGGCGTCATGGGCGGCACGCTGATCGTCCTGGGCGAGGATTACGGCGAAGGCGGCGTGGTGGCGCAGGAGAGAAGCCACGCCTTCGCGATGAAGTCCATGATGTGGCTGCTCGACCCGCGGCCCAATCTCTCCACCATCGTCGACATGGTCGAGAAAGGCTTCCAGCTCTCCGAAGCCTCGAACACGCCGGTGATGATGGAGCTGCGCATCCGCGCCTGCCACGTGCAGGGCGCGTTCAAGGCCAAGACCAACCTCGCTCCCGCCGTGTCGATGCTGCACAAGCTCGACGGGCCGCCGAAGGAGTTCATCTACGACCGGCTCGCCCACCCGCCCGCAATCTTCCGGCAGGAAAAGCTGAAGGCGGAAGTGCGCCTGCCCGCGGCGCGAAAATTCATCACCGAGCATCGCCTCAATGAGGTTTTTTCCGGAGAAGAACAAGACCTGGGAATCATCGTCCAGGGTGGCCTCTGCAACGGCCTGATGCTGGCGCTGAAGACGCTCGGCCTTGCCGACGCGTTCGGCAAAGCGCGCATCCCGATCCTCGCCCTCAACGTCGTTTACCCGCTGGTTCCCGAAGAAATTGTTGAATTTTCAAAAACAAAAAGGGCCGTGCTGGTTCTCGAGGAAGGGCAGCCGGAATTCATCGAGCAAGAAGTCTCCACTTTCCTGCGGCGCGCCGACGTGCAGGCGAAGCTGCACGGCAAGGACGTGATGCACATGGCCGGCGAGTACAACGTCGAGTCGCTGGTGCGCGGTCTAGCGAAGTTCCTGACGCAGCACGCGCCGCATCTCAACACGTCGTCCGGCAAGGAATGGCTCGACAAGGTTCAGTCGGCAAAGGCGCGCGCCACCGAGTTGCTCGGCGCGCTGCCAGTGCGGCCGCCGACCTTCTGCGTCGGCTGCCCCGAGCGGCCGGTGTTCTCGGCGATGAAGCTGGTCGCAGGCGAGATCGGCCGGCCGCACGTGTCGATGGACGTCGGTTGCCACGCCTTCGCCAGCTTCGAGCCCTTCTCGCAAGGGAACACCCTGCTCGGCTACGGCATGAGCCTCGCCAGCGCCGCCGGTGTCGGGCCAATGTCGTCCAGGCGGCCGGTCGCGATCATGGGCGACGGCGGCTTCTGGCACAACGGCCTCCTGTCCGGCGTCGCCTCCAACCTGCTGAACAAGGGCGACGGCGTGCTGGTGATCATGAAGAACGGCTATGCCTCGGCTACCGGCACGCAGGAGCTGATCTCCTCGCCGACCGAGGAAGCGCGCGAGGCCGCGATCGGCCAGAGCGCCGCGCATTCCGACCGCACCATCGAGGACACCCTCACCGGCCTGGGCGTGAAGTGGCTGCGCACGGTGAACAACTATCGCGTCGGCGAGATGGCGAAGACCTACAAAGAGGCGATGACGACGAAGGAGAAGGGTCTCAAGGTCATCGTCGCCGAGGGCGAGTGCCAGCTCGAGCGCCAGCGACGGCTGCGCCCGGAAGTTTCCAGAAAATTATCCAAGGGTGAGAGGCACGTTCGCGTCAAGTACGGCGTCGACGAGGACACCTGCACGGGCGATCACTCCTGCATCCGCCTCTCGGGCTGCCCGACGCTGACGGTGCGCGACAACCCCGATCCGCTGCGCACCGATCCGATCGCCACGGTCATCGACGGCTGCGTCGGCTGCGGCCTGTGCGGCGAGAACGCGCACGCCGCGGTGCTCTGCCCCTCCTTCTACCGCGCCGAAGTCATCCAGAACCCGAACCTGTGGGACCGGCTCATCGGAAAGATCCTATGAATCCCATCACGATCCTCATTGCAGCGCTGGGCGGCGAAGGCGGCGGCGTCATGGCCGACTGGCTGATGGAGGCCGCCACCGCGAGCGGCCTGCCGGCGCAGGCGACCTCGATCCCTGGCGTCGCGCAACGCACCGGGGCGACGACGTATTACCTCGAGGTTTTTCCTGTTGCTAAAAACAAGCTGGACGGGAAAGAACCTGTCCTCTCCCTGACCCCAAGCCCCGGCAATGTCGACATCATGGTCGCCTCCGAGCTGGTCGAGGCCGGACGGGCGATGCAGAACGGCTACGTCAGCCCCGAGCGCACCACCCTCATCGCTTCCACGCATCGCATCTACGCCACGGTGGAGAAGATGCAGATGGCCGACGGCCGCTTCGACAGCGACAAGGTGGTCGCCGCCGGCGGCCTGCTGGCGAAGAAGGCGGTGATGTTCGACATGCGCAAGCTGGCGCAGGAGAACGGCACGGTGATCAATGCGGTGCTGTTCGGCGCCATGGCCGGCAGCGGCGTGCTGCCCCTCTCGCGCGAGGTGTGCGAGAGCGCGATCCGCAAGGGCGGGCGCGGCGCCGAGGCCAGCCTGCGCGGCTTCGCCGCCGGCTTCGAGATCGCCGGCGGCACACGACGGGCACCCGAGCAGGCGGCGAAGCCGAAGCGCGCCACCTCGGTCGAGGAGATCCTGCCGCTCGCCGAGGATCGGCTGAAGGACTACCAGGGCGAGCGCTATGCCGAGATCTACGCCGAGCGCGTCAAGCCTTTCCTCGCCGGCGATGCCAAGGTCGCGGCGACCGTCGCGCGCCACCTGGCCACCTGGATGGCCTACGAGGACATCATCCGCGTCGCCGACCTGAAGACGCGCGCCAGCCGCTTCGAGCGCGTCAGGAAAGAAGCCGGTGCCAAGGACGGCGAGCCGGTCGTCGTCATCGACTACCTGAAGCCCGGCGTCGAGGAATTCGCCTCTGTTTTGCCGCATTCCCTGGGAAAAAGAGTCATCTCCTGGGCGGAGAAGCACGGAAAGCTCGACGCCTATAACTTCGGCATGCACATCCGCACCTCCGGCGTCTTCGGCTACGCCCTGGTGCGCAGCCTGGCGTGGCTGAAGCCCTGGCGGCCCTTCAGCTACCGCTACCGCGAGGAGCAGCAGCTGATCGAGCGCTGGCTGGCGCTGGTCGGCGAAGCGGCGCGGCGCGACGCCGGCCTCGCCTTCGAGGTCGCCGAGTGCGCGCGCCTCGTCAAGGGCTATGGCGAGACGCATCGCCGCGGCAAGGCCAACTTCCTCGCCATCGTCGACGCCCTCGTCGAGAATCCGGCCACTACCGATGTTTCTGAACAAAGAAAAGCCATTCGCACCGCGCGAGACGCCGCCCTCGCCGATCCCGAGGGCAAGGCCCTCGGCAGCACGCTCGGCAAGCCCGTGGTGTGGATGAAGCCCGTAAAATCCGCCTGAAGGAAACTCCAATGGCCAGCGTTCCCGAGACGAAAACCAGCAGCGCGCGGCAGGACCTCTACCGGCGCATGGACAAGCACAACACGGCGCCGCTGTGGGAAGTGCTGCACGCCCTGATCCCGAATGAGCCCTCCACGCCCTGCAAGCCCTACCTGTGGAAGTACAAGGACGTGCGGCCCTATATCGCCGAAGCGGGCAAGCTCATCACCGCCAAGGAAGCGATCCGGCGCGTGCTGATCCTCGAGAACCCGGGCATGCGCGGCGAGTCTTGCATCACGCAGAGCCTGTACGCCGGCCTGCAGCTCATCCTGCCGGGCGAGATCGCCCCCAGCCATCGCCATACCCAGTCGGCGCTGCGCTTCATCGTCGAGGGCTCGGGCGCCTATACGGCAGTGGATGGCGAGCGCACGAACATGGTTCCGGGCGACTTCATCATCACGCCGTCGTGGACCTATCACGACCACGGCAACCCTGGGAGCGAGCCGGTGGTGTGGATGGACGGGCTCGACATCCGCATCGTGCAGCTCTTCGCCGCCCAGTTCCACGAGGTCTATCCCGAGGAAGTGCAGCCGGTGACGCGCAGCGAAGGCGCCGCGACGGCGCGCTACGGCAGCGGCCTGGTGCCCCTCGGCGCGACCGCGCCCTTCGGCCGCACCTCGCCGATCTTCAACTATCCGTACGCGCGCAGCCGCGAGTCGCTCGACATGCTGGCGCGCGACCAGGACGCCGATCCGTGCCACGGCTGGAAGATGCTGTTCACCAACCCGCTCACCGGCGGCCACGCGATGCCGACCATCGCCGCCTTCATCCAGCTCCTGCCGGCGAACTTCAAGTCGCAGCCCTACCGCTGCACCGACGGCACGATCTACTCGGTCGTCGAGGGCGGAGGGAAAGTCGTCATCGGCAATGAAAGCTACGAGTTCGAGCCGCGCGACACCTTCGTCGTGCCCTCGTGGACGCCCGCGCACTTCGAGACGACGGGCGAAACGGTGCTCTTCTCCTTCTCCGATCGTCCCGGCCAGGAAGCGATGGGGCTGTGGCGGGAAAAACGCGCATGAACGCTCCCGACAAGGCACTGCTCAGCAAGCTGTACAACAACCGCGAGCTGGTCCCGGACCACCCCAAGCACCTCGCGAAGTGGTCCGAAGGCTCGGCGCGCGCGCGCGCGACCATGACCTGCCACCTCGACCTGCGCTACGGCGACGCGCCGGGCGAGACCATCGACCTCTTCCCGGCGCGCAAGGGCGACGGCAGCTGCATGATGTTCATCCACGGCGGCTACTGGCGCTCGCTCGACAAGAAGGACTTCTCCTTCCTCGCTCCGTCCTGGGTCGGCGCCGGCGTGTCGCTGGCGGTGGTGAACTACGACCTCTGCCCGCGCGTCTCGATGGACGAGATCGTGCGGCAGATGCTGCGCGCGAGCCGCTGGCTCTGGCTGCACGCCGAGGATTACGGCATGGACCAGGACCGCCTCTACGTCTCGGGCCACTCCGCTGGCGGCCACCTCACGGCGATGATGATGAGCGCCCTCTGGCAGTCGCTCGATGCCAGCCTGCCGAAGGACCTGTGGAAAGGCGCCCTCGCCATCAGCGGCGTCTACGACCTGCGGCCGCTGCTCGAGGTCGACTTCCTGCAGCCGGACCTGCGGCTCGACCCGGCGCTGGCGCTGCGCCTCTCCCCCGCCTTCCTGCCGACCGCGACGCGCGCGCCGGTCATGACCTGCGTCGGCGGCGACGAATCGTCCGAATTCCTCCGCCAGAACGCCCTGCTCGGCGAGCGCTGGCGCTCCGCTTTCGCCGGCGACATCCGGATGCCGGGCAAGAATCATTTCTCCGTCGTCGACGGCCTGGCCGAGCCGTCGAGCGCGCTGTTCCAGGGCGCGCGGCGCCTGATGAAGCTCGACCAGTGAGCGAATTCCTTTCGCCGGGACGTTTTGTCGACAGCGACAACGCCGCGGTCGTTGCTTTTGCAAAAGCCCATGTAAAAGGCACCTCGCAGCGCGACCGCGCGGTCTCGCTGTACTACGCAGTGCGCGACGAGATCCGCTACAACCCGTTCCTCGATTTCACCAAGCCAGCGGTGTTCACCGCCTCGTCGGTGCTCGCCGCCGGCGAGGGCTTCTGCATCGGCAAGGCGGCCCTGCTCGCCGCGTGCTCGCGCGCCGCGGGCATCCCGGCGCGCGTCGGCTTCGCCGACGTGAAGAACCACCTCACCAGCCCGCGCCTCGCCGAGACGATGGGCAGCGATCTCTTCGTCTACCACGGCTTCACCGAGTTCCGGATCGGCGACAAATGGGTGAAGGCGACGCCGGCGTTCAACCTCGAGCTCTGCCGCCGCTTCCGCGTCAAGCCGCTCGAGTTCGACGGCGCGACCGACTCGATTTTCCACCCGTTCGACGAGGACAACCGCCGCCACATGGAGTACCTGCGCGACCGCGGCAGCTTCGCCGATGTCCCGGTCGACGACATCCAGAAGGTCTTCCGCGAGACCTATCCGCGCTTCTATAAGCTCGGCAAGGACGCCGCCAAAGAGACGTTCGCGCCCGGCAGCTGATGCGCCGGGTCCTGGAAGAAAGCTTCCGCGCCGCGGTCGCCGCCGCCGATCCGCTGAAAATCCTGGATGCGCACCTGCCGCCGCCGCCGCGCGGGCGCATTTTCGTCGCCGCCGCGGGAAAGGCCGCCGCTTCCATGTCTCTGGCGGTCGAGCGCCACTACGCCGTGCCGATCGAGGGAATCGCGGTCACCCGCTACCAGCACGGCCTGGCGACGAAGCGCATCCGCGTCCTCGAAGCCGGCCATCCGGTCCCCGACGAGGCCGGCGAGCGCGCGGCGCGCGAGATCCTCGAGAGCGCGAAGCGTCTGGGCGCCGACGACCTGCTGCTGGTCCTGATCTCCGGCGGGGGCTCGAGCCTGCTGTCGCTGCCTGCCCCGGGCGTGACCATGGCCGAGCTCAAGGCCCTCACCGGCAAGCTGCTGAAGAGCGGCGCCGAGATCCGCGAGATGAACACGGTGCGCAAGCACCTCTCCGCCATCGCCGGCGGACGCCTTGCCGCGGCATGCCGCGGCAAGGTCGTGGCGTTGATCATCTCCGACGTGGTGGGCGATGATCCGACGCACATCGCTTCCGGGCCCTGCGCGGCCGACTCGACCACGATCGACGACGCCAGAGCGATCCTCGCCCGGTATCGCATCGACTACCGCGGGCCTTTTTCCGAGAGCCCGAAGTCGGTGGCGGCGGAGAACAAGGTCGTCGCCACCGCGCTGCACTCGCTCGAGGCGGCGGCGGAGGTTTTCCGCAAGCAGGGCATCCGGCCGGAGATCCTCGGCGACACGATTACCGGCGAGGCTCGCGAGGTCGGCAAGGAAATGGCGGCGCTCGCGCGGCGCACGAAAGGGCCCGCGGCGCTGATCTCCGGCGGCGAATGCACCGTCACCCTTGAAGGCGACGGAGGTCGCGGCGGGCGCTGCGCTGAGTTCCTGCTCTCGCTCGGCGTCGAGACGGGCGGCATCTGGGCAATCGCCGCCGACACTGACGGCATTGACGGCAGCGAAGACAATGCCGGCGCGATCCTCACGCCCGAGAGCATGAAGAAGGGCGTGGACGGGAAGGCCTTCCTCGCCCGGCATGACAGCTATGGATTCTTCGAGAAGCTGGGTGACCTGGTCGTCACCGGCCCGACGCGCACCAACGTCAACGACTACCGCGCGATCCTGATCTCCTAGTCGAGCTTGATCTTCGCCTTGCGGACCAGCTCCGCCCACTTGCGCAGCTCCGTCTTCACCACCCGGTCGAGCTCCTCGGGAGTCGAGCCGACGGTGTCGCCACCCTGCTCGAGCAGCTTCTGCTTTACCTCCGGCAGCTCGATGGTGCGCGCGACGGCCTTCTGCATCCTGGCGATGATCGGCCCCGGCGTCTTCGCCGGTGCGAACAGCGCGTACCACGAGTCGACCTCGTAGTCCGGCATCTTGAGTGCCTCGGCGACCGTCGGGATCTCCGGCGCGCCGGGATTACGCTTGAGCGTGGTGACCGCGAGCGCGCGCAGCTTGCCGGCGCGCACGTGGGCAATTGCCGCAGGCATGGTGACGATGGCGAGCGGGACCTGCCCGCCGAGCGCGTCGGCGATCGCCGGGCCGCCGCCCTTGTAAGGCACATGGATCAGCTCGATGCCGGCCTTCAGCATCAGCAGCTCGCCGGCGATGTGCGAGGGCGTGCCGTTGCCGACCGACGCGAAGGCCAGGCTACCTGGGTTCGCCTTCGCTGCCGCGACCACATCGCGCATGCTTTGCAGCGGCGAGCCCGGAGACGCGGTAATCAGCTGCGGCACGCTGACGATCAGCGTCACCGGGCTGAAGTCGCGCTCGACGTCGTAGCTGAGCTTGTAGAGCAGTGGATTGATGGTGTGCGAGGAAAGCGTGAACAGGAACGTGTAGCCGTCGGGCGCGGCCTTCGCTGCCGCCTCTGTCCCCAGCGCACCGCCCGCGCCGCCCCGGTTCTCGATGACGATCGCCTGACCCAGCTGCTCCGACAGGCGGCTCTGCACGATCCTGGCGATGACATCGGTGCCGCCCCCCGGCGGATAAGGCACGATGAAATGGATCGGTTTTGCCGGCCAATCCTGGGCCGACGCGGCGAATGCCGCCAGTAGCCCGAGCACGAAAGCCATTGCCTGCTTCATTGCATCCTCAAGTTTGATTTGGGTTCCCTGCTCGCCGACAGCGCCTCGAATTCCGCAGTCAGCGCCGCCTGGACGCTGGCGTGTTCGCTCTCGAGCTGCGCCACTATCCGGCGAGCCTCGGCCGTGTCGCCGCGCTTGGCCACCGTCTGGAGCTCCGCGCAGTGGCGGCTCAGGATCATGGCGCCGACATTGGCGCTGCACGACTTGAGTGAATGGGCGACACGGGCAATTTCGCCCGCGTCGCCGGCACCGGCGGCGCGCCTCAGCTCGCCAACGAGCTTGGGCGACTCCGCAAGGTAGAGATTGATCAGGCTGGCGAGCATGTCGGGCTTGCCGCCGCCGAACACCCGGCTCAGCTCGTCCAGCACCTGCCGATCGAGCACCTCCGCATGCGGCGCTGCGGACGCCGCCGGCCGCTGCACGGCGATGCTCGACACGGGGATCCAGCGGTCCAGCATCTCCTGCATCGCCTGCATGCTGAACGGCTTGGTCAGATGGTCGTCCATGCCGGCGCTCAGGCACTCATCGCGGTCGTGCGCCATCGCGTTGGCGGTCAGCGCGACGATCGGCACACGCTTGCCCGACCCCTGCTCGCGGGTGCGGATCTCCCTGGTCGCCTCGTAGCCGTCCATCTCCGGCATAGCGCAATCCATGAGGATCAGGTCGAAGGCGTGCCGCGTCCAGGCATCGAGCGCCTCCTTGCCGTTGCTCGCCATCGTCACGCTGTAGCCCTTGATCTGCAGGATGCCGAGCGCGACCTGCTGGTTGATGACGTTGTCTTCCACGAGCAGGACTTCGCCGCGCGCTCCCGCCGGAGCTTCGAGCGTTGACCTGCGGACGACAGCAGGTGCCGCTGGCTCCGCCACGCGGCCCGCCATGGCGCCGACCAGGCAGTCGTAGAGCGCCGACTGGCGGACGGGCTTGACCAGGCAAGCGTCGAAGCCGGCGTCGCGGGCGTGCTTCGCGTCCACGTGGCGGCGCGTCAGCATGATCAGCCGCACCTTGGCGATGTCAGCGCGGTTCCTGATCGCGCGTGAGAGTTGCTCGGCGTCCATGCCCGGCAGTCTCAGGTCGATAAGCGCCACGTCGTAGGGAACGCCGCGCTCCGCTGCCTGCGCCATCAGATCGATCGCCTGCTTCGGCGTCTCGGCCACCCGCGCCGCCATCTCCCAGGTGCCCATCTGCGCGCGGAGGATGTTGCTGCTCACGGCGTTGGCATCGATGATCAGCGCCCGAACGCCGGTGAGCAGTCCGCTCGGCTCCGACGCCGAGCCTTCGCGCGCCCGCGCCTGCCGGTCGAGGTTGCAGGTGAACCAGAATGTCGCTCCTGCGCCACTTTCGGATTCGACGTGGATTTCGCCACCCATCATCTCGACCAGCTGCTTGCTGATCGCGAGGCCGAGCCCCGATCCACCATGCTTGCGGGTGGTCGATCCGTCGGCCTGCGAGAATTCCTTGAAGATCCGGGTCTGGGCCTCGCGGCTGATGCCGATACCGGTGTCCTTGACCTCGAAGCGTATCGTCACTTTCTGCGCCGTCTGCTCCAGCGCCGAGGCGCGGATCACGACGCCGCCCTTCTCGGTGAACTTGATCGCGTTGCCCACCAGGTTGGTCAGCACCTGGCCGAGGCGCAGCGGATCCCCCCGGACGTCGGTGACCAGGTTCGAGGGGATGCTGCAGGCGATATCCAGGCCCTTGGCGTGAGCGCGCTCGGCGAGCAGCTCGGCGATGTCCTCGACCGTCCGGCGCAGGTCCATGTCGACGTTCTCGAGCTCGAGCTTGCCCGCCTCGATCTTGGAAAAGTCGAGCAGGTCGTTGATGATGCCGAGCAGGCTCTTGCCCGAGCGCTGCACGGTCTCGGCGTACTTGCGCTGCGAGCTGGTCAGCCCGGTCTCGAGGAGCAGCTCGGTCATGCCCAGCACGCCGTTCATCGGCGTGCGGATCTCGTGGCTCATGCGGGCGAGGAACGAGCTTTTCGCGTGGTTCGCAGCTTCCGCCGCTTCGCGCGCGAAGCGCAGGGCTTCCTCGCTGCGCTTGTGTTGCGTGACGTCGCGCGCCACGGCGATCCTGCCGACGCACCGGTTGTTCTCGTCGACCAGCGGTGCGAGGGCGACCTGGATGTCGATGATGCCGCCCGAGGCGGTAATGGCCTTGGCGTCGTAAGAGAATCTTTCCCCTGACTCGAGGCGCTGCGCGTGTTCGCGGGTCTCTTCCGCCGAGCTGTCGCCGACGCGCAGCGCCCGGCCGACCGCCTCGGCGGAGCCATAGCCGAACATGGCGGCGGCACCGGCATTCCAGCTGGTGATCTTGCCGTCCGGGTCAGTGGTCCAGATTGCCTCGCTCGACTGCTCGACGATGGTGGCGAGCAACCGATTCTTGGATTCGCTGCGGCCGAGCGAAGCGATCAGGCCTTCGATGTTGTTCGCCATGTTGTTGAAGGCCTCGGCGGCGAGGCCCACTTCCGGCGCCCCTTCGGGCGTGATGCGCACGGCGTGATCGCCCTGGCTGAAACGGTTCGCTCCCTCCGCCAGCATGCGCAGGGTGCCGAGGTTGCCGCGGAAGATCAGCCAGATGAACTGCAGCATGAGGAACAGCGTCACCGCCACGATCTGCAGCTGCTTCAGGAACTGCTGCCAGAGCCGGTTGTAGGACTTGATCGGCGTCATGCCGACCCGGAGCTCTCCGTAGCTCACGCCGCCGGCGGTCACCGCGATCGACGCCTCGGCGTGCTCGATCGCGGCGAAACGAGCGAACCACCCGGGCGCCTCGAGCTTGTCCGGCGCGTCCTGGGCGATCACTTGCTTGCCGTCTTTGTCTGTCCACACGAACCGGTCCAGCTGCGCCTTCCTGACCTGAGCCTTCAGGAGCTGGCTGATCGCCTCGTAGTCGCCGAGCAGCGCCTGGTCGGCGACCAGCGGCGCCAGGAACGCGAGCGTTTCGCTCTGCTCGCGAGCCAGCCGCGCCGACTGCTCGGCCGCGCCCTCGGCCACGAGCAGGGCGGTCTGTACGCCTCCGGCGGCGACGATCGCGCTGCCGACGGCAAGCATGAGGCGAGGAATCAGCCCCCAGCTGTTCCAGAACCAAAACACGCCCTTGGTCGCCATCGTCTGCCCCGGTTAGGACGCTATTTGACCAGACTGGTCTTGTAGAACTTGCGGTAGTTGTCGTAGTCGCGGTCGCTGGCCGGGACGAAGCCGAGCTCGCCCGCGCTCTTCAGCAGCTCGGCGCCGGCCTCGAGCACCTTACGACCGGCCGGATCGTTCACCATGCCGACCAGCGCGGCCCGCACCGCGGCGACCTTGTCTGCGGGGACAGCCGGATTGGCCATGATGCACAGATCCTGATAGACCTCGGAGGTCCACAGCACGCGGTACTCGAACGATTCACGGCGCGCGTAGCGCGCCATGACCGAGCTGTTCACGCCCGCCGCCGCCACCTTGTTGATCCGCAGCTGCGCGGACGAGGCTTCCTGATTGCCGGTGAAGACCACCTTGACCTTCACGTTCGCCCTCAGCAGCGCGTCGTAGGGCAGCAAGTAGCCGGTAAATCCGTCCGGCGTCACGAAAGCGACATCCTTGCCATTCAGGTCGGGCAGTGTCTTGACCGGCGAATCGACGGGCACGACGATCTGCGAGCGGATCCCCGGCCCGGCGGGGCGGGCGATCACTTTCCAGCCGAGGCGATCGCGTTCCGGCGTGAAGAAATGGTTGGTGTACTGGAAATCGAATCTGCCCGCTTCGGCGATGGCGTTGCCCTCCTGGGCCGTTTTCGCCAGCTTGAGCTCCAACGGAACGCCGCTTTTCGAGCCGAGATAGATGAGGATCGGGTTCCAGTACTGCGCAGCCAGAGTCACGGTGCGCTGGTTCAGCACGTAGAAGCTGTAGGTCCGCTGCGCCGCGGCGTCCGCGGAATGCAGGCCGATCGCGGCAGCGATGACCGTGGCGGCGCGGATCAGTGCCGCTCTCATCGCAAGGTCATTCAGATCACCACTTTCAGGAACAGCATCAGGCCGCTCAGCATGAGCAGCGCGCCGACTACCCGCAGCATGCCTTCGCGGGTCAAGTCAGCATGCACCTTGTTGCCGATGTAGAGTCCGATCGCCATCGGCACCAGGCCCAGCACGTAGGCAAGTTGAAGCCTCGGCTCGAGCAGCAGTCCGGCGAAGAGAAACAGCGAGAGACGGAATCCGCCGTCGATGGCGATCAGCCACGAGAACGTGGCGCGCACCTCGCCCCTATCGTGCAGCCGCCGGGTGAGGTAGATGATGTAGGGCGGCGAGCCAGCGCCGAACAGAGCGCCGGCGCCGCCCCCGGCGAGCCCGGCGGGAATGGCCCAGAGGCGTGACAGGCGCCCCATGGGCTGCAGGCCAAACACGTTGCGAAAGCCGACCACGATGACGAACACGCCAAGTGCGATCAGCACTGGCTGCGTGGGAAGAGTCATCAGCGCGAAGGAGCCGAGGCAGGCGCCGACCATGCCCGCCGGCAGGAGAATCTTGATCTCGGACCAGTTCGCCTTATCGTTGCTGGTGCTGCCGAGGACCACCGACGCCGTGAAGTCGAGCGCGAGCACGAGCGGAATCGCGAAGTGCAGCGGCTGCGACAGCGCCAGCAGCGGAACCGAGATCAGTGCCGAGCCAAAGCCGGTGATGCCGCGAATGAAGTACGCGCTCATCAAGATGCACAGCACGAGCGTCATGTCAGCCACTGCGAGATTCCCCCCGGGGAAAGAAGCGTCCACGGCAAGTATCGCCCTACGGGGGTCAACGAACGCCCCCTTGACCTACTTTTGCAATTACACTCTCTATGCCTTTGTTTATCATGTGCAAATAGTACATTGACCGGACAGAAGGAGAGCATGACTACCGTTGCCATCAAAGTGCGTCCGCTGGGCACCTTGGGAGCCGAAATCGAAGGTGTCGACCTTGCCCGCGCCAGCGAGGCCGAGATCGATGCCATCAAGAAAGCCTGGTACCAGCACGATGTGCTGCTCTTCCGCGAGCAGCGGCTGACCGACGACGACTTGCTCTCGTTCTCGAGGCATTTCGGCGAGCTCGACTCGCCGCCTAACCAGGGCGCGGGGCGCAAGTCGCCAACAGGCTATCCCGACGTCTACATCGTTTCGAATGTGCTCGACAAGGAGGGCGAGCCGATCGGCGCTCTCGGAGATGGTGACGCCGCGTGGCACACCGACATGAGCTATGCGCCGCGCCCTCCTGACGCATCGATGCTGTATGCGCTCGAGATTCCCGCGCAGGGCGGCGATACGTCGTTCTGCAGCATGAAGGCTGCACTCGGCCGGATGCCCAAGACCCTGGCCGAGCGGATCTGGAACCGCGATATCAAGCACGACGGCACGTACGATTCGGGCGGATATGTGCGCAAGGGACTATCGGCTTCGGCCGACCCGCGCACTTCGGTGGGAACGCCGCATCCTGCGGTCATCGCGCATCCGGTGTCCGGCCAGGCCGCTCTCTATCTCGGGCGCAGGCGCAATGCCTACGTCATGGGTCTGGAGCTGGCGGAATCCGAGCGCCTGCTCGATGAAATCTGGTCTTTCGTCGACGCCGCGGTCTACCGGCACCGATGGGCTTTGGGCGACCTCGTGCTCTGGGACAACCGCACGACCATGCACCGGCGGGACGCATTCGACCCGAAAGCGCGCCGCATCATGCATCGCACGCAGATCAAGGGTTCGGCTGCGCCGAGGCGGGCGCCGCGACCCTTCCTCGCCGCCTAGAGATGCGCGCCGGCGGCGCCTAGGCGCGTTTCAGCGCCGCCAGGGACTGCGCGATCAACGCGGCGCCGCCGGCGAACCGGCGCTGCGCTTCGGCATAGTCGCCGGCCTTGGCGCTCAACTCGATCGCGGCGAACAGATCGCCGAGCGCGGCGGCGCCGAGCTGGCGACTGGAACCCTGCATCGTGTGGGCCGCGCGTGCCGCGCCGGTTGCATCGCCTCGGGCGACGCACGCGGCGAACCCCGCAGGAAAGTCCGCGAGATGGGCTTCCAGCATCCGCACCAGGTCTGACAGCACGTTCGACTGCCCGCTCGTCCGCTCGACCAGCCGGATCTCGGCGATGAGCTTCGGATCGAGCAGCGGGCTCGCCATGGCGCTAGAGCTTCTGCTGCGCGAGGCGCGCATTCGTCGTCGGGCTCATCACCAGGAAGCCGGCGTCGACCGGCAGCGCCACGCCGCTGATCCAGCGCGCCTCGTCGCTGGCGAGGAAGACCGCCGCCCAGGCGATGTCCCAGCCGGTTCCCTCCGTGCCCAAGGGCGCCGCCTGCTTGCGCGTCTCGCGCAGCGCCGCATCCATCCGCCCCGCCACCATCGGCCCGTAGATGAGGCCCGGGACGATGCAGTTGACGCGGATTCCCTGGCGGCCGTGGTCGCCGGCCATCGAGCGGGTGATGCCGATCACCGCCGCCTTGGAAGTGGAATAAGGGGTGCTCTGGTTGGCGCGCAGGCCGGCGATGGAAGAGATATTGATGATCGAGCCTCCGCCGCCGCGGATCATCTGCGGGATGGCGTACTTGCTGGTGAGGACGATGCTCTTGACGTTGACCGCCATGACGCGGTCCCACTGCTCTTCGGTGACTTCCAGCACGTCGGCGCGCACCGAGATGCCGACGTTGTTGTCGAGGATGTCGAGCCGGTTGTAGCGCTCGACGGCGGCGTCGACCATCGCCTTGCAGGGCGCCGCCTTGGAGACGTCGGCCTGGAACGCCGATGCAGTGCCGCCTTCCTTGGTAATCGCCGCGACGGTCTCCTGCGCCCGCGCTTCGACCGCGTCGGCGCAAAGCACTTTCGCGCCCTCGCGCGCGAACAGGATTGCCGTTGCTTTGCCGTTGCCGAGCTCGGGGCCGCTGGAGCCAGCCCCCGTGACGATCGCGACCTTCCCCGCCAGCCTGCCGCTCATCAGGCGGCTTTGGCGGCTTTCTTCTCTTCGGTCTTCTTCTCGGCGCCTTTTTTCTCGGCGCCCTTCTTCGGCTCTTCCGCCTTGGACTCGGCCGAGGCGTCGGCACGATCCATCAGCGTGACCAGCGCGAGCGGCGCGTTGTCGCCCTTGCGGAAGCCGGTCTTGAGGATGCGCAGGTAGCCGCCGTTCCTCTTCGCATAGCGCGGGCCGAGGTCGTCGAACAGCTTGGCGACGATGCCGCGGTCGCGCAGGCGATCGTAGGCGAGACGGCGGTTGGCGAGCGAGGCCTGCTTGCCGAGCGTGATCATCGGCTCGACCACGCGCCGCAGCGCCTTCGCCTTCGGCAGCGTGGTGGTGATCTCCTCGTGGCGCAGCAGCGAGACCGTCATGTTGCGGAACATCGCCAGACGGTGGCTGGAGGTGCGGCCGAGCTTCTTGAGTCCGGTCCCGTGACGCATGGCGCTTTCTTTCCTAGGTTCGGTGTTCCAGGCCGGCCGGCGGCCAGTTCTCGAGCTTCATGCCGAGCGTAAGGCCGCGCGAGGCAAGCACTTCCTTGATCTCGTTGAGCGACTTGCGGCCGAGGTTCGGAGTCTTCAGCAGCTCGGTCTCGGTACGCTGGATGAGATCGCCGATGTAGTAGATGTTCTCGGCCTTGAGGCAGTTGGCAGAGCGCACGGTGAGCTCGAGGTCGTCGACCGGGCGAAGCAGGATCGGATCGACCGCCGGCGACTTCGGCTGCTCGGTCGGCATCGCGGTGCCCTCGAGCTGCGCGAACACGGAGAGCTGGTCGACCAGCACGCGCGCGGCGTAGCGGATCGCCTCTTCCGGCTCGATCGCGCCGTTGGTCTCGATGTCCATGATCAGCTTGTCGAGGTCGGTGCGCTGCTCGACCCGCGCCGATTCCACCGAGTACGACACGCGCCGCACCGGGCTGAAGGAGGCGTCGAGGATGATGCGGCCGATGCCCTTGGTCTCCTCGGGCAGGTAGCGCATGTTGCCCGGCACGTAGCCGCGGCCGGACTCGATCTTGATCTGCATCTCGAGCTTACCGCCGGACGCGAGGTGCGCGACGATGTGCTCGGGGTTGACGATTTCGACGTCGTGCGCCGGCTCGATGTCGGCCGCCGTCACCACGCCGGTGCTCTTCTTCAGCGACAGGATCGCCTCGGTGCGGTTGTGCAGCCGGAACACCACGCCCTTGAGGTTGAGCAGGATGTCGACCACGTCTTCCCGCACGCCGTCGAGCGTGGAGTACTCGTGCACGACCCCCGCGATCTGCACCTCGGTCGCGGCATAGCCGGGCATGGAGGAAAGCAGCACGCGCCGCAGAGCGTTGCCGAGCGTGTGGCCGTAGCCGCGCTCGAAAGGCTCCATGGTGACGCGGGCATGGTTCGGCGAGACGTTCTGGACGTCGACGATACGCGGCTTGAGAAATCCCGATTGCGCCATTGTTGGTCCTGCTCCTGTCTGCTTACTTCGACTTACTTCGAATACAGCTCGATGATGAGGCTCTCGTTGATCGTTTGCGGCAGCTCGGCGCGTTGCGGCAGCGCCTTGAAGGTGCCCTTCAATCCCTTGACGTCCACTTCCATCCACTCTGGAACGTGGCGAGCCGCGGCGGCCTCGGCGGCCGCCTTGATGCGCAGCTGCTCCTTCATCTTGGTCGCCACCTCGATCACGTCGCCGGGGCGAACCTGATACGAAGGGATGTTGACCCGCTTGCCGTTCACCAGGATGCCGTTGTGGCGCACTACCTGGCGCGCTTCCGCGCGCGAGGCGCCGAAGCCCATGCGGAAGGTGACCGTGTCGAGGCGCGATTCCAGCAGCTGCAGCAACCGCTCGCCGGTGACGCCCTTCGAGCGCGCCGCTTCCTTGTAGGTGCTGCGGAATTGCTTCTCGAGCAGCCCGTAGATGTGGCGCACCTTCTGCTTCTCGCGCAGCTGCTTGCCGTAGTCGGACATGCGCGCGCCGCTTTTCTGGCCGTGCTGGCCTGGCGCATAGGCGCGTCGCTCCACCGGGCACTTGTCGGTGAAGCACTTCTCTCCCTTGAGGAAGAGCTTTTCGCCCTCGCGGCGGCAATGACGGCACTTGTCGAGATTTCTCGCCATTCGCTTGTCTCCTAGACTCGCCGGCGCTTCGGCGGCCGGCAGCCGTTGTGCGGGACGGGCGTCACGTCGGCGATGCTGCCGATCTTGAGGCCGATCGCATTGAGGGCGCGCACCGCGGACTCGCGGCCCGGGCCGGGGCCCTTGATGCGCACTTCGATGTTCTTGACGCCGCATTCCTGCGCCGCGCGGCCGCAACGCTCGGCGGCGACCTGCGCCGCGAACGGGGTGGACTTGCGCGAGCCCTTGAAGCCGGCATTGCCCGAGGTCGCCCAGGCGAGAGTATTGCCTTGGCGATCGGTGATCGTGACGATGGTGTTGTTGAACGACGCGTGGATGTGCGCGATACCCTCGGCGACGTTCTTCTTGACCTTCTTCCGCGCGCGCGCGGAAGCGGTCTGCTGCATCTCCTGGCGCGTCGGTGCGTTTCGGCTAGCCATGAGTTATGCGGCCTTCCCGGCTTGGATGTTGAGCTTGATCGCGGCCTTGCGCGGCCCCTTGCGGGTGCGGGCGTTGGTGCGCGTGCGCTGGCCGCGCGCCGGCAGTCCCTTGCGGTGGCGCGAGCCGCGGTAGCAGTTGAGGTCGATCAGGCGCTTGATCGACATCTGCACCTCGCGGCGCAGGTCGCCTTCGACCGTGAAGCGTCCCACGCCTTCGCGGATGCGCTCGAGCTCGGCGTCGGTCAGCTCCTTGATCTTGCGCGTGACCGGCACGCCAGCGGCGGCGCAGATCGCCTGCGCGCGGGCGCGGCCGATGCCATAGATCGCGGTCAACGCGATGTCGGCGTGCTGGTGATTCGGGATGTTGATTCCTGCAATACGTGCCATTTTTACGTGCCCCGGGCGGAACCTGAGATTATAGCTGTTTTAACAAGGTGTTATCAACCTTGCCGCTGTTTGTGGCGCGGATCCTCGCAGATCACCCGCACCACGCCCTTGCGCCGCACGATCTTGCACTTGCGGCAGATCCTTTTCACCGATGCCATTACCTTCATCGTCGCTCTCCTACTTGGCGCGAAAGACGATTCTTCCGCGCGTCAGGTCGTACGGCGTCAGCTCCACCGTCACCTTGTCACCCGGGAGGATGCGGATGTAGTGCATCCGCATCTTTCCCGAGATATGTCCCAGCACCACGTGGCCGTTCTCAAGCTTCACCCGGAACGTGGCATTCGGCAGGTTATCTACGATCTCGCCCTGCATCTCGATCACGTCTTGCTTCGACATCAGCGCACCGGCATACCGCCTTTGAAATTCGCCTTGCGCAACAGGCTCTCGTACTGGTGCGTCATTACGTAGGCTTGCACCTGTGACATGAAATCCATCGTCACGACGACGATGATCAGGAGCGAGGTACCGCCGAAGTAGAACGGCACGTTCCATTTCAGGATCAGGAATTCGGGCAGCAGGCACACCGCCGTGACGTAGATCGCGCCGGCGAGCGTGAGGCGCGTCAGGATGCGCTCGAGGTACTTCGCCGTCTGGTCGCCTGGCCGGATGCCGGGCACGAAGGCGCCCGACTTCTTCAGGTTGTCGGCGGTTTCCTTCGGGTTGTACTGCAACGCCGTGTAGAAGAAGCAGAAGAAGACGATCAAGCTGGCGTAGAGCAGCACATAGATCGGCTGCCCCGGCGTCAGCGTCGCCGAGATGTTCGACAGCCAGAGCAGGCCCTCGTGGGTGCCGAACCAGCCGAGCACGGTCGCCGGGAAGAGGATCAGCGACGAGGCGAAGATCGGCGGGATCACACCCGACATGTTCAGCTTGAAGGGCAGGTGCGAGCTCTGCCCGCCGTAGACGCGGTAGCCGACCTGACGCTTGGCGTAGTTCACCAGGATCTTGCGCTGCCCGCGCTCGACGAAGCACACCACTGCCGTGACCAGCAGCACGGCGACGGCTATTAGGAGCGCCGTCAGCGGATGCATGGCGCCGGTGCGCACCAGCTCCAGCGTGCCGGCGATGGCGTTCGGCAGTCCGGCGGCGATGCCGGCGAAGATGATGATCGAGATGCCATTGCCGAGGCCGCGCTCGGTGATCTGCTCGCCGAGCCACATCAGGAACATCGTGCCGGTCGCAAGCGTGATCGTCGTGCAGATCCGGAACATCATGCCAGGCTCGATCACCAGCCCGCGTTGTGATTCGAGAGCGATCGCGATGCCCATGCCCTGGAACAGCGCCAGCCCTGCGGTGAAGTAGCGCGTGTACTGCGTGATCTTGCGCCGTCCGGACTCGCCTTCCTTGCGCAGCTGGTCGAGCTGCGGGCTCACCGCAGTCATCAGCTGCATGATGATCGAGGCCGAGATGTACGGCATGATCCCCAGGGCGAAGATCGTGAAGCGCGACAGCGCGCCGCCCGAGAACATGTTGAACATGCCGAGGATGCCGCCCTGCTGTCCCTGGAACAGGTCGGCCAGCACCTTCGGGTCGATGCCCGGGCACGGGATGTGCGCGCCGATGCGAAACACCACCAGCGCCAGCAGCAGGAACAGCAGCCGCCGTTTCAGGTCGCCGTAACGCGCGCCCTTGCCGACGTTGGGAAGCGCCGTCGCCATCAGGCCTTGGCGCCCTCGTCGCCCTTGACGCCTTCCTCAGCGCTGGGTTGGGCCTTCTTCTTCTCTTTCTTGACCTTCTTGGGCGCCTCGGGCTTCTCGGTGATCTGGATGCTGCCGCCGGCGGCCTCGATCATCGAGCGCGCGCCCTTGGTGACGCGGATCTCCTTGAGCGAAACCTTGCGCTCGAGCTTGCCGGCGAGGATTACCTTGGCGGCGAGGGCTTTGCGCGGAACCAGCCCAGCCGCCTTGAGCGCGGCGAGGTCGATCTCGGTTGCCTCTAGCGCTTGCAGGTCGCCGATGCGCACCTCGGCAACGTCGTCGCGCGTGGGCGAATTGAAGCCGCGCTTCGGCAGGCGACGATGCAACGGCATCTGTCCGCCCTCGAAGCCGACCTTGTGGAAGCCGCCGGAGCGGGCGCGCTGGCCCTTGTGACCGCGACCCGCGGTTTTGCCCCAGCCGGAGCCGACGCCGCGGCCGACGCGGTGGCGGTCCTGCTTGGCGCCGGGCGCGGGTTTGAGAGTATTAAGTCGCATCGATGCGCACCAGGTAGCTGACTTTCTCGATCATGCCGCGCACCGCCGGGGTGTCGGCCAATTCGACGGCGTGATTGATCCGCTTCAAGCCGAGGCCACGCACCGTCGCGCGGTGCGTGCGGCGGATTCCCGCCACGCTCTTCAGCAGCGTCACCTTGATCTTGTTCATGCAGTGATTTCCTCGACCGTCTTGCCGCGCCGGGCCGCGATTTCGGCCGGCGTGCTCATCGACTGCAGGCCGTTCAGCGTCGCGCGCACCACGTTGTAGGGATTGGTCGAGCCGAAGCATTT